>CAZNWG010000001.1:0-37679 GCA_964576905.1 uncultured Candidatus Saccharibacteria bacterium
GGGATTTCACTCCGACCGCCTTTTCGGGCACCGCACCACACCGCATCCTTCACCTCACTCGTGGGAGCAGGCACCAACACACGCCCCGGCTAAGATACCCTCGCACACAAGGGAGTGCTCTTCCTCGATGAGTTTCCCGAGTTTGAACGGCGTGCGATAGATGCGCTCCGTCAGCCCATGGAGGATAGGGTCGTGTCCATTTCTCGCATCCAATCAACAGCACTTTTTCCCGCTGACTTCATTCTCGTAGCTGCAATGAACCCGACCCGTGGTGGTGATGAGCGAGGAGACTACGCGCATCAAATGATAGAAACATACAAGCACAAAATCTCAGGACCCATCCTCGACCGTATTGACCTCTGGCTTCAGGTGCCCCACGTCGACTTCGAAACGCTCACCGAGAGACGTACCCCGGCTCCCACAGGGAGCCGGGGCGAAACCGACCATGCTCGCGAAAAAATTGCGCGTGCGCGTGAACGCCAGTATGCTCGATTTGCAGGCACGGGTATTAGTACCAACGGTGAAATGTCTGCGCGTGATATTGAAGAGAAAATTGAAATGAGTTCCGCAGTACGCGCACTCCTGAAGCAATCAGCGGAAAAGTTGAAACTCTCTCCTCGTAGCTATCATCGCCTCATCAAGGTAAGTAGAACTATTGCCGACCTTGAAGATTCTGATGAACTCTCTGAGATACACATTCTCGAAGCACTCAACTTTAGAACGAAGATGTAACCGCGATCAATCGTATGCACCCACTCCTTAAAAAACAAGATGAACTCTTCAGAGAGGCAACAGGGGAGTACGAGAAGCCAAAAAATATTTCACTTTGAATGAGCGACATCGTAAGTTGCTCATTAATGATGGCTTAAGATATTGTGGTAGGTATGAGCAACTTACGATGTCGCTCATTACCATCGTTGATTTTAGGGTGCAGCGCGAGGAGACAAACAAAAAAGCTACAAGGTGTACTTAGATGTACAGTGCTGTAGCTTTTTGTGTATTTGGTAAAACTATATATATTCAACACAACCTTTGTTTTTGAGAGTAATCCTAGGAGTGAGCGAGGCTTGCGACCAAGCTGTACAAGGGTACTGCGCGGGAACAAACGAACGAAACGACACCGGAGTACTCCCAAAACAGAGGTTGTGACTAGAATGGATTTCTGGTTCCAGTATTAAGGACGCGCATTTTTGCATCAGTTACGAGGCGCGGATTAAAAAATTCGCGAGTCGTACAAGTGTACGGTGAGCGAATTTTTTATGAACGCAACGAAGTAAATGAGTAAAAATGTGCGTCCGACTAGAATGGATTTCGTGCGCCACGTACCTCAAAGTGGAGGTGATTCCCCGTCGAACGTCCCGTTGAACCCACATAGCCGATCACTTCACCTGCAGAAACGGTATTCCCCACGGCGACAGCGACGCTCGAACAGTGCGCATAGAGCGTCTGTGTCCCATTGGCGTGCTTTATGACCACATACTCACCATAACCGCCATTGTAGCCCGTTGCCTTTGCAACAATAACCTCACCTCCCGCTGCAGCATATATAGGAGTCCCTGCTGGTGCACCGAAGTCCACACCGTTGTATCCATGAAGTCCTTGTGTACGTACCGCTCCAGGAATTGGGTGTGAGAAACCAGCGCTTCCGTTGCCCTTTGCAACTGCTGTCCCGGCGCTCGTGCGTGTTTTTGTTGTACTTTTTTGTGTTGTCACTTGTGGTGCAATAATTCCACCAGGTATCACCACTGTGTCCCCAACTCCTATGTCTTCAGCCGATGCGAGCTGGTTATATGCGAGAATATCATCCACATCTCCCTCATATTTCTTTGCAATCGTAGCGAGCGTGTCGCCTTTCTTCACCACGTGGCGCACACCGGTAATAGGGAGGATGATGAGTGAATCACCAGGCTGTATCTTGCTCGGGCTTGAAATGTCATTTGCCCAAAGGATGGTCTTTGCGCTTACGTCAAACATCGAAGCTATCTGGGAAAGGGTGTCGCCCTCGCGCACAACATATTGGCTGATTTCACCGTTTTTTGTCTCCAGATTTACCATTTTGTCCTGTCCTTCTATACTGCGAGGAGGAACAAGTGCATCTCCAGACACAACAATATCACCTCCTCCTTTCATAGGATTAGGGTCTATGTTACGTGCTGCGCGCAAAATGGGCATCGTCTGTGCATTTGTGCCATAACTCGCTGTTTCTGGTTGCATTGCAGTATTAGCAGAAACAGTATCAAAAAGTACAGAAAAAAGACCTGCATGTACTGAGTAGGGGATTGCGACTGAAAGTATGAGTATCCCGAGCCCAAGCATGGGTCGTACAAAATTGTATGTGTTTTGTTCAGTTTGTGACGGTGCACGTTGCTGACCAAAATTATGTTGTGGGTGTGTTATATGCGTTTCTTATGGACTCACCGCCATGCAACTACTACGGAAAATTCTGAAAGAAAAAGAGCGAACAAAGGCGCTCCATACCTGTACCACAGTTGTAGTACCGTACTATCATAGCGAAGTGAAAAAGTGGGTCAACCTTGCTTTTTCCTCTTTTCCACAGTGTGCTCGGAGGGGTATTTTTATCGCTTAAACTGTGGATTTTTGGGCTATTTCCAAACCGTGTAATCTGTGTTTTGGTTTTTCGACACATTATTTCTCCCCCTCAAAAAATATCGGTGTCGACGTGGTATAGTGTGGAGCGATATATTTACCATGAATCACCTCGAGGGACTCAATGAAGCACAAAAACAAGCGGTACTCACTACCGATGGGCCGGTTCTTGTGCTTGCGGGAGCGGGGTCAGGAAAAACGCGTGTTATTACCCACCGCATCCTCCACCTCATTCTAGAAGGGGTCGCTCCTCGACATATTCTTGCAGTCACGTTCACCAATAAAGCAGCAAAGGAAATGCGCGAACGTGTGCTGACACTTATACAAAAATATCGCAGTTCTGAGCGCTCAATTGATGATGGTGTTCCACTTGTTACCACCTTCCATGCACTCGGTGTCCGTATGCTTCGCGAACACCACGAGGTTTTTGGCCTCCGCAAGCAATTTGCAATTTATGATAGGAGTGACTCACTGGGAGCAATCAAAAAAGCCATGGAGCGCGTCGGCCATGACCCTAAGCAGTTTGAGCCGAGACGTATTCTTTCCATAATTTCCCGTGCAAAAGGTGATGCGCAGACGGTTGCCGACTTTCGCGACAAAGCGCGCACATACCCCGAGCGAGTTGCCTCCGAGGTGTGGGCTGTATATGACAATATCTTGAAAGAGGAACATGCACTCGACTTTGACGACCTCCTCGCGAAGACGCTCTCAATGCTCAAGAGCCACCCACCGATTCTCGAAGAGTATCGAACGCGCTTTACCTACGTCCACATCGATGAGTATCAGGATACCAATAGAGTACAGTATGAAATTGCGCGCCTCATTGTGGGTGAGCGGGCCAACCTCTGCGTCGTCGGCGATGTCGATCAGTGTCTTACGGCGGGGACAAAAGTCACGATGGCTGACAAGACGAAACGTCCCATAGAAAAGATTAAAAAAGGTGATTCTGTGCTTTCATGCTATGGAAGTGGTGATTTTCGCCCCGCACTCGTCGTGAGAGCACGAACCCTTATGCCAAAAGATGAGCTGGTGCGCATTGAAACAGTGAGCGGAAAAGTACTCACAAGCACAAAAGATCACATGCATTTTGCGGGCTATGTGCTCGGAGTCACTCCTCAGACATACATCACCTACCTCATGTGGAAGGAGGGTGTCGGCTGGAGACTCGGTACGACGCAGGTATACACAAAAGGCCAAAAAAAGTCAGTTGTTGGGCTCGTGCAACGGAGCAACCACGAGCATGCAGATGCCACATGGGTCGTGAGTACACACCATTCCATTCAAGAGGCGCGTGTTCATGAGTACATTCTCTCGCTCACCTATCAAATACCGACTGTTCCCTTTACACCACGCCGTGGCCTGAGTACACACGGCTACGTGCATGACGAAACCGCACTGAGGCAAATTTTTTCTTCTGTGGATACCGAAAAATCTGCTCGTACACTCCTCGCCGATTATCACCTCTCCCTCTCTTTTCCGCACCATCGCCCGCAGTCGGGGAAAAGTGCTCGGAAAAATATCAATGTCACACTCTGTGGCGACAGGAGAGGGAAGACGCCGATGCACCGCATCAGCATAGTCGGCTCGGATAGTGATACAAGGGCACTCCTTGTATCTCATGGATTTTCTGTGCGCCCCGAAAAGAAAAACTCCACGAGCTGGCGGTTCGAAACTGCACACGCTTCATTTGCACACATTCAGACACTGGTCGCACAGCTTCAGTCCCTCATTCCGCACGCATACGTCACCATAAATGCGCGTTTCGGTACGCAACAGGTAGATGCAATACAAAAAAACTCGCTTCCGTTCACTCCTGCAAGTTCTGTCAAAACAGGAATGGCTCTTTTTGGGAGTGACGGAACATACGAAATTGTGAAAGAAGTCTCTTTTTTGAAAGACCGCCCCCGCGTGTACGATATTGACATTGAACACACGCACAACTTCATTGCAAACGGCATCGTGACGCACAATTCAATCTACTCGTGGCGTGGTGCGGATATCAAAAACATTCTCCAATTTGAGCGACATTTCCCCAATGCGACCATTGTCATGCTCGAGGAGAACTACCGTTCCACCCAAACCATCATCACCGCTTCAAATGACATCATCGAAAAAAATGTGAATCGCCCCCTCAAAAATGTCTATACCAAAAACCACGAGGGGGAACTTATTTCCGTCTATGCTGCCATGAGCGGACAAGAGGAAGCGGAGCATGTCGCGCTCAAAGCGAAAGAACTGATAAAAAGTGGCGCATTTCCAAGTGATATTGCTGTTCTCTTTCGAACCAACTTTCAATCGCGTGCACTTGAGGAGGCCTTCATTGACTACGGCGTCCCCTATCAGATGATTGGCACGCGCTTTTTTGACCGAAGGGAAGTGAAGGATGTGCTCTCGTTTCTCCGTTTTGCACAAAACCCGAGTAGCACAAGCGATCTCGCCCGTATCATCAACACCCCCGCACGCGGTATCGGCAAAGTGACTCTGCTTAAAGTAGTCGAGGGTCATGCCGATGAACTTACCGGCAAGACGAAGGAAAAGGTGGCTCTCTTCTATGCACTTATCGACAAAATCGCAACATTTGCAAATGAACACCCAGTGCACGAAACACTCGCATTCATCATAAAAGAAACCGGTATGGAAACGGAATTCAAAATGGGTGGGGAAGAGGGGCAGGAGCGTCTCGAGAACATCCGCGAACTCGTTACCCTCGGTACGAAGTACGCGGAATATAGCCCTGAAGAAGCAATCGAGCATCTCCTCGAGGACTCGGCGCTCGGGAGTGATCAGGATGAGCTCAAAGAAAAAGAAGAGTTTGATGCGGTGCGCCTCATGACCATTCACGCTTCAAAAGGGCTTGAATTCCCGTACGTTTTCATCACAGGGCTTGAAGAAGGACTTTTTCCCCATGAGCGCATGGGAGATGAGGGTGTGGATGAGGAGGAAGAACGGCGACTCTTCTATGTGGCACTCACCCGCGCAAAAAAACGCGTGTTTCTCTCGTATGCGCACATTCGCACCATCTTTGGAAGCCAGCGGGTCAATGTTCCCTCATCGTTCCTCAGTGACATCCGGAGTGAGCTCCTCGAAAATGCAAATCCGACCGAGTCCGGCTATGAGCGGACGATTTATTTGGATTAGCAGGTGCACTCATTGCAGAGCAAATCAACATATATTTGATATGCACACATACAACCATGACCGTTCATCGAAGATGAACGGTCATGGTTGTTGCTCCGCTCAGCCTGTAACGGCTTCCGCGAGGCATCTCAAACACATGTTGATTTGCTTTTTCCTAAATAGAAAGGCTATACTCAAATTCAAATGGATGCAAAACTGCCAAAAATAGAAGCAAAAAAGTCGCTCGGTCAGCACTTTCTCAATAATTCCCGTGTCCCATCACTCATGGCGGATGCGGGGGATGTAAAAGAGGGAGATACCGTACTCGAAATAGGCCCCGGGACAGGTGTCCTCACCCGCGAACTTCTCTCGCGTGGTGCTCGAGTGCTCGCCATCGAGACAGACGAGCGCGCTGTAGAGGCACTCCACAGCACCTGTGCTGATGAAATAACGGCTCAACAACCCACGATTTTTGCTGGGGATGTTCGAGAGATTGACCTGGGGGCGCTCGGCCTTCGGCCGTGCGCCTACAAAGTCGTCGCCAACATACCCTACTACATATCAGGATTCCTCTTTCGTACCTTCCTTGAGCACGACGTGCAACCCTCAACACTCGTCTTTTTGGTACAAAAAGAGGTTGCAGAGCGCATCGCACGTGACAAAAAAGAGTCCCTCCTCTCACTTTCTATAAAGGTATTCGGTACACCACACTACATAAAGACTATCGGGAAGGGGAATTTTACCCCCTCGCCAAAAGTAGACTCTGCCATTGTCGCGGTTACCGGTATCGATAAAAAAAATTTTGCAGATGTGCCACAGTCGTTTTTCTTTATGGTGCTCCACGAGGGGTTCAAGTCGAAGCGCAAACAGCTCATCGGCAACCTCACCTCGCTCCTCCCTCGTGATGCCCTCGTGCCACTCTTCATCGCTCTCCACATTCCACTCACCGCACGTGGGGAAGATCTCTCCGCATCCACGTGGCTCTCTCTTGTGCACACGCTATACACCACTCATACAGCACTAATCCACAGAAAACACTAGCACCTCCCCATATCGCTCTCACGTACTGCTATACTGTATGTGACGTAATGTGTTTCATGTAGCGTGAATGGAAAAATTCGCATAGGAGGGGCAGTCATCGCGGGGATAATCATAATCTTCGGCGCTTTAAAGGTGAGTGCAGAGCGCAACTTCTCTCCTGAGGCATCAGTCATCGTGGCCACAGCCCCCGAGCGCACGTACATTGAATCTTCTGATTCCAATCATGATGGTGTGAAAGACTGGGAAGAAAACCTCAGTGAGCGTTTCCCCTCTATCGACACTGCTCCCATGGTAGCGGGCGCATCCACCTCAAATCCCTCCTCATACACGCCACCCACCACGCTCACGGGCAAGTTTACTGTCGCCTTTTTTGAGGATTATATGAAGGGGAAGTCAATGGGACGCGACTATTCCGACCCCTCTGCCTTTATTGGCAATGCGGTGACCGCAATACAGAAAAACACACAGAGCACAAAGCACACAAGACTCGAGCTCACCATTGTACCCACGACCCCTGAGTCTCTGCACGAGTACGGAAATGAGTTTGTAAGTATGATGATGCGTACCGATGCTCATGAGGAAAATCTCCCTGAAGCAATCCTCCAAACTGCACTCATGAAGAACGATAAATCACTCCTCGAGAAACTCGCCCCCTTTGAAGAGATGTATGCGAGCACCATTACTGAAACAACCTCCATGCCAGTACCTGAGGAACTCATCGAAGAGCACCTCGCTTTTATGAATGCGGTTGAAGCGATTCTTCTCAATATCCGTTCCATGCGTATTGCCCTTGATGACCCGCTCTTTACCCTTGGACGACTGAGTTCATTCGAGCCAGCAAAGGCAGAGCTGACGGAAGCCCTCAAGTCCATGTATATCGTCTTTACAAACCAGAATGTGTTATTTGAAAAAACTGAGCCGGGTTCATTTTTCTATCTTTTCGATAAAGTATGATGTACCAATTCAAAAAAACTCTGTACGCGCTCATCTTTGCCTCTTCGGTGTTTGTCCTCTGTTTTGCTCCTGTTTCATACAACGAACGTACGAGCTCGATCACTGTCCAAACAGCAAATGCGCAGCTGGCTGTTTTTGATGGGGCGAATTTTATGAATACCCTCCAGACGTGGTTTACAAACATCAAGCAGTTGTATGAGGACTACATTCAATCTGCCCTACAAAAAATCACCGCATGGGCAACCGACTCTCTTGCACTCAAGGAGTACACGCTCGACGGCATCGCGTGGGCACTCGTGAACACCCTCCTCCAGCAGATGATACAGGGTATCACCGATTGGGTTTCCTCAGGATTTCAGGGAACTCCCGCCTTCATTACCGACTTTAAGGGCTACTTGATGAATGTGGGTGATGTGGTGGCACAAGATTTTATTGAGGGGACACCACTTGAAACACTCTGTACGCCCTTCAAGCTCAACATCCAGGTCGCACTCTCTATTCAGTACGCAAAGACGACTCGCTATGCTCAACGCAACAAGCAATGCACCATTTCGGATATTGTCGGTAATGTCGAGAATTTCATCAATGGTGACTTCCTCGAGGGTGGATGGGACGGGTGGTTCCAAATGACGCTCAATCCACAAAACAACATATACGGTTCAATGCTCGAAGCAGAGACCGCTTTCAAGGCAAGTATCGGGAGCGAGCGTGACAAAGAAGTAAATCTGCTTAGCTTTGGACAGGGTTTATTTTCAACCAAAGACGAAAATGGCGACGTTATCACTCCCGGCAAGACCGTCGAAACAGGCCTCAACCACGCACTCGGGCTCCCCGGTGACCGCCTCGCACTCGCAGACGAGATAGATGAGCTCATCGCTGCGCTCCTCGGCCAGCTCGTACAAACCGTGATGGGGGGTGGTATTGGAAATCTTGCTGGAGGGGGAGGGGGAGGGGGAGGGGGAGGTGGGGGAAATACCTATTGGAACAATGTTACCAATCAGCAATCGCAACAGGGTTCGACGAACGCGGGGACGCTCTTCACCAAATATGACGATGTATGGAATGGATATGTCAATGTACAAAACTCAATCATTTCAATGATTGATAATGCTGAAGACTATATGGCTACAAGATATCCAAACTGTACCACCACCCCTGGCACTCTCACCCCCTCGCTTCAAAACCAACGCACCTCCGCACAAAATTCTCGCACTTCCATGCAGGCAGTCATTGCAAATATCGACAGATACGAGAGTGACTATGCGTCGCTCGGAAGTGGCAACACAGCCTTGATTGCAAGTTACCCACCTGCAACTACTGTCATAGAGGCACAGTCCAACCTCATAAATCAGTATAATGCGTACGTATCTTCTATAAATCCAAACGGGTACATTCAGTACAACGCGGGATGGGCTGCAACCGGGCAAAATGCCCTCCAAACTGAAATAACCGCATTCACCACCGCGATTGATACTGCATGTAATCCACCAATAGTATAGTAAGCGTAACGCACGAAACCACCAACTAATTGTACATTCGTAGCACACCATGAAAAAAAGCACATTCACACATAGAAAAAGCATACACATCATCACCCTAATGGCCTTGGTGGTATTCTTCCTCCCTGTGGGTTTTGGTGTGCAGAGTAATAATGAAACGCAAAAAACTTCATATACAATCAGTTCTTCTGTTGTAGAAGCTGCTGATGCACAAGCAGCAAAAACTGGAACAACTCCTGGAGCAAACGAACAAGCACAAACCGGTGCTGAAGCTGATATTAATTGGTTTTCGAAACTTGTGGGTAATATCATTGTTTCAATTGCTGCGGCCTTTGCGTGGGTTGGTGGTACGGTCCTCGACCTTTCCATTTCTAAGGTTGTAACCGGCATGGGCAACCTCATCAACAATCAAGGTGTGGGGATAGCGATTGACACCACATGGAGTGTCATCCGTGATTTCTGTAATCTCGCATTCATCTTCGGCTTTATCTACATCGGCATTATGAGTATCATTGACTACGAAAGTGGTAAGGTAAAGAGTACACTCGCTCATATCATCATTGGTGCGCTCCTCATCAACTTTAGTCTCTTTATCACGGAGGCGGTTATCGAGTTTTCAAACTATCTCGCCTATCAAGTGTATGTGGCAATGACAGGGAACGGTTCGGCGTCTATTTCCGGTGCACTGTTCAATGAACTCAAAGCGGGGACAATTTATGCCCCCAATGGAGCGAGCCCTCAAGAATTTGCAATCGCTACCGCTGGTATCTGGTACTACATAATGGTGGCACTGGTTCTTTTTGTTGCTGCATTTGTTTTTATGACCGCAGCAATACTCCTCATCATTCGCTTTGTCGCGCTCGTATTCATCATGATCGCTTCGCCAATACTTTTTGCGGCAACAGTCTTCCCAAAAACTGCGGGAATGGCAAAGGACCTCTGGCACAAGCTCTTCTCCTACGCTTTCTTTGCGCCACTCTATCTGTTCCTCCTTTTCATTAGCATTCAGATAATACGTGCCTTTAATACGTCACTTGGGACTGCTGATTTTGCGAAGGCACTTCAGAACGGTCAGTCTGGTGCTTCGATGGGTGTTATTGTCGGTTTCCTCGTCGCTATCTTTTTCCTCATACAGTCGGTGCTCATTTCACAAAAGCTCGGTATGGCGGGAGCTACTATGGCGATAGGAACCGGTGCTGCACTCACCGCAGGGACAGCGGCGTATGTCGGACGAAACACCGCGGGGCGACTTGCGAGTAGATATGCAGACTCAGAAAAACTTAAAGACAAAGCCTCTCGAGGAGGCGTGAGTGGGTGGGCAGCAAAACAGCGACTTCGCGCTGGTCGCGCTGTTGCAGACACTTCCTTTGATGCTCGAAATTCTAAACTTGTGAGTGGTGCCGTTCCCGGTATAACAACGGCTGCTCCTATTCTCGGTGGTGCTCGTAAGGGTGGCTACACAACGGTGGCTAAAGAAAAAGCGGAGGCGGATAAGAAATTTGCGCAGAGTCTCGGACATGATGAGGAGCGCTATAATGCTGTAGAAACTGCAGGAAAAGCAACAATTAAAACACAAGAACGTGAGCTTGAAGAAGCAGAGAAGCGGAAGGAAACCGAAACAGAAGCACACCGAATGGACCAAGAAAGGAATGTTAAGGACCGTAAGGATGCTGAGAAAAAAGTGGAAAAGGCTGTGGAAGATGCAGATAAAGCAAAAGAAGCGGAGAGGGAAGCGAATGCAAAGGCGACGGAAGCGGAAACCAAGCTGGAGGAAGCAAATGAAAAGGTGAGAGCTGAAGCAGATGCATTGTCCAAAAGCCCTGACTTGATAAAAGACCCATCGAAGCTTGAAGCAGCAAAACGAGAGTTGGCCACTGCCCAAGCAGCTGATACTCTCGCAAAATCAAACCTTGCTACAGCACAAGCTGCAAGTACAGCTGCTAAGAGCACTCTAGATACAGAGAAAGCGACTCTTACGGTAATAAAGGATAAAATAGAGGCAAAAACGGAAGAGATTAAATTGCTTGAACAAGCGCATAATTCAGATATTCTTGCAAGAAAAGCTCAGTTGGCTCAAACAAAGATAAATCTGAACGCTGATCTCAATGGTGGGACAAAAACCGATGCGAGTGGAAATAAAGTGGAAGTGGTGGGTATCAAACGTGAACGACAGGTTGCATACGCTGATTCTGTTCAAAACTCTGTGATTGCACCTTGGTTGTACAATAAAAAGGACATTGAAAAGAACGCGAAAGCCATACGAGATGCTGCGGGTAAAGCTCCTGATCAGTTTGAGGGACTTGCTGCAGAACTCAAAAAACTTCAGGATCAAATGAAAGCGAATGCAGCTAAACCATAATAAATATATGCCTCCAGAAAACAACAACCCGCTCGGTGCAATTACGAAAGAACGCTTCGATCTGCTCCCCCGTGAATTGCAAAACGCAATCACTGATGAAAAATTCAATGCGTCTCTCCAGAGAATTTCTTCATACTTCACCCTAAATGATGGGGAACGAGAGTTGCTCAGAAACGAGATTCTCTTTGTACTCTTCGGCTACGAACAGGTTTCGAAGCTTGGTGAAGCTCTCAAGCGACGCATACCACGCCTCAGTGAGAGTGAGGCACGAGCACTCGTAGACATGCTTCACCTATCTATCTTTTATGGCGTGACCGGCATTCTTTCTGAAATTGAACATGATTCAGAATTTGTGAGCCTTCGAAGCACAATCGTCGTACCCGTAGAAGCACCACTTCCCGATGCTGACTCCTCTCTCAAGGAAAAGCTTGAGCTCCGCCCACAGACATCCGTACCACGACCCGCTGTGACGGATGGGGAAATGGTCCGTCCGCTTACCCGCGAAGAGGTGTTGCGCTCACTCGCTCCCGCACGCACCATGACACAGGATATTGCATCCCTCCAACAAAACATTCCCCCCGCACCACCGCAACCGTAATAGCTTTTTAATTTTTTCTCTCACAAAACTTTTGTGGTCTGCATATACCCTACGCTATCCGCACATACACCTTCGGTGTGTGTGCGGTTTCGTGTACAATACATCTATATGCAGTTTGAGGTTCCTCAATTCATTGAAATTGAAGATAAGATTGTCGGCCCGCTCACTTGGAAGCAGTTCGTCTACACGGCTGGTGGGGTAGGGCTCATGATTATCTTGTATGTCATTTTCCAATCCTTTCTTGTTTTTGTGTTCTTGGGGTTGCCTATCGGGGGGATTGCCATTTCTCTCGCATTTATAAAAATAAACAGCCGTCCCTTTTCTATCATCATGGAGGCGGCTATTCGCTTTTTTACCGGTGCCCGGCTCTATATATGGCAACGTTCTACAGCACCGGAGATTGTGGTGAAGACAGAAAAGGAGGACACTGTGCCTCTTGCCATGGCGCCCTCAGTATCCACCGGGCACATCGCAGATCTTTCACAAAAATTAGAGCACGGCTCATCCAACTAACACTATGATTACACAAAACGCTTCACAAAAATTTGTTCCCATCGCCGATATCCACGATGATGTTGTCATCCTCAAAAGTGGCCAAATGTGCATGGTGCTCCTCGCGTCCTCCATCAACTTCGCGCTCAAGTCGGTCGAGGAGCAACAGGCGATTCTTTCTCAATTCCAATCATTCCTCAACTCCATCGATTTTTCGGTACAGGTGTACGCCCAATCCAGACGTCTCGATATTCGCCCGTACGTCGCACTCCTCGAATCACGACAGGACGCACAAGACAACGACCTCATGCGTATCCAGCTCCGTGAGTACATAGAGTTCATCACCACATTTACCGACCAAGTGGAGATTATGACCAAAAACTTCTTTGTCGTCGTATCTTTTTCTCCTCTCACAGCTCAAGTGGGTGGTATCTCAAAGTTCTTAAAAAAGAAAGAGACGTCCCAGATGAAGAGCGATACGTTCTTTGAAAATCGCACTCAGCTTGAGCAGAGGGTTTCCGTCGTCGAACAAGGGCTTGCGCGTGTGGGTGTGCGAAGTGTACCACTCGGCACCGAGGAGCTCACCGAGCTCTACTACCATATTTTTAATCCCGAAGATTTATCAAAGGCACCACAACGTTAATATGCGACTACCAAATTTTATACAACAGCAAAAGGAGAACGAGCTCGAGGTGATAGCCAACAACACCGGTCTCACACTCCCTGATGTCATAGCACCCTCGGCGCTCAACATCAGCCCCAAAAACATCAACGTGAGCGGTCGCTTTGCTCGTGTGTTCTTTGTGGTTTCTTACCCAAGATATCTCACCGATGGATGGCTCGAGCCGGTCCTCAACCTCGAGCGCGAAATGGATGTCACTATTGTCATTCACCCCATAGAAACCGCGGAAACACTCAAAAAATTCCAAAAGAAAGTTGCGGAGGTACAGAGTCAAATAAATGAACGTGCCGACAAGGGCATGGTGCGTGATCCCCAACTCGACGCAGCGTACCGCAACCTCGAAGAGCTCCGCGACAAACTCCAGCAAGCGGAGGAGAAACTCTTCAATGTGGGGCTCTACATCGCCATTTACGCTGATTCTGAGCAAGGACTCGACAAAATAGAGACGGAGGTGAAGGGCTTCCTCGACACTCGCCTGATCTACCTCAAGCCAGCACTCTTCCAGCAGGAAGATGGTTTTATCAGTATCATTCCTGTGGTGACCGACAAATTGCTCGTCCATAGCAAGTTCAATTCATCACCGCTTTCGAGTTTTTTCCCATTCACCTCATTCGACCTCACCTCGGATACCGGTATTCTCTATGGTATCAACCGCCACAACAGCTCTCTGGTGCTCTTTGACCGCTACAAGCTCACCAACTACAACTCTGTTACTTTTGCCACCTCGGGAGCAGGTAAGTCATACACGCTCAAGCTTGAAATTTTGCGCTCCCTCATGTTTGGCACTGAGGTGATTATCATCGACCCTGAGCACGAGTACGAGTATTTGGCAGAGGGGACGGGAGGGAAGTTCTTCAACATCTCACTCTCTTCACCCAACCATATCAATCCGTTTGACCTTCCGATACCGCTCCCTGATGAAGCACCAAAGGATCTCCTCCGCTCACACATCATCGAGCTCGTGGGGCTCTTCCGCCTCATGCTCGGTGGTCTCACCCCTGAAGAGGATGCAATTATCGACACCACGCTCCATGAGGTGTATGCACTCAAAGACATCACCGGAGATGGCGACTATTCACACCTCTCACCACCACTCCTCACCGACTTCGAAATGGTACTTGCCGGCATGGAGGGAAGTGAGTCACTCGTACAGCGCCTCACCAAGTACACCACCGGTACCTGGTCGGGCTTTATGAATGAGCCGACCAATGTGGACATCAACCAAAAGCTCATTGTGTTCTCACTCCGCGACATGGAAGAGGACCTCAAAACGATTGCCATGTACATCATCACAAACCACATCTGGGGTGCGGTGCGTCGCGAGCTCAAGAAGCGACTCCTCGTCATTGATGAGGCGTGGTGGATGCTCAAATCTCCTGATACCGCGTCCTTCCTCCATAGCGTCGCAAAGCGCGGTCGCAAATACTACCTCGGCCTCGCCACCATTACTCAAGACGTGGACGACTTCCTCCGCTCCCCGTATGGTGTACCGATGATTACAAACTCTTCAATTCAGCTCCTCATGAAGCAATCACCGACCGCTGTTGATACACTCCAGAGTGTTTTCAACCTCACCAATGAGGAAAAGCTGATGCTTCTCGAGTCAAATGTGGGGGAGGGGATATTCTTCGTCGGTATGAAGCACGTGGCCATCAAGGTCTTGGCATCACATACAGAGGACCAGATTATCACCTCAGACCCTTCCCAACTCCTCCAGATTAGGCGTGCACGCGAAGAGCTCGCAAATAAGCCACTCTAAAACCATGGATGATGTAACTCTTGATGAGCGACGGGGAATACAGGGCGCAAAACGTCGTGGCCCGGAAGAGCGCCTTGAAAGTGCACGCAGTTCGCAAACAGTTCAAGGTCGCTACCTTGGTGGGAGAGAGGGTTTAGTGCGTGCGAAAGAACAAGAACAAGAGGAAGAGCTTGAGCAAGAAAGAATACTTGAGGAGGAGGAATTGGAAGAAGAGGAAAACTTTGCCCTCGATGAGGAAGCTCGAGAAAGGGCAGCATTTGAAGCGAATCAAGCCATTCAGCGTGCAAATCACAACTCCCTCCTTGTACAGCGTCAGATTAATATACAAAAGGAAAAAGCTCGAATGATGCTCCTTTCGAAAATAAAGAAGACAAAATTACTTGCATCACGCTCTGTTGCAAAGTCGGGAATTGCAATTGCTTGTTCCATATTTGTCTTTGCACTCCCGCTTGCTATTATCTCGGCTATTGGATTTGGCCTCCATGGAAAAGTTGGTCAGTTTACAGAAGGTCTGGGAAAAATATGGGGTGTTGGTTGGTTATTAAAGTGGGGAGCAGAGCTTGTCACTAAAGTTCTCCCTTTTGAGCTCGTGGGGTGGGTTGGGTGGGCGATTACTGTAATTATCCTCCTTCCATCATTCCTTGGGTATTTTATCTGGTTTGCTATTATTCAACTCAATCCCATCGGAAGCCAACTTGCATTTATAATTACCTGCGTATGTATCTTGGGTAGCATATGCCCGTTTATTAACATATTTCCATGGATTATTCTTTGGGTTATCTACATGTCCTTCTTTGCGCCGAGCTATTAACGTACCGACCCATGCTACACTTACAGGTGAATATATGTGCTACTCACTCAAGCAATTCAATCTATTTCTCATACTTATAACCTGTGTCTTTGTTGCCTTTCTTTCAGGAGTGGCAACAACCCACGCTCAATCCTTATCATTCACTCAGAATAGCACCCTTGTAAGTACCCCCTCTTTCCCAAAACCATACACATTGGTGGTGGTGGAGCTCAATGATTACAGTGTCCAAAATCTCGGTTCTACTATTTACTGGTATGTGAATGGTGTTGAACAAACAAATGAGCGAAACAATCGTTCAATTTCTATCACCACGGGTGGTGTGGGTACCGTGACAGAGGTACGCGCTGTTTCAAAATCCGCTCAAGGGTTTGAGCAATCCTACTCAAAAAAAATAACTCCTTCTGTTGTTGATGTGATTGTTGAATCCGACACCTACGTACCTCCGTTCTATATCGGCAGATCTCTCCCCAATAGTGGTGCCCATATTCGCGCAGTTGCCGTCGTCCATGATGGTAAAAACACCGACAAAAGCTCGTACACCTACGAGTGGTCAGGGGGGAGTGGGGGACAGTTCAACTGGCCAGTCAAGGGCGCTACTAGTATTGAGTATACGCTTCCACTCTTTGATGCGGTAACGCTTTCGGTAGTCGTCCACGATGCTGTAGGTAACGCGGTTGGCAAGGGTTCTGTGTTGCTCATGTATGCTCAGCCTGAACTCTATTTCTATGCGTCGAGTCCCTTGAGTGGATATGCGAGCCGAGCATATTCAAAAGCAACTCAATTTATTGCCGAAGAAACAACCGTAATCGCAGAGCCCTACTACACGGTCACCCGCCCCAGCAATGCGACGTTCAATTGGAAAATCAACGGTGAAGATGTGTCAGATACCAACAACGTCATTACCATATCGCGCCCCGACTCCTCAGGAACATCGGTTCTTTCTGCAACCATGTCGAGTGTACAGCGACCACTCGAACATCTTATGAAATCACTTGAGTTAACATTCTAATGTATATGAAGTTTTTACACAGCACATCCTTCGTTCGTGGAGTAGGAGCAAAAATACTCTTTGTGCTCGCTTTTTTTGTACTCCCTGTTTCGGTGCACGCAGCAATCCAGTACTCTCCGATGATTCTTATCCCCGGTATGAATACCTCGGGTGCTACCTCACTTCCAGTCCTCATCAATAGCATTTACGTCCTTGCTATAGCAGTTGGTGCTATCTTTGCTGTCATAAAAATCGCACTCGCGGGTGTGAAGTACAGTATGGATGATGTGATTACGAGTAAACAAGCAGCAAAAGATGACATAAAGGGGGTACTCATGGGTCTGGCTATTCTTCTCATCCCTTTCATCGTACTCAACACCATCAACCCCGACCTCGTCAACATGAATGTGCTCACGAGCATGTCGCGGATGGGTCAGGGAGTTAATCCGACTGGTGGCGGAGGAGGTGGGGGGAGTAATCCGAACGCAACACCTTCTGTAAACAACATGGCAACACCTGAATCCATCGCTGCTGCTAAAGCTGACCCAACAAGAACACTCAAAACAGACTGTTCTAAAAGCTCGACTGGAGCGACTTGTGGTGGTGGTGCATGTGGTACTCTCAATCTCTGTACCTGTGCTGGAGGAAAATGGGATGCTGGCGCCTGTTTCAATCCTTAGTACATTACTATGAAAAAAATATACATCATCATTGGAGTCATCATATTTCTGCTCGTTATCGGTGTGTGGGCATACCTCTTCACCTACGGCACATCGGGTGCAGAGGGTATCTTTGCACAATTTGGAGCGGGGAAGGACTCCAGTAAACCAGCACCAGTACAAGAGCCGTCATACGTTGATGTATCTGATGTTGAGACCGCAACCGGTGCTCCGCAAGCACTCAAACAGCTCACCACACGCCCTGTGGCGGGAGCTGGCTTTGTGGAGGGGGGAATACGGTACGTGGAGCGGGGGACGGGGCACGTGTACCAGATTGACCTCTTCAGCGGTACCGAGTCGCTCATAAGTGGCACCACCATCCCCGGTACACAGACAGCGCTCTTTTCTCCTGATGGTACGTATGCCGCGGTGACGACATTTGATGGCGGTGTGTCAAAGACGCTCGTGGGAATGATTTCGAGCACTGATTTCTCAGGAGAGTCACTTCCTACCGGCGCAGAAAATATCTTCTTCACCAATGCAAGTGGAACGCTCTCATACACACTCTCATCCAATACAGGGACTGTTGGGTATTCATATAATCTGGAGCGGAAAGTGGGTACACAAGTCTTTGCTATTCCACTCCGTGATGTGCGTGTTGTGTGGGGTAATCCCGTCTATGTGTACACCACTCCCTCAGCACACCAAATGGGGTATGTGTATCGTATTGAGAAAAGTACTCCCATGTACGTCACGGAGGGTAAGAAGGGGTTGAGTGCACTCAATACAGGTCAGAAGCTTATTGTGACCTGGAATAGCGATACCCTCGTACGCTCTGGTGTTCAGGATGATGCAGGCCTCACTACACTACAACTGCCCATCATCCCAGAAAAATGTGCACTCACTGAATTCACACTGTATTGCGGTGTTCCGAACACACGCGTGGATGTGGGTACATTCCCTGACAGTTGGTATAAAGGCATTGTTTCTTATTCAGATGAACTCTATGTAACAAGTCTTGCAACAGGGAATGATCCTATCCTCCTTGTGGATCTCCTTGCCACAAGCGGTCGTGAGATTGATATTTTGAAAATGGGTGTTGATTCGCGGGAGGAACTACTCTATTTCATCAACAAAAACGACGATTCTCTCTGGATGTACGATATACGACTTGGTCAGACACGAGAATAAGCAAACCATCAAACACCAAAAAGCGACGCGAGTCGCTTTTTTGGTAGTCGTTCACACTGTTCATGCCAAGTATCAGTGCATCAAGGCGTCGCCTTGAGGTGACTTGGTGCCGTATTTTTTGGATGACGGACATCCGATGTCTGTCATTGGCATCACTTTATTTTGCGGTAGTGTGCACTCACCGGGTACTACCGTATCTTGAGTCCTTTCATGCGGACAACGTACTCTTGTGCAATCGCCATGATGTTGCTCACGGTGAAGTAGAGTGCGATGGCTGCAGAAATGGTATACGCTGCAACAAAAATAAGTACCGGCATGACGTACTTCATTTGGACTTGCATACTCCTCGCAAAATCATCTTTGAAGTTTGGTTCTGCCTTTGGATCACGGGGTTTGAGCGCGGGCATTGCGAGGTGTGTGTGGATGTACTGGGTGAGTCCTGCAATAAAAGCGAGCGGGATGCTCTTTGTGGTGATGTCTATGAATTGTAGAAAAATCATAGTGACTGTTTCTGGTGTGGGCACATAGGGGTAGAGCAGTGCGGTATTGATATCGGGAAGTGGTACTCCTCCACCTTTCGATACTGCAAGGTAGAGTGCGATGACAACTGGTATTTGTACAAAAAGTAAGAGAATGCTTGAAAATGGATTTACCTTCGCTTCACTAAAAACCTCCATTGTTTTTACCGACAACACCTCACGCTGATCTTTGTATTTTTCTTTAATTTCAGCGAGTTTTGGTTCGATTTCACGCATCTTGAGTTGTGTCCGTGCTGCCTTGAGCGAGAGGGGGAGCATAATAACCTTCACCAACACGACGGTGCAGATAATTGCAAGCCCCACATCTCCCCCACGGACTACATCAATGAAAAATACGAGACAATTGTATATTGGGTCAAAAAACACTGTGTGCCATAGAGTACTCATCATAAATATATAAATTAGGTGATTAGTTTTGGATTCGCTAGTATTTTTTGTACAGCTTCTTGGAGGGTAGAATACTCCATTGGTATCGCTGGTTGTTTTACAACAATGATATATACCCCCGTAAGTGTTTTCTCATGCCGATACCTCCTCACGATATCATAGATACGACGTCGGAGCTTATTTCGTGCAACCGCTCCCTGTACTACTTTTTTTGGCACCACTACTGATACATGTAGCGTATTGCATGGCGCAACAACAAGCATACACCACGTAGTGTGCACGCGTCTCCCCATAGAAAAAAAATGACTGAAATCCTTCCGTGAAAGTCGTTCTCGTTTTGGGAGCATTCGAATAGTATACCTTGGAATAAACTCCAAAAAAAGCGCTCTGGAGCGCTTTTTTTGGAGGTTTAGACACTGAGCTTTGCGCGACCTTTTTGGCGGCGTGCGGCAAGCACCTTCTTCCCTGTAGGGGAAGCTGAGCGCACGAGGAAACCGTGTGTGGTTGCTCGTTTGCGCTTCTTTGGTTGATAGGTTCGTTTTGGCATAACTTTGGATTGATTGTGGGGACACTTTACACTACAAAGTGTATTTAATCAATAGAGACCATATTGGTATCCTTTTTCTCTCTTTGACAGAGGGGTTATACATTACACTCCACATCCTATACACAGGGTGTATACACAGTAGTATGTATCTAAACGCTTTTTATCATACGTATTTACACTTTTCCACAGGCCCGTATAATACTTCCTGTCGTTTAGCATTTCCTCTATCCGTTCTATGAGTTCTATTTCACACATTTCCACAAATATCATCCAAACGGAACAAATTGATGTAAAAAAATTATGGGATGATGCCCTTGTGAGTATTGAACTCTCTATCACCTCAGCTAATTTTAAAACCTGGTTTCGTGACACCCACATTGTGTCACTTGAGGACGGCACGGTGACACTCGGAGTACCCAGTATTTTTGTTCGCGACTGGGTTGCGGATAAATTTCAAACCCTCATCTTAAAGACCTTACGTGACCTCACTCCACACGCACGTTCGGTAGAGTATGCAGTGGTGCAACGCTCTGATCGAAAACACGAAACGACCCGTAAACAAACGGTAAATGCAGCCCTCCCCCTTGAGGAGTACTACATCAACAAGAGTGACAATTTGAATCCGAAGTATGTGTTCGATACGTTTGTGGTGGGGCCTTTCAATGAACTCGCACATGCCGCAGCACGAACGGTGGTCAATAAACCGGGGATTGCATACAACCCGCTCTTTGTGTATGGAAAAACCGGTCACGGTAAAACACACCTCATACAAGCAATAGGGAACCAACTCAAACGTATGGGTAAGAAAGTGTTTTATGTCACGAGTGAGCGATTTACCGTTGACTACATGAATTCGCTCCAGAGTGGCACCGCAAATAATTTTAAAGACAAGTACCGCCAATACGATGTATTGATTATGGATGATGTGCAATTCCTTATGAACAAGGAAAAAACACAAGAGGAACTCTTCCACCTCTTTAATGCAATGCATGACAATAACAAGCAAATTGTGTTCTCGAGCGATGTGCACCCTGCACTCATGTCCAACATGGAAGAGCGCCTCAAATCACGTTTTGGGCAGGGAATGATTGTTGATATTCCTGAACCCGATTTTGAGTCACGTGGTGCAATCCTAAGGTCGAAAGCGGCACAGAATAGTCTCACACTCAATGAAGATGTGGTTGACCACCTCTCTCGAACAATCGATGGTAATGTACGGGAGCTAGAAGGTGCACTCAATACCATCTTGTGTCAATCACAGCTCCTCGGGCGCTCACTTTCTCTCGATGAGGTGAAGGCACTCATTAAAAACAGTACCCGTCCACGCAAATCACTTGCAGTATCTGATGTGGTAGATAAGATTGCTCGGTTTTATGACATTGATCCAGCGAGTATCTACGAAAAAACTCGCCGTAAGGAAGTGGTGAAGCCACGACAGCTCATTATGTACATTCTCCGTGAGGATTTTCAGGTATCATACCCCGCAATAGGTCAAAAGCTTGGTGGGCGTGACCACACAACCGTTATTCACTCATGTGAAAAAATTAAACATGAGGTAAAAGAAAGCGCTGAACTCGAGGAAGAGGTGTCTCAAATACGACTCCTTCTTAAATGAGGGGGATGTATCTGGGGAAAAGTTCTTAAAAGATATCTGATAGTCGTGCCGGTGGGGTGGGGACATGTACGAAGTGGGTGTGTATAGCATGTAAAAAATTTTTATATTTTCACACAGGACACATTCATACACATATACTCCACACATACCCACACACCAATCCACACACTTTTCTTTTTTAATTCATAAAAATACATTGAAAAAACAGACTCTATCACATCGATCCACACATCCACACCGCTAATAATACATAAAAATAGTTTTTAAAAAATTAGTAACACACATATGCACATCACTATTGAAACAAAAAAATTACATTCACTTCTCGATACCGTTTCAAAGGTAAGTACAAAACACGTATCACTTCCCGTGCTCCAGTGTGTGCTCATTGAGGTTGTGGGTAAAACACTTACGTTAAAATCAACAAATCTAGAAATTGGTATCGAGGGAAAAATGGAAGCAGTGGTGGAAGAAGAAGGTGTTATTGCGGTGCCTGCACACATATTCCTTCAAACCATTACCCTCATATCGCAACCTAAAATTACCCTCAGCACTGAGGGGGAGGTCTTGATAGTAGAATCACAGGCATCACGAACAGAAATACGGAGTATATCTGCGAGTGATTTTCCAAATATTCCACACATTACGAGCAACCCTATTACTATTCAAGGAAAACTCTTTGCACTCGGTATTAAAACAACAGCATTCACCGCTTCACAATCATCGATAAAACCAGAACTCGGGAGTATTTACATTCACCAAAAAAAAGAGCACACACTCACTTTTGTAGCTACCGACTCATTCCGTCTTATGGAGAAAACAATTCCACAAAAAAACCTTATTTTGGAAAACTCTATACTCATTCCTTCAAAAAACGCTCTCGAGCTTGCTCGTGTGGTAGAGGATGTTGATGGAGACATACAGATGTACATAACAGAAAATCAGTGTGCACTTACGGTAGGCGATATTTATATCACCTCACGGCTCATTACCGGTACTTTTCCTGACTACGTGCAGATAATTCCAAAAGAGTATAAAACCACCGTTACCACACTCACCAATGACTTCGCTCAAGCACTCAAAAAAACAAACATTTTTTTGAATAAGTTTATGCAACTCACACTGACTATTTCTGATGGCACCTGTAGCTTATCGTCACAAAGTGGTGAAGCAGGAGCAACAACAGAGTCAATAAAAGCACAAGTAGAGGGAGAGGATATAACCCTCAACTTCAATCAACGGTATGTGAGTGATGTAATTCCACACATCCAAAGCGACAGTATTACCCTAAAGTGTGCTGGGTTTGGACGCCCCATGGTGATAGAGAATGTGCACGATGCATCACTCAGGTATCTCGTAATGCCGATGAATAAGTGACCGAAAAATAATATGCGAAGCATATATATTTTATCGAGTGACCCGAAATTACAGAGCGAAGCGACAATAATTTCGGAGCCTGTCATAATTTTGTATTCCTAATCAAAATTATGACCAAGGAAGAAAATTTTATTCCTAATAAATTTTAAGACGTCTTGAAAAATAGTAAACAAAAAAACAGTAAAAAATAAGATAGCGAGACTAGACGTAATCCATGTATGATTTTTAATTCACACAACAAACGAGGGAAGGGTATTGTGCATGTAAAGGATCTTTTTGCAAAATACACGAAGGTGTTGAGAGCACCGCAGGGAATCGTACTTACCGCATTTATACATGCGGTAGAGGAAGTGTGTGGTGTATCACTCACCAAAACCCAGTGCAGGTATGATGTGACAAAAAGAACAATCACTGTCACCGCATCGGGTGTCATACGAACGGAAATCCTCCTTAAAAAGGAGGATGTTCTGCGTGTTGTTGGGGAAGTGATAGGAAAAGAAAATAGTCCCACACAGATTCTTTAGTTGCTCGTCACTGTTTCTGGGCTAACTTCTTGTTCATTTTCTTCCTGCTCTTTGTTTTGTGTACTTGACGCTGCTGCCTGCATGAGTGAGTTTTTCCACAACGTGACGGGGTATTCCCAATATTTGAATTGAGAATCATTTTGCACACTCGGTTGTGGTCCGAGTGGATTATCCTTATCAACGAAGTAGAGGATGGAGTGAGCGCCTAAAACAGCGTTCTGAAGTGTGAGTGTTGGGTCTGGTGGTGTAACCTCAGTTTCGTTTGTACTCTGCTCAGTATCGACTGTGGGTGCACTGACGAGTGCTCCTGCATCAAACCACACACCGCGAAGAACAGGTTTTATACTTGGGTCGATAGCGGGAGGCGCTTTGAATGAAACTTGGTCGCGATCCTTGAGCGCTTCATCCATAAACGCTCGCCAGAGGGGGGTGATGATGAGCCCGGAAATTTCACTCATGGATTGGTTATCGTTATTTCCAGCCCACGCCCCCACAACGAGATTGGGTGTATATCCAAGCACCCACGCATCACGTTTATCATTTGTGGTACCCGTTTTTGCAGCAACATCACGGCCAGGGAAATAGAGAGATGAGTTTGCACCATACAGTGGGGTGCGCGCTACATTATCATTGAGAATATCAGAAATTTGGTAGGTGATATTTGGATCGAGTACTTGTTTTGCAACCGGTTCAATTTCCTCAATCACTGTGCCATTTGCATCTTCAATCCGTTGGATACCCTGAAGTTCATGACGCACACCTTCGTTTGCAAACGTGCCGTACGCACCCACCATTTCGAGTAATTTTACTTCACCACCTCCAAGAACGAGCGTGAGTCCATACTGATTTGCATTCGTGAGTGTTGAAATACCCATATCACGCGCAAGACCGATAGACTCCTTAATTCCAGCAAGATAGAGGGTTTTTACTGCGGGGATGTTGAGTGATTGCGCAAGCGCGTTTCGGAGCGAAACAGGCCCTCGAAACCGGTGGTCATAGTTTTCAGGTGAGTAGCACTCTCCTTCGGAGGAGAAGTTGTCGGGTGTACATGCAGTTGAAAATTGTGTCTTCAAGTCAAAAACCACTGTCTCTGGAGTATAGCCTTTTCGAAACGCGGCAGCATATACAAAGGGTTTAAACGAAGAACCCGGCTGACGCTCAGCAAGTGCAATATTGAAGTTGCCATCTATTTCGGTATCAAAGTAGTCTCTCGAGCCAACCATCACCAGTATGTGCCCATTGGTGGGGTCTGTAGCCACCAGTGCAGCATTTGATGCATTGAAAGCCTTTGCATTATAGAGCGCTTTTTCTTTCACAATTTTTTCCGCCTTCTCTTGTAGGTCGAGATCGAGCGTTGTGATTACCTTCAATCCACGCTCAGCGAGTGATTCCTCGCCGTATTTTTCAATCAATAGGTCGCGAACGTAAAAGACAAAGTGTGGCGCACGAATACTCGACGTTGCTTGGGGTTTAAATTCGACACGTTCGGCGAGTGCACCATCGAGCTCCTCCTGTGTTATGAAATTATTTTCAAACATTTTTTGGAGTACAAGATTTTTGCGCTTTTCCAAATCATCAATGTGATTACCATACGGCGAGTAGTATGTCGGGAGTTGTGGGAGTGACGCAAGATACGCCGCTTCGGTAAGGGTGACGTCGGAAGCACGTTTCCCAAAAAATGTAAGCGACGCTTCTTCCACGCCATAAATAGTGCCCCCATAGGGTGATTCATTGAGGTAGTGTCCAAGAATTTCTTCTTTGGTAAGAATTTGTTCAAGGCGGAATGCAAGGATCGCTTCTTTTACTTTTCGTTTGAGTGTTTTCTCATGCTGGAGAACTGAGTTTTTGATGACTTGTTGAGTAATTGTGGAACCACCTGCACCAGTGAAAGGACCACCGCCATTCAGAACGTTATTGATCATAGAGCGGAGAATTGCAAGTGGACGAACACCCGAGTGTTCAAAAAAGGTATCATCCTCGATTGCTATAGTCGCATTTTTAATATGACGGGAGATATTTTCATACGGAACTATGGAGCGTCGAACATCTTGGTGAAAGTCGTAGAGGAGTATCTCACCCGTACTGTCATAAATTTTGGTGGATTGTTGTATTTTACGCTCTTCAAATGAAGACAGGTCAGGCATTTGGAGAGTCGCTACCCATACAATAATGACGCCAATACCAATGAGTGCGAGTACACCCACAAAAACAAATGCATCAACAAATATATCTCTGCCACGGTGTCGAAACCACGAGGTTATATGTTTCATACTAAGCATAGTAGCATCCAATTGAATGTATATAAATATATGGTGATGTGTGGGCAAAATCGGTTACACAAATGATTTTGCTCATACAACTGCATACAAAACTAAAATTATGCTAAAATCATGAGTATTATGGCTCATATAGATACAGACGTACGAAAAGTTGACGAGTTACTCACTCGTGGAGTTGCTGAGGTTATTCACCATGATGCCCTTCGAGAGAAATTGTTGAGTGGCACACCATTACGCATCAAACTAGGCATTGACCCTACAAGCCCCAATCTCCACATAGGTCGCTCCATTCCACTTCTCAAATTACGTGATTTTCAAGCACTGGGACACCAGATTGTGTTTATTGTTGGAGATTTCACCAGTGTGATTGGGGATACCTCTGACAAAGAGAGTGAGCGCCCCATGCTTCAACGGGAAGTGATTGAGGAAAATAAAAAATCATACTTTGAGCAAGTGGGAAAGATACTCGACATTGATACCATAGAGTTTCGATACAATTCTGAGTGGCTTGAAAAACTTACCTATCGTGAAATCGGTGAGCATGCAGACCTGTTCTCTGTGGCAGATTTTATTGCACGTGACAATATCAAGCGACGTCTCGATGCGGGGAAGCGCGTCTCGCTCCGTGAGACACTGTACCCACTCATGCAGGGGTACGATAGTGTTGCGGTACGTGCAGATGTGGAGATTGGTGGTACTGACCAGCGCTTCAACATTCTTGCAGGACGCACGTTGCAACCCCACTTTGGACAAGAGCCACAAAATATTCTCATGACGGCACTCATTAACGGTACCGACGGGCGCAAGATGAGCTCAAGCTGGGGGAATACTATCAACCTCACCGCAACACCTGAAGATATGTATGGAAAAGTGATGAGTATGCGTGATGAAGAAATCATCACATACTTCACTATGTGTACGCGTGTGACACAGGATGAGATTGGTGAAATTGAATATGCGCTCGATAACGGAGCAAATCCCAAAGAGATGAAAATGCGCCTCGCACGAGAAATTACTCGCATGTATCACGGTGATGCGGGTAAAGAGGCGGGCGAAGCATACTTTGTGGAAACCTTTCAAGACAAGCAGGTACCGGAAGATGTGCTCGAGGTGCGGGGAAACTTCATTGAAGAAATGGTTGCGCACGGCGTCGTCGCATCGAAAGCTGAGTTGCGACGCCTCCTCGAAGCGGGAGGTGTGCGGAATGCAGAAACAGGAGAAAAACTTGATGTACTTCCAGAAATAGTGAGTACTCCACTCGTTCTTAAAATAGGGAAGAGGAGATTTGTAAAATTAGTACCGGAATAAAAAACCGCCGGCCCTTTGGGCCGGCGGTTTTTTATATCCTAAAGCTCGTCTTCGTCATCAAAAGAGTCGTAGTCCATATCCTCTTCACCCTCTTCGTCATCATCAAGTGCTTTTGGTGATTCATCGTGTTCATCGCTCAATTCCTCAAACACATCGGCTTTTATGAGGGGATCAAACTCCTCATCGAGCTCGTCATCTATTTCGCCGTCGAGCGCATCAAGTAACGCATCGTCAAGCGCATCGTGTTCTTCCTCCTCTTCCTCCTCTTCGGTAACGAATGATGTAAATTGGTCTTCAAAAAAGATCATATGTGCGTATATCAATTACTCTAAATAAGTAGTAGGTCTTTTGTATCAAAACTTTTAAAAATGTGCAACTGTGTTAATCGAATCAACCAAAATGGGCAAGAGCGGTAACACCAACAGCAATTGCGTCATACTCATCATCATGAGCTTTTATGGGTGCATTCTGCACTAAACGACGCACCATATCGATAACAGCTTGTTTATCACTTTTGCCATAACCCGTTATTGCAACCTTTATTTCTTGTGGTCCAAACTCATACACGGTACATCCTGAGCGCTTTGCAAGAAAAAGGATAATACCCCGTGCTTGCGCAACACCAATGATCGTCTTTGCATTTTTGTTATAAAAAAGCGTTTCAATCGCGACACCATCGGGTGTATACGTAGTGAGTAGTTCCTCAGTGCGTGTACCGATTGTGTGGAGTCGGTCTGCGAGCGTATCTGTGCGCGATGTCTCGATGCATGTTGAAAATAACAGACGTTCACGTCCCCCCTCACGCTCAAGAACCGCTACCCCTAAGCGGTCATACCCGGGGTCGAGTGCGAGCACGCGCACGAGTGTTGATTTAGGCGACATCAGTTGGTTCATCGGCAGTAGTGTAGATGTCTTGCACATCCTCTTGTTCCTCGAGTGTTTCGATGAGTACAGCAAGCTTTTCGCCGTCTTCGTCAGAGAGCTCAACGCGGTTTTGGGGAATGTACCCATCTGCAGTTTTGGTAAATGCCCACGAAGCGCTCCCCGTTGCACCGAGTGCGTACCCCGCTTTTGAGAAGATGTGACGGACAACAGGGGTAATGCGGTTGGGATTATCGGTCACAGCCGTTACGATGAGCGCAGTTCCTCCGGGTCCAAATGCCTCGTACACGACCTCAGTGAGCTCTGCACCGTCGGACGCTTTGCCTTTTGCAACAGCGCGGTCGATGTTTTCTTTGGGCATCGAGTCTTTCTTTGCACGCTCTATTGCTGCAGCAAGCCCTGGGGAATTGACGTCACCCTTTGCTTTTCTCGATTCAACAGCAATAAAACTGGCATGCTTCGAGAAGGTTTTACTTTTTACTGCATCCGTTGCCGCCTTTTTGTGTTTAATCTTTGACCATTTATTATGTCCGCTCATATTGTTTTTTGTTACTCACGAGATAAGTTTCCTTCCTTTATACCTCTTTCATGTGCTCGTATGCAAGTGTTGTTGCGATACGTCCGCGAGGAGTACGCTCTATGAGTCCTTGGCGAATGAGGTACGGTTCGAGCACGTCTTCAACAGTCGACATCTCTTCGCCAGTCGCTGCTGCGATGGTGTTGAGCCCCACCGGGCCACCACCAAATTTATCAATGATTGCTTCAAGGACAGCGCGATCAGGGCCAGTGAGCCCACGGACATCAATCTCGAGAAGGTTGAAGGTTTGTTCAATAATCTTTTCATTTACCGGAGTCATCTCGAGCTGTGCAAGATCACGACAACGTTTGAGGAGGTAGTTTGCCGTTCGCGGGGTTGCACGACAGCGGAGTGCAATTCTTTTTAGGAGGGTACTATCGAGCGTCACCCCAAGGAGAGAAGCCGAACGACTGAGGATGTGCGCAATTTCATCATCGGTATAAAACTCAAGACGGAACGTCCCGCCGGAGAAACGCGAGCGGAGTGGTGCAGAAAGAAGTGATATGCGCGTCGTGGCTGCAACGAGGGTAAAGGGAGGAAGGTCGAGTTGCACAGTGCGCGCTGAAGGGCCTTTCCCGATAATAATATCGAGTACTCCCGATTCCATTGCGGGGTAGAGTACCTCTTCGATTGATTTTGAGAGACGATGGATTTCATCGATGAAGAGCACATCTCCCGGTTGGAGATTGGTGAGGATTGCTGCTAAATCCCCCACGCGCTCAATGGCAGGCCCTGAAGTGGTTTTCATGTTGGTGCCGAGAGTCTTTGCGATGAGATGGGCGAGTGTAGTTTTCCCAAGTCCCGGTGGGCCATAGAGAAGAATGTGCTCTGCAGCATGGCCACGCTCACGCGCAGCGGTGAGCAAAATACGAAGGTTTTCCTTGATTTTTGTCTGTCCGACGTACTCATCCCATGACTGTGGGCGAAGTGTTTGGTCGAGATTGCCTGCAAAATCGCGCTCAATTGTGTGTTTTTTTTCCTGTGGAGCGTTCATTGCCCCATTGTATATGAAATAGGAGCAAAACGGGAGGGGTTGACAAAAAAACCCGATATGCTAGAATGCGAGCGTTATGGTTCATTGCATTCGGGAAACCGAATGTTTCTTTTTGTTTAGAAGAGGATTATCGAGCTGATAACCCTTTACGCAATACTTGATACTCAAGACGAGGGTACTCTGGTACTCATCTTT
Source organism: uncultured Candidatus Saccharibacteria bacterium (assembly GCA_964576905.1). Lineage (GTDB taxonomy): Bacteria > Patescibacteriota > Minisyncoccia > Phycocordibacterales > UBA918 > Damh-18. Next base: position 29,982 of record CAZNWG010000001.1, read on the forward strand.
GAATGAGCGCGCTGGAGTATTTCTTAGTTTTGGAGTGTCACTTCTTACGGAAGCTATTGCGTCAAGGGTTATACGTTCGATGTGAATGTGCACGTCCTCTTTTCCGAATATAGCATAGAGTACAGCGCACGTCTTCTTGACCGAGTGAAGGGGAGGTTGTAGAGCACGAAAAAAACCGCGAGAGCGGTTTTTTGGTGCTCCCACGCATTGACGTTGAGGTTTTGGAGCACGCTCTGCTCTAGAAATAGAGACCGAGCACGCGCGATAGCTCATCAAGACTCGTGGTACCAGCGAGTGCCTTGAAAATACCATCTTGTTGCATGTTTGGAATATTTTGGGGTTTTGCCGCCTCAAGGATATTGATTTCTCGAGGATCCATAATAACCGCATTCTCAACTGCTTCGTCAACAATAATTGCCTCAAAGACACCGATACGCCCCTTGTACCCATTCATACCGCACGCGGGACACCCCTTGGGGCCAAAAACAGTCTGAATGGCAACCGGCTTTTCGAGGGTCTTCTGAATAACGGTGAGTTCTGCGGTGGTGAGGTCACGCTCCACTTTGCATGTATCACAGAGGACGCGCACGAGACGCTGGCCCAACACGATATTGAGCGCACTTCCTATCATGCGCGCGTCGACGCCAATATCGATGAGGCGGGGAAAGGCACCTACGGCACTATTGGTGTGGAGCGTGGAGAACACGAGGTGACCGGTAAGTGAAGCGTGAATTGCTGTTTCCGCCACTTCACGGTCACGAATCTCTCCTACAAGTATCACATCAGGGTCTTGGCGGAGAATGGAGCGGAGTGAGAAGGCAAACGTCTGGGTCGCGGTTACCGGCACCTGCGAAATACCGGGAATTTTATACTCAACAGGATCCTCAATGGTAATAATTTTCACATCCGGCTTATGTACCGCTTTGAGGAACGAGTAGAGCGCGGTTGTCTTACCTGACCCCGTAGGACCAGTGGTGATAATAGCGCCGTTTGGACGTTTGAGTTCAATACCAATAACCTCTGCGAGACGTGGGTTCATACCCAAGCTCTCGATGTGGAAGTGCGCCGAGCTCGGGTCGAGAAGGCGCATCACGATGGACTCTCCGAACGCACTTGGAATAACCGAGGTACGCACCTCCACCTCGCGCGAGCCGATATCGAAGGTGAAGCGCCCATCCTGCGATGCATTCCGCGTGTTCAGCTTGAGCCCCGCGAGGAGCTTGAGGCGAGAGACAACTTGTTGCGTCGCACCTCTGTCGATGGTTCCCACATCCATGAGCACGCCATCGAGACGATTACGCACGCGGGTTGAAATGGCTTCTGGCTCTATGTGAATATCTGAAGCATTGAGTGCAAGTGCGCCACCGAAGAGAATTTCAAGAATTTTCGTTGTTCGCTCGAGATGATTTTCGGATTGCAATTTGACGAGTGCGTTTTCTATATCGAAGTGTGAGTGAATGGTACCCATGAGCTCCACGATCATCTCTTCGTTCACCTCGAGCACCCCGCGCACATCGGCGGCAGCGGTCTCCACGTCTTGGTAGTGTATCCACGCAACTTCGAGACTGTGTTTTGTGGCAAGGAAGAGGTTTGTGGTGTAGCCCTCCTGGCGTATAAGCTCGAGCACCTCGAGCGTTTCCGGTCTCTTTGGGTTTTTTACTGCCACAGAAAGCGTGGGATTTTCGTGTTCAGAAACAACCATCTCAAACACCACCAATTCTCCCCGCTTTGCATTTTTTTCCGATACAAGTTTCAGAGCCGTAGAGTTAATCTTTGTTTCCTCAAGATTGATATAGGGAATACCGTACGTGGGAGCGAGCGTTGCAGTCAGTCGCTCATCTTCACGGATATGGAGAAGGTTGACGGTCGCATTGATGTCGGTGTCATTAAAGTAGACCATATACGAAATAATACCACGGGAGGTAGGCGAAATGACCATGAAACAAGACACTTTTTGTGGATAGTTGACAAGATTAGCTATGTATGCTATACTTTCAACAACTCAACTTGTTCTAGGAGACAGAAATGAAAGTGACAAAATTGGTACTGCTGGTAGCACTCGCTGTTTCGATGGCGGGATGCGTGAGTATCAGCGGAAGCAGGGAAACCGATGCTAACGGAAAAACGACGTCGAGAGAGTCGTACTCTTTCGGTACTGTTCCTCCGGCCGGAGTTGGGGTCGGGGTCGGTATTGGTATCATTCCAAGGAATAAGTATGGGCACGATCCACATGTAGGTCCGTACGCATATCGTCCGTATGGGGCAGTCCGTCCTATTCCACGGAGTGGAGGAGCACTGATGTGCTGGGACAGTCACGGAAATCGGATTCGGTGTTTTCCACCTCGGAACTACTGAGTCATGGAAGAAGCAAAACCGCGGCGCTTGGTCCTACCAAGCGCCGTATTTTTAATTTTAATAAAAGTAGGCAAGATTATACTAAGTATTATTTATTTGCAGATATTGTATAATACAAGTCCATTCACTGTTGAGGAGATAAAGATGGAAATGAAACACTTGTTCTTGTTGGGAGTGTTGGCGGTCGGTCTCGCTGGCTGTACTGCAGTCAGCAGGCACGTTGACCCGCAGACAGGTGAGGTGACTACGCAAACCACCACAGTGGTTCCGGTTCCAATCGTTGTACCACGGCGTGTCGAACCGCAACCGTACTATGCCCCCGCGCCGTACTACGGGCCACCACAGGTGGTGCGCTGTCACCGCGATTATTGGGGCAATTGGGTCTGCCCTCGCCACTACTATCGCTAGCAGTGGAAGTAGCAGAAGAACGGCGCTTGGTTCACACCAGCGCCGGTTTTTTATGTTCCACGAGCGCACGGTATTCGTGATAGAATGCTCTCTATGGAGGAGAGAGCAATCAACACACTCGAAGAGCTTCGTGCACTTGCCGGAGATATGCTTGCTCTGTGTGTACCAAAAAGCACCGCACGGGTGTTCGCCCTATCGGGTGACCTCGGTGCGGGGAAGACCGCGTTCACCAAAGAGCTCGCTTCGTTCCTCGGAATTAAAGAGGACATCACGAGCCCGACGTTTGTCATCATGAAGTCGTACCCGATTCCCACACATCCTTTTTTCAAAACCCTTGTGCACATAGACGCGTACCGAATTGAGGACATCGATGAAATGCGTGTCCTCGGGCTCGCGGAGATTCTGAGCGAACCCACCAACCTCGTGTGTATCGAGTGGCCCGAGAAAATCCAATCACTCATTCCCGAGGACGCGCTCACCATTACCATTAGCCTCACCGGCACCACACGCACCATTACCTATGGCAACTAAAAAGAGCGCAACAGAAAATCAAAAGACACTCGTACTCCTCGACGCGCACGCTATCTTGCACCGCGCGTACCACGCACTCCCCGACTTCACCTCGCCGAAAGGGGAGCCCACCGGTGCGCTCTATGGCGTCGTCGCGATGTTGCTCAAGATTGTCGAGGAATTGAAGCCCGACTACATCGTGGCGTGCTACGACCTTCCCGAGCCAACGTACCGTCACGAGGTGTACAAAGAATACAAAGCGGGACGTGCAAAGACCGAGGATGCACTCGTCGAACAAATCATTCGCTCACGAGATATTTTCACCGCATTCGGCATCCCCATGTATGAACTCGCTGGTTTTGAGGCGGACGACATGCTCGGCACGATTGTCGAGCAGACGAAGGGTAATCCGCACTTGCGCGTCATCATCGCTTCGGGTGACATGGACACCTTGCAACTCGTTGAAAAAAAGAAAGTGCTCGTGTACACACTCAAGAAGGGAATCAATGACACGGTACTGTACGACGAAGATGGAGTGAGGGGGCGTTTTCAATTTGGCCCCGCACAGGTGGCAGACTACAAAGGTCTTCGTGGTGACCCGTCAGACAACATCCCTGGTATCAAGGGGATTGGCGAAAAGACAGCCACCGAACTCCTCATTCATTTCAAGACAGTTGAGGGAATATACAAAGCATTGAAAAAAGACGAGGCACTGCTCAAAAATGTGGGGGTAAAAGAGCGCATGATTACACTCCTCCGAGAGAATGAAGAAGAGGCACTTTTTTCAAAAATGCTCGCGACCATCAGACGTGATGCGCCGGTGACCTTTACGCTTCCCGAGCACACGTGGCGTGAGGGGCTTGAGGCAGAGCGGGTACTCGGACTCTTTGCCGAGCTCGGATTTCGCACCCTCACCACGCGGGTACAGACACTCTTCAACATGCCCATTACCACAGAAGCACCTGCGCCGGAGGATATTCCCGCAGTACGGACGGGAGAAGTAGCGCTCGCGCTCTGGCTCCTTTCCTCTGACACCACCAATCCCACCTATGAGGACATTATGCAGTACGGGCGAGTGCATGAGCTCACCACCTTTGCAGACATCGAGGCGCACATTTTTGCTGAACTGAAGACACAAAATCTTGAGAAGGTATACCGTGAGATTGAGCTCCCCCTCATGCCCGTCTTGCGTGACATGGAGCGCACGGGCATTCGTATTGATACTGCGCATCTATCGAAGCTTTCGAAAGACATTCATGCGGAAATTGGGCGCCTCGAAAAAAAGATGTACGCGCACGTCGGCATGGAGTTCAACATCAACTCCCCCAAGCAACTCGGCGAAATTTTGTATGACCACCTCGGCCTCAAGCCAAAGAACCAAAAGCACACCGCCACCGGCCAGCGCTCCACCCGTGAGTCTGAGCTCGAAAAGATGCAAGGGATGCACCCTATCATCGAGGAGATTTTGCGCTACCGTGAAATACAAAAACTCGTCTCAACGTACATCGACACCATCCCCACGATGGTGGGAGAGGACGGTCGTCTGCACACCACGTTTCTGCAGGCGGGAACGACCACGGGGCGTATGTCTTCACAAAATCCAAACATTCAAAACATTCCCGTACGCACCGAAGAGGGACGACAGATACGGAGAGCATTTGTCGCTGACCCGGGCTATACGCTCGTTGCGATAGATTACTCGCAAGTGGAACTGCGCATTGCATCGTTTCTCTCGGGAGACGCAAAGCTCACTCAGATTTTCAAAAACGGAGAGGACGTGCACCGCGGGGTCGCAGCGCGCGTCTTCAATGTGGAGCCGAGTGAGGTAACTCCCGACATGCGCCGTCAGGCAAAGGTCATCAACTTCGGTATTCTCTATGGTATGGGAGTGAATGCGCTCCGTGAAAACCTCGGAGAAGGTACAACCCGTGCAGAAGCACAAGAATTTTTCAACGCGTACTTCAACACCTTCACGCGCCTCGCCGAATACCTCGAGGAGACAAAAATGTTTGCGCGGGCCCACGGGTATACGGAAACTTATTTTGGACGGCGCCGTTATTTCCCCGGTATCACCTCAAGTGCGCCGTTTATACGCGCACAGGCTGAGCGCATGGCGATAAATGCCCCCGTGCAGGGTACGTCAGCAGACATCATTCGTATTGCGATGGTGCGCATACATGAGTACCTCACGAAAGAGAAGATGACCGACTCCGTTCGTATGTTGCTTCAGGTGCACGATGAGCTCGTGTTTGAAATTGAGGATGCTCTGGTAGAAAAAGTAGTGCCGAAGCTCAAAGCGGTAATGGAGGGCGTCCTCACGCTTACCGAGACCCACGGTGTCCCTATTTTGGCAGAAGCAAAAGCGGGAAAGAATTGGGATGAAATGACAAAATTATAAAGTATGCTCTACGTCTTTTTCGGAACCGATACCAGCTCGGTGCGCACACGCGCACTTGAGACCCTTGCCACCTTTGGTGAGGGTGCGAGCACGCGCGCGTCTCGTATAACGGTAGATACCTACACACCGGGGATGATCGCCGAGCTTGCGGGGAGCACATCTCTTTTTGGTGAACCGCAGATAGTGATACTCGATACACTCTCGGAAGATGAGATTGTTTATGAGGAGGTGCTCCGCGCACTCTCTCTCATGGGTGAATCAGCGAATACTTTTATACTCATCGAAAAAGGACTTTCTGTAGCGGTACAAAAAGAGTGTAGAGCACACGCGCAGGTCTGTGAGGAATTGAAAAAAGGAGAAGAAAAGCTCGATGTGTTTGCACTCTGTGATGCGCTCATTGCACGCGACAAAAAAAGCCTCTGGCTTCTTTTTATTGCTCTGAAAAATGAAGGTGTTTCACTCGAAGAAATAATCGGAATTCTCCAGTGGCAACTCAAAATACTTCGATTAGCCGAACGTACCGGTAGCCCCGAAGAGGCGGGACAAAAGTCGTATCCGTACAATAAAGCAAAGCGAGCGCTTATAAAATTCAAAAAGGGTGAAGTAGACGCACTCGCCCGCTCGCTCCTCGTTATTTACCATGAGGGGCATATGGGGAAGCGCGACACTGCTCTTGCACTCGAAGAGTGGATACTTCGGGTGTAGGTGAGGGTTACATGATACGTTTCCGTTCTTTGGGAGTGGTTGGTAACTTATTTTCATCGATATAACCATCACTCCCCGGTTTTTCTTCAATGTGTACCGCTGCTGAGGTATTGTGAAATGGTGATTGCTCCATTGCGGTTCCAATTTCTTTGATGTACGTATCTAATTCAATGAGTGCTTTGTTGTTGCGGTCGTACTCGAGAAGAAGAAAAGGTTGTTCTAAATTGGAATTGCCAATTTTTTTGAGCATATCTAGAATTTCCACTTTTCGTTTTAGAAGAGTAGCTTGCTCTTTTCTGAGACCATCTAAAAAATTAATTGCAAGAATATACCCTTCCTTGCCTTTTGTTTTGAGTATTTGAACTAATTGTTCCATAAGTATGGGACGTGTAGACTCAAATTTTTGAACAACTCCTGAAGACCTTGTTGGGTAGTCCAATGAAGGATCAGCCGAGCGTTCTTCCTGATTGTCTTTTATCTTATCTGCTCCCAACACCCCGCCACTAATAGCACCAATGCCAATTCCAACAAGTGTACCTAAAGCTTTTCTCCTGCTTGGATCTATTGGTTCATCTCCCAACGGTTTATCTTTTGGTGATTCAAACATATGTAAAATTGTAGCACATACCGTATTTTCTGTTCCGAATTGGTCTATGATGCGTATGTACCGCTTGATGTAAGAGAGGGTATCACATTCCCGACATCCGTGGTAACGGGAAGAGAAATAGTCGCGCCAAACGACATTATGAAAAAATTTGTCGATAATACGGAACAGAAGCGCAAGAACTTTCCTTTGTATACTTCCTCGACGGGAATGAGACGACAGGCATTGCCACTCCTGCGAACGTGCAGACATTCATCGAGAGCTACACTCGCCCGAAGTATTCATTTTTGCAGGAGTAGGATATTTTTGTCGTCACGAGTTGCTAAGTATTTTCTTTCACTACGTTCCACCAGGGAATCTTTCATTACATGAACTGTTCAGGTTGTATGACAATTTCTTCCGTTGGTCGAAATCGTCGACAACCTCTTCGATCCCTGGGCGCGAGCAAAACAAATTGTCCGCCCACCAGGGATCGAACGTCACACGTTCAGTACCCGATGAGGATATTTTTGTTCGGCATTCGCCTCCAAAAATATCTCACATCGGCTTCGATCCCTTAAAAACTGTCCCCCGGACAGTTTTTTGGTCGGCCATATTTTCACTTCGTTCAAATCTGTCCGCCCACCAGGGATCGAACCTGGGACCTTCTCCTTAAAAGGGAGCTGCTCTACCGGCTGAGCTATGGGCGGATGTGTTCAATTCGTTCCTTTCCTTAATA
>CAZNWG010000001.1:37779-79624 GCA_964576905.1 uncultured Candidatus Saccharibacteria bacterium
TTAATAAGGGTAGAGAATGCGGGGCATGCTCTACGCGGACCGAGTTGAGCTATGGGCGGATATTTTATTATACTTTGTTTTTTGAGAACCTTCTCCTTAAAAGGGTGAGGAATGGGATGGGACCCATTCCGCAAGAGGTTGTCGATATTTTGTTAAAAATATCATACAACCTGAACTGCACCTGTAAGGTGATGCTCTACCGGCTGAGCTATGGGCGGATGTGTTCAATTCGTTCCTTTCCTTAATAAGGGTAGAGAATGCGGGGCATGCTCTACGCGGACCGAGTTGAGCTATGGACGGAAAAGTACGGGGTACTTTTCCGGACCTTTAGTGATATTTTCGACCAAAGGAAGAAAATATCCAAAAGGTGTACTGCGACTGTAAGTCAGAAATGAAAAGGCGCATTTCTGCGCAAAAACTATACCATACTCAGAAACATTGTCTATCAAATCGGCAAATCAAACGCAAAGATGCCTGCACCGGTGATGCAGAGTGATGTAGCCACTCCAAGCATGAAAAAGTACACGGTGCGCTCAGGGATGAGCGGGTGCGCGAAGTGTTTGTACATAATGAGAAACTTGAGCGCGAGGAAGGTGGTGAGGAGTGCGGCAATTTGCGTTAGGAAGCCGGCAATGAGCAAGCCACCGAGCACAACCTCAATGATGCTCAGGTACCACGCAAAGAAGGTTCCAAAGGGGAAGAAACGAAATGAGAAGTGTGGGGCGAGTATTTCACGATTTTGAAGATGTCGAATACCGAGCCGAAGCAATACGAAGCCGAGCACTACACGGAGGAGAAAGTAAGACACGGGCGCAAGAAATTGAATGGGGAAGAGGTTGAGCATATGTACCATTAGTGTATCATCCTTTTATCTATGGAAATATTCGTCATACTTCACAATATCCGGAGCGCGCACAATGTAGGATCTGTTTTTCGGAGTGCTGACGGAGCCGGTGTGTCCAAAATATTTCTTACGGGGTATACGCCGGCTCCCTCTGACCGCTTTGGTAGGGAAAACAAAGAAATTCTCAAGACATCTCTTGGCGCCACCCACACAGTGCAATACGAAGTTATCCCTCACATTCAGACACTCATTACCCGTCTCGCTGGAGAGGGGGTAATGCTTGTTGCCGTTGAGCAAACACCAGACGCGATTCCGTACACCGCGTATACTCCTCAAGGGGACACCGCATTCATTTTTGGGAATGAAGTCACCGGCGTAGAACCGGAGGTGCTCACCGATGTCTCGGTGCGCATTCAGATTCCCATGAGCGGTGAGAAAGAGTCACTCAATGTGTCGGTGTGCGCAGGGGTGATACTTTTCCATGTGCGTGATGCAAAGTAATCACCGGTTGCACACCGGTCGCGTGGGTGTACGATATAGGGAGATATTATTGAATAACACTCATATCGTATGAATTTTTTGAACACTCTTACCAATCTCACCAACACGCAAATTTTAAAAATAACCGGATTTATTTTTTTGGTGCTCGTCGTGTTTTACATCCTCACGAGCCTCCTTTCAAGCAGTTTCGGTATGCGGAGTGGGAGCACGCAGTTAGGGAATCCCGTATCTTCGCCCGACATGTACTACGCTGAAACGGAATCGGTGGGTCTCTCAGCACGCAATGTCTCTGATAGTATGGAACCCCCAATGGGGAATTCATATACCACAGGAGATGAGAGCGAGGCGTACGAGGTGAAAGAGTACAGCGCAACCATTGAAACACGCAACCGTGAGAATGACTGTGGGGCAATTCGCTCGCTCAAAGCACGCGAGGATGTCATTTTTGAGAACGCGAATGAACACGATAGGGGATGCTCGTACGTATTCAAGGTGAAAAAGGAAAGTGTGGAGGAAATCCTCGGTGTCGTGAAAGGTCTCGATCCAAAGGAACTCACCGAAACGAGCTACACCATTAAGCGAGAAGTCGAAGACTACACGAGTGAAATTCAGATACTCGAAAACAAGCTCGCCTCGCTCGACAAGACCCTCGCTGATGCGGTGCTCTCCTACGAAAACATCACCGCGCTCGCGACGAATGCGGGCAATGTCGATAGCTTGGCAAAAATCATTGAGAGCAAACTCACTATCATCGAGCGACTCACCTCCGCGCGCATCGATGCGAGCAATCAATTGGAGCGGATGAACCGTGCAAAGGCGGAAGCGCTCGACCGGCTCCATTACACGTACTTTACCGTTACCGTTTACGAAAATAAATTTGTCGACGGTAAGGAGATTTCGAATTCATGGAAATCGGCGGTACAGCAGTTTGTGCGACAGACTAACGGTGCGGTGCAGGACATCAGCATCGGGCTCGTTTCCTTCATGCTCATGGTGGTGAAAATCGGACTCTACTTTGTAATCGGACTCTACGCGGTGCGCTTCGCGTGGATGTTTGCAAAGCGTACGTGGAAGAATGGTGGGGAGGGGAGTGCCGGATAGGAAGAGTCAAGAAAAAACCCGCGAGGCCTTCGGCCTCGCGGGGTTTTTCGTTTCTTTACGATTCTTCTCCAAAGAGCGCCGACATCTCCTGCTGTACTACCTTCGCGTCACTCCATGGCGTCTTCGTGTTGTGTGGGCCCATGATGTACGGGTCGGTGCCTTTTCCCGAGATGAGTACCACGCTCCCGCTCGGTGCTTCGCTGAGCGCCGTGTGAATCGCCTTTCGCCTGTCCATGATGATGGAAAGTTTTGACTCATCCTCGATGCCTCTCGCCATGTCGTCGATAATTTTTTTCGGGTCTTCGTCGTAGGGGTCTTCATTTGTGAGAATGACACGACTACAGTATTTTCCCGCAATCCGTCCCATCTCCGGTCGCTTCCACGTGTCGCGTCCACCGCCCGTGTTGCCGAGAATGCAAATTTTTTGTTCCTTCTCGAATGCTTGGTAGAGCTTTTCGAGTGAGTCGGGTGTGTGCGCATAGTCGACAACGGCAGTGATTTTCCTCTTTGCGCCCTTGGGGGACTTGAACCGTTCAACGCGACCCTTGATGGGAGAAAGGGACTCGAGCGCCGAGAAGATTGTTTTTTCGGGAACCCCGAGCGCGCGCGTACACGTGATAGCCGAGAGCACATTGTACACGTTGAAGAGTCCTATGAGTGGCACGCGGAGCGTCGAGCCGTGGAGTACCAAGCTGATGTCGTCTTTGTTGAGCGTGTGGAGTTCCAAATCATTGAGGCCATAGGGAAGAGCATGTTCAACATTCGCAGCGAGAAATTTGTACCCCTGCTCATCATCTTTGTTTGCGACTACATACCGCGGGCGCTTCTGTGAATTTTCGAGCGCGCGCGCGAGCTCGAGCTTTGCGGAGATGTACTTTTCGTATGAGCCGTGCGACTCAATGTGCTCTGGAGAGAGATTGGTGAAAATGAGCGCGTCGAGGTGGACGAATTTGTGACGGTACTGGAGGACTCCCTGTGAGGTCATCTCAATGACCGCGACGTCGCACCCCGCATCGACCGCACTGCGGAGAAAGCGGTGGATGAAGAAACGCCCCGGCATGGTCATCTTGTACATGTTGCGTTCGGTCTTTTCCCCAATCTTAAAGCGGATTGTCCCCGCGACCGCAGTCCTCCGCCCATCTGCTTCAAGAATCGCGTTCACGAGTTCCACAACGGTCGACTTGCCCTTGGTACCCGTCACGCCGATGACCGTAATCTCCTTCGAGGGGAACCGGTAGTACAGCGCGCCAATGAGCGCGAGGGCGAAGTGGTACGGTGGCTGGAGTAGGCGAAAGAGGTTGGTCGGGATGAGTCGTTTGATGTAGTACAAAATAGAATCCATACAATAGTAATTATACATTCAGTATACCCATTTTTTTACGGGTATCAAAAATTAAGAGCTGATGGTTTTGAGCGCGTACTTGATACGCGCGTTGGTATCAACGATGTCCGCTGGTATCTTTTGCACAGCTTGGAGTGCGTCGCGTTGTGAATACCCGAGGGTCATGAGCGCATCGAGAATATCGGCATCGCGCTCATTGGTGCCAGTTTCTCCCGCATACACTTCCTCACCAAATATGTCTGTGAGCCCCGCAACGATTTTTTCCGCACTCTTTTTTCCGATGCCGGACATTTTGGAAAGGTAGACAGGATCACTCGTCTGTACCGCCTTTCGGATTGTAGCAATGTCCGCCTGTGAGAGAATTTGGAGTGCGGTCTTCGGGCCTATCTTCGGAAGCTTGATGAGGTGCTCGAACATGGTGAGTGCTTCGCGCGTCGTGAAGCCGTAGAGGTCGTGCGCGTTTTCCCGCACCGCGAGGTGCGTGTAGAGGAGTACTGTACTCCCGAGTGCCACACCGCTCACGCTCGGTACCCACACGCGATACCCCACACCACCCACATCGAGGACGACGTGGAGCGGTTCCACCTCAATAACTTCTCCGCGTAATCGTGTAATCATGCATACATGCTAGCGCTTTATTGCTCTAGGCACAAATAATACATAGGTCTGACCTATGAGAAAATAGAAGATACAGGTATAGAAAATATAAGATAGAGAATATGAAGATAGTAATTCACAGTGTTACCTTGTGATAAGACAAAAAACCACATCCGTCAAACAAATACATAGGGCTACCCTATGAGAAAACAGAAAACCACACCCGTCAAACAACTGAGCGCGCAGGGTGTCCACCCCATTGCCAAAACACCCGTCACACGGTATAGTAGCGCCCACATATGGCAATCACAAAGAATGCAAAGAAAGCGGAGCGCGCATCACAAAGCAAGCGCGTCTATAACATCCGAAAGAAGGTAATCCTTCATGATGCAGTAAAGTCGTTCCGCACTGAAGTCGGAAAGGGAAACGTAAAGGAAGCAGAAGCGCTCCTCCCTTCAGTATTCAAAGCTCTCGACAAGTCTGCAAAGAAAGGAGTCATCAAAGACAATACCGCAGACAGACGGAAGTCACGACTGGTGGCGTCACTCAAGAAGATAAGGAAGTAATATATTGATGCAGAAACAAAAACCCCGCGCTATCGCGCGGGTTTTTTGTATATTTCACGAGATACGCTACTATATATGGGCACACAAGGTGCGTGGTACCTCTGCAAGCAAAGCTTGCTTGAACTGCACTCGTATCATAAATTTAAGCAAGCTTTAATTTAGATATTCGTTTGTTCAAGTAGGGGATCGTTCAGTGGTAGGATGATAAAATGTCTCCCAGACATTTTATTTCCCAAGTTCAATAATTTTGTGCGGGTGAGACGGTCTGGGAGACCGTCGCAAGACTCATTGAGAATTTTTACGAGTGAAGCAAAGTAAAAAGTCCAATGAGTGGACAGCTTCTGTATGAAGTCGTTTAGTGGCAGGATGCTGAAATAGTGCCCCACACTATTTCAGTTCCCAAGTTTGAAAAATAAGTGCGGGTGAGGAAGCGTGGGACGCTTCCGCAAGACCTCGAACAATTGTTGTGAGAGGTATACCGCCTCTGTAAGAGGGCGTTCAGTGGCAGGATGATAAAATGTCTCCCAGACATTTTATTTCCCAAGTTCAATAATTTTGTGCGGGATTCGTTTAGTGGCAGGATGGATGCTTCCCAAGCATCAGACACGAGTTCGATTCTCGTATCCCGCACAAAATTATTGAAGCAAGCAATAGACGCGGGTTGATGTGTGCGGGCACACATCAAGAGGTTGTGAGCTACTTTGTGAATACAGTGAAACAAAGTAGCCACAACCTGAACAGAAACGGTACGTTTCGATTTTCGTATCCCGCACAAAATTATTGAAGCACGTAGTAGACAGGAGAGACAATTCCAGATAACATAGTGTACAATATACAGGTATGAAAAAAGCACCGGAAAAATTACGTTTTGCAGCCATGGCCGTAGACGTGGTTGTGTTTGGCTTTATTGATAATGAACTTCGTGCACTGGTGAGTCCGGTGAACCGACCGCCACACTATGTGAATATTCCTGGTTTTTTGGGCGGTCTCATTGACTCAGAGGAAAACGCCGAGGAAGCATGTAGTCGAATTTTACTCGAAAAAGGCGGATTAAAAAATGTGTACCACGAACAGCTCTATACCTTTAGTGCGGTAGAGCGTGATAAGCGCAACCGTGTGGTATCTGTGGCGTACTTGGGACTGGTTCGACCAGACACAGTAGCTACGTATAAACATGAGAGCGCACAGTTTGTACCCGTAAAGAATTTGCAGAAGTTAGCGTACGACCACAGTGACATGCTTCTGGTGGCACTCCGCCGTCTGGAGGGTAAGCTGGCATACACCACCATCGCACAGTATCTCCTGCCCCGACATTTTACACTCTCAGAACTACAGTCGGTGTATGAAACAATCACTCACAAGGAATTTGATAAACGTAATTTCCGGAAGAAAGTACTCTCGCTGAACATTGTGAAAGATACCGGTCGAGTACAAGAGGGTGTGAAGAACCGCCCAGCGGCACTCTACGAGTTTCGGTCACAGAAGATTCAAGAGCTACAGCTGTTGGGGTAGAGGAGGAAGAAATGGCGCGTCCCAAAGGGACGCGCCATCTTGCATGAGAACAATGGCTAATAGTGTACTATTGACAATAATAGAGCATTGGTATATCTTAGTGTAAGAAAGACACAAAGTAGTACCTTGTAAATCAGTTCAGTTAAAGGAGAACCCAGTGGAAAAGTTAGATAGCTTGGGAGTGGTCATTGGTCGTTTTCAGATTCACGAGTTGCATGAGGGGCATGTGGCCCTCCTCGACTATGTTGACCAGCGCCACACACAGTTACTCATCCTCATTGGTCACAACAACATTCGCTTCAATACCGCCGACCCCTTTCCGTTCCACATCAGAAAACAGATGCTGGAAACTCGGTATCCGCGTGCCATCATTCTGCCGTTACTCGATAGTCCGATTGGGAACGAGCACTGGTCTTCGGTTGTCGACGAGAAGGTACAGAGCATTCGTCCCGACGGAAAAGCGGTCCTGTACGGTTCGCGCGATAGCTTCATTCCGAAGTATTGCGGACGGTTTCCGACCGTGCTAGTGCCTGAGTTTCCAAATCGTTCCGGGACCGAAGTCCGGCAGAGTGTCGCTCGGCAGTACATCGATGATCCACTGTTTCGTCTCGGTTGGCTCGCCGCCATACAATCACAGTTTGTTGTCACCGATCCAACCGTCGATGTCGCTATCCACACACCAGACTTCACGCGAGTACTGATGGGGCGACGGGGAAAGGGCGCACCGCTTCGATTCTTTGGCGGGTTCGTCGACAAGACCGATCAGTCGTATGAAGAAGCGGCTTTGCGTGAGCGCGGAGAAGAAGTGCTTGGTGTGACTCTTGGTGAGCCGGTCTATATTGGCTCACTGCGTGTCAACGACAAACGGTATGGTCGCTGTGAGTACGGCATCATGACGACACTCTTCGCGATGGAGTATCGGGGAGGGGAGGCAGTTGCCGGTGACGATATGGGTTTGGCGGAATGGTGTGATCTCGACGGTTCACTCATGGAGCAGGTTTCACCAGAACATCAAAAACTCCTCGCGCTGTTACTGAAATACAAGGAGAAAAAGTTCATTCGGTAGTTCAGAGAACGCCCGAACAGAAATCAAAATCTGTTCGGGCTCCACTCTGAGTTCCAGAGTGGAATTCTGTTCTTTACAAGACAGGTGAGCGAGGTTTGTGGATAAGTATGCACAGAGTCAAGTGAACCCGGTTGTATGCCAGTCATACAATTTCATATCAATCAACGAAGGAGAAACATCATGAACATGATTTGGAAAAGAGACGAGCCCATTATCCGGTCTGCACTTGAGACTGACGTGTACAAGATTTTGATGCTTTTCTACATCTGGACGTACTATCCGTACCTGCATGTGAAGTGGGCATTCAAGAATCGTAAAGTGGAAATCCCACTCGCGAAGTATGTTTCGGTTGGTGCGCTCCGGGAACAGTTTCAGGCGGTGATGCAACTTCGGTTTTCCGATACTGACATCGCGTATCTGCAAAGCTGGGGAATGTTTGATCCGATGTTCCTGCGAAGCCTGCAAAAGCTCCGCTTGAGCATGCCAGACATCAGTGTGGCTAATGGCCAGCTCACCATCATGGTCGAAGGTTCGTGGATGGAAACGACACTGTGGGAAATCTATATTCTCGCAATCGTCGCGGAACTCTACAGCCGGGGCAGGGCCGAGGCCGACGGTATCACGGAAAAGGCACTGTACGATGAAGGAATGGAGCGGTTGGAGAGAAAGGTGTCGTTTTTGCAACAGCACCCCGAACTCAAAATCGCACTCTTTGGCCTTCGCCGGCGGGCGTCTGGACTGTGGGAAGAATTGCTCACAGAGAAGTTGCTGGCAGAAACCACCAACATCATCGGTGTGTCCAATATCTACCTCGCCAAGAAGAACGCGGTCGAAGCGATGGGCACCAACGCACACGAGCTCGCAATGGCAGAGTATGCCGTTTCTCGTCATCGGAGTCCGATGGCAGTTCGCCAATCTCCATATCAAGTATTGCGGAATTGGGAACGGCTCTATGCGCACAAGTCACTCATTATGTTGTCGGATACGTTCGGCACCGATGCGTTCCTTCGAGACTTGCCTCCAGACATCGCACTGCGATGGGTGGGACATCGGCAAGACTCCGGTGACGCCATCGAAGTCGGCGAGAAAATCATTGCCGATTACGAACGCAGGGGTATCGACCCCACTGAAAAGCGAGTGCTGTTCACCGACGGTCTCGATGTTGAGCGGATGCTCCGGTTGTATGAGCACTTTGCAGGTCGAATCCAGATTGGATTTGGGGTTGGGACGAATTTTTCCAACGACTTCGGCCTGGTGAAGCCTTTGTCCATCGTGATGAAGTTGATCGAAGCGGCCGGTAATCCAACGGTGAAGCTCTCCGACAATCTGGCGAAAGCCATGGGGCCGGAAGCGGAAATCGCGGTTGCCAAGCAGATCTTTGGCTATACGAATCGTTTCTCTGAAGCGACTACGTACTAAGCACCGGCCCAGTCATCATTTCGATGACTGGGCCTTCCTATTCATTTAGTGAGGAGTACACCATGAACAAGCAAAACGTGAAAATTGCAATGGTCCAGCGGGCCATTCTGAATGCACCACGGGAGAACGCCGAGGCGTTTCTTCGCGAAGCGCGTAAAGCGGTGGCACAGGGTGCCGACATCGTCGTGGGTTCCGAAATGATGCTCACACCCTATGTGAGCGGTGACCGCTACGAAGACTATGACTTCATCCGTGAGATGTGGGCGGGGGCGCAGTATATTGCAGAGCGCTCGGCAACCATCGGTGCAGTACTTATCTTCGGTGGTGTCGGGGTAGACCCAGACCCAACGAAAGTGGGAGAGGATGGTCGCCGGCGCAAATACAATGCGGGGTTTGTGGCACAGGGGGGACGACTCATTGGTAACGGTACAGGATTGCCCTTCGCGGTAAAAACCCTGATGCCGAATTACCGTATCTTTGACGATGCACGACACTTCTTCGACTTACGAAAGGTGGGTGAGGAACGAGGGGTGGGGCTGGAACAATTGCTTCGACCTTTTTCCGTCACCATTCGTGGGGAGGAGTATCAGCTTGGCGTCATGCTCTGTGAAGACATGTGGGACGGCGACTACGCAGTGAAGCCAGCGCGCAGTCTCAAAGCCAATGGTGCTGACGTTCTCATCAATCTCTCAGCGTCCAACTGGAGTTGGCGGAAGAACCAGAAACGGGATCAGATTGTGGCAGACATCTGCCGTGAGACGGGACTGTGGTTCGTGTACGTCAACAACGTTGGGTGTCAGAACAACGGCAAGAACTTCATCACCTTTGACGGTGCTTCAACCGTGTACAACGAAGCGGGGGAGATAGTTGCCCTCGCAAAGCGGTATGCGGAAGAGACCATGGTGGTGGAGATTGGGAGTACGCTCGTTTCACTCGTGCGCAAAACCCAACCCGATGTCGCCGAGCTCTATGAGGCACTCGTGGTCGCCACGCAGGGCTTTCTCGACACGTTGCCGAATGGAGCGAAAAAGAAAGTGGTCATTGGTGTCAGTGGCGGTATGGATTCTGCTTTGTCAGTCGCGTTCTTCGCCAAGGTCATGGGCCCAGAAAAGGTGGTCGCAGTCAACTTGCCGTACGGTAACTTCAACTCGAAAGAGACGAAGGACGATGCGGAGGAACTCTGTCGTCGCCTCGGGGTGGAGTATCGAGTGGTGTCAATCGACACGATCGTCGACGCAACGGCACATGCGACTGGTATCGAACCGGGCACCTCGCAACACAAGACCACCCAAGCTATCGCGCGCATGAATGTGCTCGCGGGAACGGCCGGGCAGGAGTGTGGCTTCTTCACGAGCAATGCCAACTGGACCGAGATTGCCTTCGGGTACGGTACGTTGAATGGTGACCTCAGGGGAACCTTTGCGCCGTGGATGAACTGCCTCAAGCAGGATGTCTATCGGTTGGCCGACTATCTCAATCGAGTGGTGTATGGAAAGGAGGTAATACCGGAGTCCATCTTTGTTCGCCCACCAATGGACGAGCTGACCGCCCCTGGGGCCGGTGTGCGCAGTGACCCCTTCGACTACGGTACGGTGAGCGAGAATGGGTACCACGATCAAATGGTGCGCGCCATCGTTGCCTTTCGCCGTAGTCCGGAATGGTTTGTGAGAGAGTACCTTGCCGGCACGCTGGAAGCAGAACTTCAGTTGCCAAAAGGGAAAGTGGCCAAGCTCTTTCCAAACAGTGGGGCGTGGCTTGCTGACCTGGAGCGTTGTTTCACTTCCTTCCACAGTGCCATCTTCAAACGAGTGCAGAGCGTACCCGGGCCGTTGGTTGATAAACGGAGTTTCGGCTGGGATTACCGGGAAAGTGTCCTCGGGGGAGTAAAGACAGAGCGTTACCAAACGCTCGTTGCGCAACTTCGTGTCAACGCCAACATTCCTGTTGAAGCGGTACATTGAAACCAGTTCTTTAATCGATTTTTTCGAAAGGAGGAAATAAGCGAGTCATCCGTGACTCGCTTTTACTTTTCTAAATTTTATTTTATGTTTGAACGTGCGCTCTCCCACAGTACCTCAAACTGCATGCGCTGGAGGGTGGAGAACTCAGAGCTTTCGACGATAAAACCAAAAGTCTCCCTACTCGAACCGAGAAACATCACCTTGTTTTTGTATATGATGTATCCCATACCAGTGGCTTGGGCTTTTTTAATGTAGCGACGCTGTACATCAGTAGCGTCAGTTTCAAATATGTGCGGAGCACGTTTCTTTTCTGTAAGTGGCCAGAGCGTGCGCATGGTGATGTGACGTTTTATGCGACGCTCATTGAACCACGTGAGGAACTCTTCACCGAGCACTTCGAGCATGGCTTCATAGGGCCAAAAGACCAATATCTCCATGCGGTCATGCCAGAGCATATCTTTCATGAGTTGCTGGAGACCTGCTCGACCCTCAAAAAAGCGAACCTTCGGCTGGACGAGGGTGTCGTGTTGCGTGAGAGCGGGAAGCACGGCTATGAGGGTTTCGCGTCCCGCTTCGAGCTCTTCGATTTTGTCAGACATGAGTATCTCGAGTTGCTCTGGGTTCGTGGCAGAGAAGTAGGTTTTACCATCAATATCAAGCTCAACGACGAGACCACGGGCGCGGAGGAGTTTGAGCTGGTCGTAGACCGAGGGGCGGGTGATGTTTGTACGAGCAGAGAGCATACGTGCCGTTGCCTGTCCCTCGCGGAGCAGGGAAAGGTACACCACCTGTTCGGGGTCATTGAGTCCGAGCCGAGTGAGAATGTTTTTGAGGGTATCCATACGCACGAGTGTAGTACTTTTGTCGAAAGTCGTCAACAAATTATCAAATATTGGAAACGGGAGTATCCTCGTGACAGTTCAGTTCTTTGCAATGTGATGTGTCACACAATGTGACTGAATATGCTCCTGTGTAAACAGGGATACACCAATTGTTCACGAAAGGAGGTGCACCATGTGCGCCAAACAAGCTTCTGTTTTTACTGCCAAATCCGTCCGTGCCGTTGCTACCTTGGAAGACAGGGTTGCGGAAAGCATCATGAATCGTTCGTTCACCATTGACGGCGACTTCGTTCGTCAGGCGGTGAATGGTGCGATTATGAGCTACAAGGGACGCTCGCCTCGCCCGGCGCTTGACGCCAAGGGTATGTTTCAGGCGACTGATCTCGACCTCCTATCCTTCCTGGTGCCTCTCATGGAGCGTCGGGCAGTGGTTGAGATTCCAGTGTACGAGAATCGTCGTCAGCGTGTTCGGAAAGAGCACGAGCGCAAGATCGGTTGCAGCAACTTCGGTACGGTGACTGGTCTGACGTCCAATGAGGATGTCTTCTCGTTCTCCGTTCGTCTCTTCGATCAGACCATCGCAGTGTGCGATGCGAAGACCGAAGCAGAAACGACCGGTGCGAATCGGAACTACATGCTCGTCGATGTGGATGGCTCCTGGCACGATGGTTGGAAGGAGGTTGTTTTCAATCCGACCGCCGAGGAGAACGCATTCCTCACCGAGTATGGCTTGTGGACTGGTAACACCGTTCGCTTCCAGTACTCCGTGCATCCGAATCGTCGGCAGAGCATCTACGGTGCTCCCTACCTGCGGTTGAAGTTGCTGTCGGCTCGACTGTACGATGAAGCTTCGTTCTATCGGAACGAAGTGAAACGACTCGAAGCGCTCGGCTTTCGGCTTCCGGAAGACGTCAAAGGTCCGGTAGGTGCGGTCGAAGCGGTGGGAAATACCCAATCGATCCAAGTCGAGACCATGGAAATGGTCTTCGACATGCCGAACTTCTCCGGTGCGTATGTGCCGGTAGTCACTTCGGAAGCCGGTCTCCGCGAAGCATACCTACGTCAGAAGTACCTGACCTACACCTTGCGTCCGCTCGTGCAATTCGTAGTCCGGGCTGATGAGGTCGCCTTCTTCCGCTTTGGCGCGAAGAACGGGTTCGTTGCTCCATGGATGCAGGGCATGGTATGGCAAGAGAAGTATCGCCTGCCGAGAGGCCGTATCGATTGGAATCGGCTCGAACTGGCTCCTTGTGTCGCTCTGCGGTATCGCATCAAGTACATCACACAACACGTTTCTGCGTAACAGCAGTGTCTCAAACCGGCGATTCATCGCCGGTTTTTTATATAAAAAAACGTCCGATGCAGAGCATCGGACGGGGGAGTTAAAGAACAACGTTTCACTGTTATCGCATACGGAGTGACCACAGCTCACCGTCTTTCCGGTACACCACGAGGTCGCCGATTCGGCCAAGGCGCATGTCACTGCCGAGGTCTTTATCGGTCACTACTTTTTGCACCTCTTGGGATGGTACGGTTATTACTAACTTGCCATCTTCCGGTATTTCCGCCACAACACCCTTTGGCAAAATAGTGAGGTTTTGCTCCGGCCCATCAACTGTCCGAGTACTGATGGAATACTTCTTCCAGTGGGCGTCGAACGAAAAACTGTGCACCTGATACTCACCATTCTGATTGAGAGTTATGATTTCGGCGTAGCGATTGCCACATGTTGCATTGACCGCCCGAAGTCCATCGAGTTCCGGAGTGCGAACTATGGCTACCGAACCCTCGCCAAATGGTGCAATGAGGTGTGTGGCACCGAGCACGTTACTGATACCAATCTCGTGGTACCAGACAGTTGCGTTTCCGAGAATTTGCCACCGATTGTGTGTGGTGAGAACGGGAGTTTGAAACTGTTGCACAACGAGTTCAACGAGCTCATTCTCCGTGACAACAAAGATGCGTTCACCACTGCGGACCACTTCTCTAATGGGGAGTGGTATCTTCAGTTGAAACTCCTTTCCTTTTCGATGCATAAATTTCCATTGCCACACACCGGAGATTTCTTCCGTGACGAGCCAGCCATCGTCGCGAGCGACTATGGCTACTCGAGTGCCGGAAACCGAACCAATGGTTTTATTGGTTTTGAGTTCAATCAATTGACCAGACTCAATCCGTACAACTCCACATGGCCAAACGGAGACAACTGCGTCACCAGCTCGACCAAAGAGTTTTTCGTACACGAGACCGCCGGTCGTGGTGGTGATTACGCGCATGATGTTACCGAGAGCGATATTGGCTTTGCCGGTTGCGCTCGGCGACGGAGGTATGGTGCGCTCACCCTGCGTGAACGTTGCTTGGTACCAATCCAAGAGTGGACCCGGAATGATTCCGAAATCGCGTACGGCTTTATTGAGTCGTACCTTAGGGAGGAATACCGAAGCATTGTCCTTCATGCGTCGTTCCATTTCGCCCGGTTTGTAGCCGTCGAGTGTACCTTTGTACGGATGGATTCCCGTGAAGAGCAAGAACGAGACGACACCCCACGCAAACCAATCGGTCGCTTCACTGATTTCGCTACTGTGCCAATCACGAATGGACGGCATGATAACGGAAGCTTTGAAGCGGTCAATCGCCCACGAATCAACATCAATGATATAGGGAGTCGGATTTTTGCTATCCGAAATGTCAGCCAACCAATTGAGCTCGTTTCCATCTACGAGGAGTGCTTTTTGGTCATGCGCGTAGTGCACGATGTCGTGCATTTTACTCGCAAAGATAACACTCTCTGTATCTCCGAAATGGTTTTGATTGCGAAAGTCATTGGTAAACAATCGTGGGAGCGCTTCACCGGTGACATACGGCATGTGATAGCCGATAGGTTCATCTCGTTCATTGAGGATGAGTCCCTTTGGTGAAACAATTGAGGGATGGTTCAGTCGGCTCGCGAGGAGTCGAACTTTTACCGGCATGTCATCGCGCTGCATCTTCTTTGGGTCAAGGTACAGTTTGATGATGGTGTCACCCTTGCGGTAGATAGCGCCCTCACCGCCACAGGTGACGTAGTCACTTGGGCGTATGGTGAGAACGCTTTTTCCGTCGAGGGTAACCCGGGTAGCATGCTTGATGAGGGTCATACCGTTCTCCTTGCGTTACGTTTCAATTTGATCCAGATGAATGACAGCGTATGAGATGTCGTCCATCGGTCCCTTTCCAGTATCAGTTGCTTCTTTGAGAAAGCGATTCATCCGCCTGACTGCGAATTGCCCACTCGTCGATTTGAATGACATGAGCTCCGCAACAACTTCTTTGTAGGAGAAGCCATCGACGTGCTCAACTCCGTCTGAGAACAGTGCGATGGATAGAGGTTCATTACCGGTATTCTCATCAGAGTGGTCGAGTCGTATGATCTGGCCTTCCATTCCTTCGAGAACACTCAGAGGAGAAACAGTATCATCGTTCGTGTACGTGAGTGGCAAGGCGGAGCTCGCGTGTGCGTTCATAAATTGCTCATCCAGACCACCCTGTCTGTACGCGGGGTAATACGGAGTATTCTGATTCCACGCAAAGTGATGCATCGTGAGATTATTTTTGTATTGGACACCGATTACTCCATCACCAGTCACATGTACCAGTACAGAGCCTTTGTCACAGAGTGCCCAGAGGCATGTCGCGAGCAGGTCTTTGTGTTCCAGTTTGAGTGATTCACGATACAGTTCAAGATAGCGGTCACGGAGGCGGTTTACTTCGGTCACGGTGTTGCATGACTGGAGCCAATCGGCACCCCGCTCGACTTCCTCAATGGCCCGCTTTGTTGCGAGAACTATCAGTCGGGAACCAATATCGGTCAGACCACCCGATGAGCAACCATCACTCACAATTGCGTACACGGCGTTGTCGGAGAGAGTCCCGCTCTGGACATAATCTTGATTGGGTTTGCCCGTTTTGCGATGTTGCTCGCCAATGTGGGACGTATAATCTGTTCTGAGTAGCATGAGGTGCTCCTTTCTTTGGGGAAACAAAAAGGAGGTGCTTCGTGAGCACCTCCCGAGGGAAAGAACATTCAGATGGTTGCCGAAATCTGTTGACTCGGACCACCGGTCCCGAGGGCTTGGGAGGTTGAGGAGATCGACTGTGAAACGAACTCCGCCAATTTTGCCAATTTGCCCTTGGTCGCTTCACCGGCCCAAATGAATTGGCTGATGCCGGCATCGCGTTGGAAGTCAGCAAGGTCCTGTTTGACGTTGCTGTATCCGGTGTCGATACCGATCAATATGGACAGATGCGATTCCATCACTTCGCCAGTGACCGATTTGCGCAGTTCGTCCTTGATCATCTTGGTGGTCGCAACCGAACTGTTTTCGCCACCATCGGTGATGATGAAGGTGATGCCGTTCGTGAGAAAGTCCAGTGCGGACAGTTCTTCGGCGTATTTGTTCATCGCACCGACGCCGGAGTAGACTGCGTCATTCAGGGGAGTCATTGCCCCACCGCGGAGTGCTGGGTACTGGGCGACAACGATTTCCGTCAGGGGTTTGAACCCGTGGATTTCGTCGACACCGTTACCGTTGGCACTCCGGTACTGCGAACCGAAGCGGATAACCCGAAGCATCAGATTGCTCGACCTGGGCGAACTGAAACATGCCTCGACGGCCGTTTTCAGCATCGCTTCGATGTCGGGCTCTTTGCCACTAATGGAACCGGATTCGTCGAGGGCAATGGTGACCAGCGTGTATTCACTGGCACCGAGATTTTCGATGGTGGCTCCACTGAACTGGAAACCGCTACCGATTTGGAAGTCGTCAATATCATTCGTTGACATTGCATTTCTCCTTGTGGGTGAGAGGTGGGGTGGGTGGTAGCTCGGCTACCACCCACGGGTAGATCAGGCCAAGAAATCGACCGAAGTTGTGAGCTTCATGCCACGGCGTTCCATATCTTTCAGGAACGTGTTGGCAATGCCGGGGAAGTCGACAATCAGTGCACCGTCAGGAGCAACAATTGCCGGAACAGGCGACATACAGTCGGTGAGCAGTTGGAATTTCTTCACGTGCTCATCGCCGATGTTGTCTGCTACCTGCTCGACTGTCGCTTTCACACAGTGGCTGGACGCCTCGCCGGCGACGACAATGACGTCGGCTTCTTGAAGCATGGCGAGGAAACGACCGTTGAGTTGCGTCGACGGGTCGCTCGCAATCGGCACTTCAGCCAACAGGGCGCCGTAGTGCTCAGTGAGCACATTGGTACCTTTAGTGACGAAGTCGATATTGCGGATCCGTGCCACGCTCCAGCGGTCGAGCGCCCGAGCCAAGTCGGACTGGACGTTGTGTCCCCAGCTTCCGATGAGGCAGTGAGGCGGCCAAACCATGACCTGGTACTTTCCGTCGGCCTCAAGTTGCCTTGCGTATCCAATGGCGTAGCTACGCAACTCGGGCCGGCGGGGAACCCACGTACCGTCTTTGATGGACTCGGCAGAGATGATGGTCTTCGGGTCCGGTGAATTGCCGTTCGCGTCACGCCAGAATGCGGGGTGAGCGATATCCACCAAGTGGTGGCTGTCCAAGGTGACGTGGATCTTCTGCAGTTTCGTTCCGATTCGGTCGACCATGATGGCGAGTCGTTTCATGTCTTCGTTGGCTCCGGCAACAGGCAGTGCTGCTCCCGGAATATCCATGAAGTCGTTTTGGGGATCGATGATCAAGAGTTGCACGTTCATGATGTTTCTCCAGAGTAGGGTGGTGAGAACAAGTCTCGGTGGGGCATACGGTGTATGCGATTTTCAAAGAACAATCCTCAACCTTCCGTTGAGGTGGAGCACCCCGGAGTGTGTACCCCCGGGCGCGCCATCTGAAAAGAAGATAAAAGTGTAATACATACACTAAGTAAAGAGTGAAGAATACCGCACCTGTGTGCGGAGCACCCTTTCCTCGTATACAGTAGCAAAGTACAAACTTAGTGTCAAGTATACACAAAGTAAAAAAGAATGCAAGGGGTTGTCCACAGTCATTGAAACGACAAGTGTGCCATACAGTGAAAAGCACCGGGAGGTGGTTTGTGTAGTATGAATAGCTTCGTCTGTTAAGCAATTCCGAAGTTCAGGGATATCCCATTTACGACTTGGTGGTCACGAGTTACTAACTATAATTGTTCGTTACACTCCAATTCTAGTAAGTACTCTCGACCCCACCTCGCGGTTTTCTTTTTTTTTGATAAAAAGAAAACATCGCTCCGGTCAGCACAGTAGCCACAAGCAATACAAATTGCTTGTTAAAACAAAGAACCAGCTATTCCTATAGCTGGTTCTTTGTTTTGCTACTGTGCTCTCACCAGGAATCTTTCATTACATGAACTGTTCAGGTTGTATGATATTTTCTTTAGAAAATCTCGACAACCTTTCCGATTCGTCCTCCTGTTTTCTAGGAAAACAGTTGCGGCTGGTTCGAGCACCAATGAAAAAACGCCCAAAGGCGTTTTTTCATTGGTGCTCTCACCAGGAATCGGACCTGGATCGTAGGTACCGCAAACCCACATTCTATCCATTAAACTATGAGAGCTAAACGTGTGTGCGTCGAATGGTGTGCTCAGAAAGGGCGCACACACCAGCATACATTAAAATCCCAAAAATTCCAGTAGCAGGTGCCCGAGAGGCTCCTTGAGGTGCTCTTCGGGGAGGCGAGGTGCAATGAGACGCTCTGCATCGTCCACGTAGTCTTCGGGGAGGGGCATGATGATGAGTGGCATCAGCATCTTTTTTGATTTAATGAGAAGCATAGGACCCTTTACATTATGCTCATCAATATAGTATGACTCAAGTGATGAATAGGGGTAGAGTTCTGTATCAAAACGTATACCGCGACTGAGTACCTCAAACGGAATAATACGAGGCGGACGATTACCAACAATAAATACCGTTGCGGTACCGAGGAGAATGACGACACCGAAGAGAACGTTGTTAAGAATAATGGCGGTTACCGACGCGGCGAGTGCGATGATGCCGAGCGCCCAAAACCAATCGGCACTCTTTTCGATGTGGGTGTGCTCGGGAGCTTCCCAGTAGATAGATTGTGTACTTTCCATGTGAGTATTGTATCACGCACGGTTACCTTTTTCGGGATACAAATGTGTGTATATAAAAAATGACCGTGGCGAAGCCACGGTCGTTTTTTATATATCCAAAGGATGGTACCGCATCGTTTCGGTATCGGTGACGCCAACGAGCATTTCGAGCGAGAGCTCATCTTTGAAGGGGTCGAGCACCTGCGATGCAACCTGCGCGAAGTACTTCGCCTTTGCTTTTGCAATACCATGTTCGTACCTCCTCGTGTACGCTGCGGACACGAGGAGGAGCGCACCACCCGCCTTGAGCTCTGGATTCTTTGCGAAATTATTGCGCACAATGTTTCCCGCGACCAAGACCGCATCGCGCCACGTACTGTCGGTGTGTCCGTAGGGGCCAATGATGAGCGCACGGTTGGGGAGGTGGAGCCAATCAAATCCACGTCCCACACCGATAATATTTTCGTTGTGGACAAGCTCTTGTATCGGACGCCCCTCTCGCTTGATGCGTGCAACGTGGTCGCGATTACCGACCGCAAGCGGGAGCAAATCTCGGAGCATCTGTTCCTCCACATCGGGGTACAGTGCAAAGAGCTTTTCCTGGAGTTTCCCGTCGGTGATGTCTATGTTGTCCGCTATCGAAAAGTCCTCACCATTAGTACCGCAGAAGACAAGACTATCTTCATCTGTTTCAACCCCGACCACTATTGCGGCAATCGTGGGATTTTGTTCACCGAACACTTCACCAAACTCATTTTTGAGCGCGAATGCGCCACGGCGGGCTGAATCGGTATCGTACGCGTGCCCCGCGCACCCGCGGTGTTCACTCCCCTTTGAGAAGTGGTATGTGCAGAGCGCGAATGTGGGACGACCTGCGCGCACCGCTTGGTCTTTCGAGTCGAGAATGAGTCGACCGAGGTAGGGGTCACCGAGCACAAATTTTCCACCGATATTGCGGAAGGGGTGGAGCTTTCCCAGAGGAACTCCCGTGATGAGGGGAAGGTTGATACGGCCATCCATGCACTTGAAGACGAGCATCTTCGTGGGATATTTGTATGAGTAGAGTGCTCGAGCATCGAGTGCAATCGGTGTATTGAATACATCGCTCCGCTCTGCGTTGAGGGCAAGTATTTCTTGTTTGAGTGACATGGTAATTGATTATGGAAATATATATATAAAAGGGTAGTGCGACCTGCTGTGGGGGAAACCCAACAGTTCGACGCACAGCACATGCAGTTGTACCACGCCAACGAAAAAGATTGAAGTGCTCCGCATGGAAAATGACAAAAGAAAAAGACCTTGCACTGAGGCAAGGCCTTTATTGGCGCACCCCACGAGGGGGTGCAAAGAGTTCAGTCAGCCAGACGAGTCGGAATGCACCCGCCCTTGGCACCCTTGACGCAGGTCGGCGGGACGGGGGTTGCGGGTGGCGGTGCGGGCGGAGCCGGAGGTGTGTAGACACATGGCACTGCGACATAGCCGAGGACGCCATAGGCATTGTTGGCAGAACTGCCACCAGCGACACCGACGGCATTCGAACCGGCATAGTTGGCACCACCAGTTGTGGCACCAC
Organism: uncultured Candidatus Saccharibacteria bacterium; assembly: GCA_964576905.1. Taxonomy (GTDB): domain Bacteria; phylum Patescibacteriota; class Minisyncoccia; order Phycocordibacterales; family UBA918; genus Damh-18. The sequence goes on from CAZNWG010000001.1 coordinate 58,160, forward strand.
CACGCGAGTCATGACCCGTCGTCATGTACAGGACATGCCCCATGATCACGCGGAACTTGGCATCCGAACCGGGAACCGGGAACTCGATGAGTTCAAACGGTTTTTCCGTATCGAAACCACCATTCATCCCATGTTCCGTTTGAATCGGCACAGACCTGTTGATGCTGATAAACGGCAGAGCCAAGAACGGTACATCGGCGTCACGCTCGAACGGCGTGATTTTGTACCGCGGACCACACTCGGACACCTTGCGTGCCTGAAGGCCAGCGGTGCCAAACGTTGCCGGCAAAGCGGGTGCATCCATGAAGGACACGAACCGGCTTTGGTCGGTATTGTTGATGGAAACCGCAGCGCCGTTGTCGTTACCAACGTTGCCATTGGAGGCCGTTGCGGCCGCCTTGGCGTCGCCACCTTGACCGCCGGTTGCGCTGGAGGCGGACTTGGCGTTGCCACCCGTTGCGTCGGAGCTGGCGATGCCGGTTCCGACACCAACAGCCGAGGACGACAGTTTGGCGTTCAGTTGGGCGTTGCCACCTTCACCGCCCTTGCCACCTTGACCGCCAGCGCCACCGTTACCGCCGTTGTTGACGGGGCCGGGATTGGGCTTGCCACCGCCGTGGTCAGAATGACCGGGGCGTTCCTTGGGTTTCCCCTCGCACAGTTGTTCGGTGGGCTGGTTGCCCACACGGTGCCCCTTATCGGCAATTTGGCCGATGTTGTGGGATTGTCCCCACCGATTGCCGTCGTGGCCGGAGTCGTTGCTGCCCATCCAGTCACCAGCGAAGGTGACGGGGGAGGCCGCCATGAGGGCGATCGCGGATGCTACGATGAATTTCTTCATCATCTTCTGTTCTCCTTTCGAGAGAGGTTGGTTGTACAAAAAACGAAAAAGGTACTGCTGTTGCAGAGAGGTTAGGCAGGATGCCATTCCTTCATACCGCGGTATTCTAGCATGATTCGATACTACTGTCAACTATAAAAGAGTGCGTGTTTGAGCCGTGGAATACAGCCGGCGCGCGAAGCGCGCCGGCTGTATTGTGCTCAGAACGTGGTGAAATGAAGAGTAGGAAGCATGACCAATACGCGGTATGATGAGTGCTATGTCACAAAACCCACTACACAATCAGCCCACCTCCTTCGTCATCTTTGGGGGGACCGGCAATCTTGCAGAGACCAAGCTACTCCCCGCACTCTTCGATCTCTTTGTCCAAAATCTGCTTCCCGATTCATTTCAGTTGTTGGGGCTGTCACGGAGAACGCTCTCAGACGAGGAGTATCAAACCTTTGTGCATGACAGCGTCATTGCGCGGAGGGGGAGTTGTGATGAGGTAGCGCTCGGCGCATTCTGCGCACACGCGAGGTACCGCGCGGGAGGGTTTGATGACCTATCCTCGTATGAGACGGTGAAGGTAGCACTCAACGCCTTTGATACAGAAATTGGACAGTGCACCAACAAACTTTTCTACCTCGCGGTACCGCCACACCTGTACGGCAATATCTTCGCGAAGCTCAAGGAGAGTGATGCGATGGCGCTCTGTGATGGTGTGGGTTCGTGGTCACGACTCCTCGTGGAGAAACCTTTTGGGAGCGACCTCGCCACTGCAGAAGCTCTCGAAGCGCAACTCTGCGATCTCTTCACGGAAGAGCAAATCTACCGTATCGACCACTACCTCGCGAAAGAGGCGATTGAAAACATCATGTCGCTCCGCTTTGCAAACAGTATTCTCTACGATTCGTGGAATGGAAATAAAATTGAGTCAATCGAGATCCGGCTCTTCGAATCACAGGATGTGTCGGCGCGTGGCTCATTCTACGACGGTATTGGAGCGCTCCGCGATGTGGGGCAAAATCACATGCTCCAAATGCTCGCGCTCCTCACCATGCAACCGGCCGACATCAGTGATGCGCCCGCGGTGCGTAAGAGTCGGCTTACCGCACTCAAATCGCTCGTCATGCGCGCGGTCGACCCACACATACGCGCACAGTACGCAGGGTACCGTGAGACTGTGGGAGTAAACCCACAGAGTGAAACGGAAACCTATTTCAGAATTGAAACCCACATCGACAGTGAGCTCTGGAAGGATGTGCGCGTGACGCTGGAATCAGGAAAGGCACTCAACGCATCGCTCACCGACGTGCGCATTACGTTTCGAGCAATTGAGGAGTGTGCGTGCGCAACTAAGGAAGCGCTCCACGAACACAGGAATACGCTCCACCTCACCTTCTCCCCCGAGCAGAGTATCCGCCTCACCATGTGGGTGAAGGAACCGGGGTTTTCGTTTAAGCTCCACGAGCGTGAGCTCATACTTGCAAAAGAAGAAGGGGAGGCGCTCCGCTCACCTGAAGCGTATGAACGCGTGCTCTACGATTGCATCATCGGCGACCAAACACGGTTCGTGAGTGGCGAAGAGGTGGTGGCGGCGTGGAAGTGTATCACCCCACTCCTCGAGCTGTTCCACACGCTACCCCTCCGCGGATACGCGAAGGGGAGTGACCCGTCGACTATTATTGAATAACGTACACATTTATTTTATATATGAAAAAAGAAATTGGATTTGTGGGACTCGGGCGCATGGGATTCAACATGGTGACCTTGCTTCGTGAGAAGGAGTATCGTGTGGTGGGGTACAACCAAAATACCGCTCCGTATGGAGATGCGTCGACTATCGGCGTGGAGATGGCCACCTCGCTTTCCGAGATGGTGTCACTCCTTTCTACACCGCGGGTAGTGTGGCTCATGGTGCCGAGCGGTGCGGTAGACACGGTGCTGAGAGAGCTTGTCCCGCTTCTCGGTCCGGGCGACACGGTCATCGATGGAGGAAACAGTTTTTACAAAGATTCCATTCGGCGCCACGCGGAGTTGCGAGAGAGGGGAATCGGGTATCTCGACTGTGGCACCTCAGGTGGTATGACCGGCGCTCGGCACGGAGCCGCAATCATGGTCGGGGGAACTCAGGAGACCTTCAGAGCGCACGAGCACCTCTTCGCCGCACTCGCGACCAAGGACGGGTACGCGCGCGTGGGGAATGAGGGGGCGGGACATTTCGTGAAAATGATTCACAACGGGATTGAGTACGGCATGATGGGTGCCATTGCGGAGGGGGTGAGCATTCTCCACGAGCGTGAAAAAGAAATGGGGATTGATCTCAATGAGGTATTTAAACCATACGAGCATGAGAGCATCATCACGAGCAAGCTCGTCTCGTGGCTCGTCGATGCGTATCGTGGGGGGCAGATAGAGTTGATTGAAGGAATTGTGCCAAAGGGAGAGACTGAGGAGGAGATGGAGCACATCACCACGCTCGGCGAAACACTGGTGCTCGAGGCAGCGCTCGCGCAACGAAAGAAGACGCGCGAAAATCCCTCGTACTTGGGAAAGCTCGTGGCCGCGATGCGCAATCAATTCGGTGGTCATAAGGTGGTTCCAAAAGAGTAGTATGGAAATCGTGCGAACACAGAATCCCGCACACGAAGCGGGGCGCGCCCTGACCTCGGCACTCCTCCGCCACAAGGAGCATCCCGTTCTCCTCATGCTCTCGGGAGGTTCTGCTTTTGAAATGCTCGCACATGTGGATATCGAAGCGCTTGGGCCACAGCTCACGCTCAGTGTGCTCGACGAGCGGTACTCGCATGATGTGAGGGTGAACAACTACGCGCAACTCACCGCGACGCCTTTTTTTAAAATATGTATGGAACGTGGTGCGCAGTACATTTCCACAGAAGTGACCGAGGAAACTCAGGAAGAGGTCAGGGTACAGTGGGAAGTCTCACTCCGCGTGTGGAAATCGGTACACCAAGATGGAGTCGTGCTCGGAACGATGGGTGTTGGGCAGGACGGTCATACGGCAGGAATTTTTCCTCAAATATCCGAGGTGGATTTCGGTGGAGAGTCGCTCGTTGTAGCGTACACACTTCCCGATGGTGCGCATCAGTACCGTGAGCGTATCACGACGACGTTCACCTTCCTCACCGAGTGGGTCGACGAAGCGATTGTGTACGCAGTAGGGGAGGAGAAACGGGAAGTGCTCATGCAACTTGAGAAGGGTACTGAGACCCGAGAAGAAATGCCTGCATGTGTTTTTCACGAAATGCGGTCGGTGAAATTGTTTACCGACATTGATACATAGGTGTATACCACACGCAGATAGAACACAAAAATCTCCTACGAATATAGGAGATTTTTGTATGAGCGGGCCGTCTCGGGCTAGAACCGTGGTCAGTCAAGCCCTGCTTGACGGAATCAACTCATTTTACATCACTCACCTAAGGCGTCTCGTGCGCTAGATTTAATCAGAAAACTGCGCGAACGAACAAACCGTCACACACTTAGTAATGACGGTTTACTCCATTTAGTCATATGTGGTTGTTATTACAGTTTTCTAAATCAACCCGTACATTAAACTAAACATTGCTGAAGCTAAGATGAAGTTTTATGAGAACTTCATAGTAAATGCTGTACCTTTTCCAACTTCACTTTCGACTGAGATGGTACCGCCGTACGAATGCACAATTTCTGCAACGAGCGCTAAGCCAAGCCCATTACTTGAGGTGTCGAAGCTTCGTGCGTCATCAGCTTTGTAGAAACGCTCAAAAATGTACGGTAGATGCTTGCTTTCAATTCCATGTCCTTGATCTTTGACTATGAGCTGGTTTTTGCTAGACGAAATCACAATCTCCGTATCAGCTGGAGAGAACTTGATTGCATTATGGACTAAGTTGTAGATGATCGTCTCAAGATCATGTTGGTCGATGTGTAGACTCGCATCGCCCACTTTTGAGGTTATGGTAATGTGCTTTTCTTCAAGGTTTTCCTTTAGACGACTTCTCACCACATCTATCACGGCGTGAACTGCTACGTTCGTAACAGTTCTTCGTCTCTTCTCATGAGATTCAAGAGTTAGCAGTGATTCGCTGGTGCCGATAAGTCGTTCCACCTCTACCAGCAGGTCATGAGCAACTTCATCGTTAAATTGCTTGTCTCTGTTCTTTTCTCGCGTATACGATTCGAGAGTTGTTTTAATAGCAGCCAGCGGATTACGGAGTTCGTGCGATGCATCAGATACAAAACGTTTTTGTTTGATAAGACTATCTTTGATTGGGCGCAACGTCGCCTGCGCAATGAGGAGACTACCAAACGAAGCAATTAAAAATACCCCAGCCCCAATCCACCAAATGACCTTAATGATGTTATCAGTCAAAAGTTCGATGAGTGACGTGCCTGATTCCTTTTCATCACCGATTCTGGCTTCACCAGTAAGGAGATCAACTTCCGCTTCGGAATCATCACTAAAGGTGACTTTGTACAAAAGCGTATTATCTTCCAGCGAGTACTTGGTTGATTCTATGTCTGCTGTGGGAATAAGTTTTTGTGCCTCTAGACGTGCGTCTTTTGTACTAACTACAATCTGACTATTTGGTGGTAGTTGTTGTGAGTCAATTTTTTCCGTTACCTGAAGTACCACCAGTATAGCAAATAACCCAATGACAGCGGCGATAATGCTGACATATAAAAGCACCAGCTTCAGACGAGCTTTAGCGAAAGCCTTAGATGTCCAGTCGGTATCCCGATCCGCGAATAGTTGTGAGAGGAATTTCATAATCTACGTCTCTAAATTTCTTACGTATGTTTTTAATGTGTACTTCGATCGTGTTGCTCAACTGCACCTCGGCAAAATCAAAAATATGATCATATAGTTGCTGCTGATTAATCACTTCTCCTTGGTGTCTTAGGAAGTAGATCAAAATAGCAAATTCTTTGGTGGTTAAAGAAATTTCCTGGTCGTCACTGGTGGTAATCTTGTGCGAACGCATGTCTATAGTAATGCCAGACAATGATTCGGTAACATCTTCTTCTGGTAGTGGCGCACGCCGTAGCAATGTGCGAATACGGGCAAGTAGTTCATCAGCATCGAAAGGTTTCTTAAGGTAATCATCAGCCCCAGAATCAAGCCCTTCAATAGTGTCCGCCACAGAATCTTTTGAGGTAAGCATTAAAACTGGCACCTGAACTCTTGCTGCTCTGATATTTTTGCAAATCGCATAACCGTCCATGCCAGGAAGTAGAATGTCTAAGATGACTAAATCATACGAACCATTGTTAGCAATCAGCCAGCGTTCGGCTTCAGCACCATCAGTAAAGTAAGTGGGGGTGTACCCCTCTTGTTTTAGTACTCGCATGGTTGCCTTAGCGAGAGTGAGGTTGTCTTCTACAAATACTATATGCATATGATCATACTACCGTACGAAACTGAATTTTACATGAAGCAAAAACGCTCGGCTATACCGAGCGTTTTAAGCTTACCAGCCTAAGGCTAGTCATCATTTTCTTCGCCGTCACCGTCACTCTCTTCGGCTTCTCCTGCTTCATGCATGTCATCATGATGATCTCCGTCATCAGCTTCGACTGCTAGGATAGCTCCGTTACCAGCATCAACTTTAACTTCTTGTCCGCCAATCAGCACTTCGTAGATCAATGTGCCATTTTCGTCACCAAGCTGTACATCTGATGCAGCTCCACCGACACGAGCTTCAGCAATTTGTTTTGCCTCATCAGCAGTGATGGTAGCGAGACCAGCGTACTGTGCTGCTTCTGCTGCGTCATCAAGCTCCTCTCCCGCTGGTTCAGCTCCGAGCTTTATGCTGCCGTAGACTTCTGTTTCATTGTCATCGTTTACTTCTTGGTCAGTATCGTCGTTAGTTTCGATATCGTTCCCGTATGCATCTTTTTCGTCGATATCTTGGTTTTGAATAATTGGTGTTTGAGCATCAGCGCTGTTGGCTGAAGCCATAATGCCGTATGATCCACCACCGACTGCCATCATGGTGAGAGCAAGAGCAGTGACCTGGGCTTTAGATAATCGTGAGTACTTTCTCATAAATGTATTTTTTAATGTAATTAGTTAATTATTAGGTATGACTATTAGTTACTGATAATGTGTATGGATCAAGAACCATACTGAGACACATGATATAGAGGTAAGCTGAAATGAGCGTGAATTTCAAAAAGACCTGCATGACGCAGGTCTTTTTGCTTATGTTTGTTGTAATGAAGCGATGAGTGTTTCAAGCGACGTTTTCTCAGTCGTCACATCTGGATGGCGAGAACGTAATTCGCTGAGCGCATCATCAATCTTGCCATCAAGCTCATTCCAGCGGGCTTTGTCTTTTGGCTTGAGCGTAGACTGTGCCATATCCCATTCGCTCTCAAGATCTGCGATTCGTTTGGTAGCACCTGATTGGTCTCCGGCATTGAGTAGATCAAGAGTGTCTTGCGAAATCGTTATGAAGCCAGTGAGATCAGACGAGGTAATTGCTGGTGAAGCTGTTGCTGCACTTACAGCGCTTTCAGTACCGGTTGTGGCTGATCCTTCAAGGGCTGACTGTCGAGTCTGATATCCAACGAGTCCAAACACAATAAGTAACGTAACAACCACAGCAGTCTGCCACAGCCCACCCTTCTCTTCGTCGGCAGCAATTTCTTGCTTGATGGTATTACTCGATTCTTTTTCAATCACGTCTTTTTTAGTGACAGAAAGGTATGTCACCATTGCCAGGATTCCTCCGACAAAAATGATGCTCGTGATAGTCGCTCCGAGTCCAAGTCCACCGTACTGAGTTGGTTGAGAGAGGTAGTCACCAATTGATGCACCGAGTGGTCGAGTCAGGATGTATATCATCCAAAAGGCTAAAACCGAATTCAGTCCTAGTCGCCAGCCTGCGGCAAATACTGCAATGAAGGCGGCGATGATAAGTCCGGTAGTTGCATAGCCAAGAGCCAGCCCTTCGGCCATCAGGTCACCAGCGGCAGTTCCGAGGGCAAAGGTAAACAGGATAGCCAGCCAGTAGAACGATTCACGCTTGGTGGTGTAGATCGAGTGGATGGAAAGCGTTTTTTCAGCCTGATACCAGATATAGAACGTTCCTGCCAAAAGTAGTGCAAACAGTACGGTACTTACTTCAAGTGGTACCCCCATCGCATCGGTCAGGTTGTCGGTCACGAGTGTACCAAATACGCTAATAAGCATAACGGCAATCCAATACGTAGCGGGGACATACTGTTTGGTTTTAAACTGCACAAAAAGAGCAATTACGAGCAATATTCCCGTTACGATGGATGTTCCAGTGAGCCCGAGGTTTAGACTCACATTAAGGTAGTCTGCCGCTGTCTCACCAACGGTAGTACAGAGTATTTTAATAATCCAGAAATATAAGGTAATCTCTGGCACCTTGTTCAGCATCTGTCTCCCGAACGAGGTTTTATATGATGTGTTCATGAAAAATAAACTATTGATAAGCGTACGGGATGCCCATACTGTTATATAGCCTATGCTTCGAATCTGAAGTGAAAGTGAATTTAAAAAAGACCCGTATTTAGTACGAGTCTTTTGTTTAACGTATGTAGACGTTAGTCAGGTAATTCTGCACCTCCAGCGTCTTTTTTGACTGTGCCGGTTTGAGTGACATGACTAGGAGAGCTTACCGTTACATCTACTCTCATCTCGTTTTGTGATTGGTAGTAGAGGCTGTTTGGATTTGCTCGGAAGTGTCCAGGGTCGCCACTTACATCAACATGGACTGACGTACTTGCACCAGCTTTGAGTACAAAGCCAGTAAGCGGAACAGTATATGACTGTGTAGCGTTCGTAACCAAATCGGTAATTGTGTAGTAGAGACTGAAGTCTGTGATGTCTTTTGTTCCAGTGTTTCGGAGCAGTATCTCAAGGTGATCTGGAGCATCTTTACCAGTCGCCGGATTTACGTTGTTCTCAACGAGGACTGACGTGATTTTGAAATCATTAACTGGTGCCGGAGCAGGAACAGGGGTTGGTTCTGGCGTTGCAGTTGGTTCAGTCTTGGTAACCGTTTCTGTCGGTGTGTTAGTCGTCTCAGTTTCTGTTACCGCTGGCGCAGAGGCATTAATCGGATCTGGATCGTCTTTGTCGTTGATGCCATTACCGTTAGTATCAGGGTTCATAGGATCAGTACCGAGTAATACTTCAGCATTGTCAGGGAGACCATCGCCGTCACTATCCTTTTGGTTGTCAGTGTTCTGTGTAACTTGCTGTGTCGCGGCATTTGATGAAGTTACTGAATTTGTAGCCGGTTTGCTTCCGGTAGTAAGTACCACACCTAGGATGAGGGCGACTATTACACCGCCGATGATAATTGTTGTCTTGTTCATTATTTTTTAATTACTTGTGATTATTAATGTTGCTATAGCTTCACTGTATGTTTTGTACCTGAACTCAAGATGAAGTTATGACTTTTCATCGAAGAAGTTACGAGTGCGCCGGAGAAACACCAAGTTAAGGAGCAGTCCCGCTATTAAGAATGAAATGACGACCGTTACATCAACCCACTTATCTTTGATAATGTCTTTCATCGGCGCACCGTTGTACTGTGGTTTTACTCCAAAGAAACCAAACATGGCACGCTCATAATGTTTCGTGAGAGATAACTGTTCAATGCCACCACGAATTTGTTCGTATTGTTTGAAGTTATCCATAACGCGATACTCCTGGTCTTTGGTAAGCCCCATACTCTTGAAGAAGCCGCCGGGAACTTGGTTGTCTGGGTCCATGGTGTCACCAATCTGCGGAATGATAAGGGCAACCACGAGCCATACCGCAAAGGCGATAATGAGCGCGTTTGTCGCTATTTTTTGTTGGAATGATAAGAAGAACGAGATGGTGAAGAAGATCAGAATGTAGAACGAGGAGAGGGCAACGAAGATGCCGAGCTTTACCCAGTCCATAAGAAGGAATGCTGCGCCAGAGAACAATGTCAGACTGACACCGATCAAGAGTGATATGGCACTCATCAAGAGGAAGGCAAAAATGAAGTTTCCGAGTAGTTTTCCGAAAATAATTTCACGCTCCGTCACTGGACGAGTCAGGATGAGCTTGATCGCTTTGGCATTCTTTTCCTTGAAGACACTGATGTAGCCGAGGAAGATACCGAGAATGGCACCAAAGATCTCGATGTAGTCGACAACACCGCGCAGGAGATTGAGTGGATAGAGTTCTGGTGCTGCTTGAGCTGGTGTTTTGCCAAGACTCTTGAGGAGCTCAAGCGAAGTGCTGTACTGCGTCACCTGATCGTGAAAGACCGCTTGCGCCATAAAGAGTGAGACGACAGACAACGCAATGAGAAGTCCGAGCGTAAGGGCAAAAATACGGCTCCGAGAAATCTCAACAAATTCTTTCTTGGCGATAGTGTAGATGTTATTCATAGGCGATTTCTTCAGTTACGTTACTTCGAGTAAAGGCAAAACGAGCTAACAGAAAGCCGACCAAAGACCAGATAAGTACTATCGCTAAATCGACCCAGCTAGGATTGTTCACGACAGCATCTCCAGATGGTGGTATCCCCAGTGTTGTTCCAGATAATGTTTTGTAGTGTTCAGAGACTGAGAATGGGTACGTCACTGTATGTACAAACGACAAGAGTGACGAGTCAATCACCGTGCTTGGTGGCAACACCGGATTAAGTGAACTGGTTGGATACAAGGCCGAACCGAGCTCAGGGAGGGCAAAGGTAACGATCATCCACAAAAACAGTCCATAGAGCATGGCGCTTGTGGGGTTACGCAGTGACAAAGCCAAGGCGAGCGCAACGAATGAGAAGCCTAACAGATAGATAAACGAGAGTAGGTAAAAGAGTGCCACCTGACCGACAGCAGGAAGACTAAACGCACCAAATACCACCAGCGATACGCTACTCACAATAAAGGCAATCAAGACCATCAAACCAACAACCGTAACTACCGACAAAAGCTTGCCCGAGAAGAGCGTATTACGAGTGACTGGTCGAGTGAAAATTAGCTTTGTGACTGCATATAGCTTGTCATGAATCCCAACGAGATACCCAAGTACAATCGCCACCAAGGAACCAATCAGCGTCATATACACGATCATGTTGTTCATAATCGAAAGTGACGTATTGTGAATTGGAAATGGTGGCGCTCCTCGTCCGAGCGAAGCGAGTTCAGTAACAGCGGCATTATAGACACTGGTGATGGTGTGTATCGTAGAATACCCAATCAGTGTGGATGCCGTCGCCATGACAAAAAAGATGGCCAGAAGAATATAGAGTGTGCGCTCACGTGACAGGAGTGAGAGTTCAGTACGAGCAATAACACGAACCGGATTAAGCGCGTTCATGGTTTTTGTGCGGTTACGTACATTTCTTCTAAAGCGGCCTCATTTTTGAACGTGTGGGTTGCATCTTCAAGACTGCCTGAGTACATCAGATTGCCGTGATTAAGGATGCCGATTGAAGTGCAGGTTTTACTTACTTCACTGAGAAGGTGGGTATTCATGAAAATAGTCATACCTCGTTCGTGATTGAGCCCAAGGATGATATCTCGAAGTTCCTTCACACCAATCGGATCAAGTCCTGAAGTTGGCTCATCGAGAAATAGCACTTTTGGATCATGAAGAATTGCCTGCGCCAGACCGACACGCTGACGCATACCTTTTGAAAGAGTGCTCACCCGCTCGTGAAGATACGCCTCAATATGCACAAACGCAGCCGTCTCCTTAATGACTCGTTCTGGCTCGGCTATTCCTGAAAGCTTGGCAAAGTACTCCAAATTTTCGTACGCTGATAGTGTGCCATAGAGTTGCACTTGTTCAGGTACATACCCGATGAGCTTTTTGATCCTGAAACTCTCAGTCCGCAAGTCATACCCACCAATGGTGGCAGTACCGCTACTTGGTTCTAATAATGTGGTGAGCATGTTAATGGTGGTGGTTTTTCCGGCACCATTGTGACCAAGAAAGCCAAACACCTCACCCTCTGCTATGGAAAGATTAATGTTACTAACAACTGTTTTTTCACCATATGTTTTGGTGAGTCCGTCTAAGGTAATGATATTTTGTTTACTCATTACCAATAACGATACAAAGCTAAGCTGAAGTTAATCTGAAGTTTAAGAATAAATCGTAAAAGGTGTGTATATCGTTTATACTACTCGTCTATGGAACCGTCTGAAATGGAACAAGCTACTACTGAAAAGCAAGAGAAACGTTTGCACTTGATTTTTGTCATCAGTATTTTGGTGAAGTTGTTTGATGCTATCGTCGAGACCTTGGCTGGTATTTTCTTATTGTTTACAGGAGCCACAACAAAACTGATTGACGTGCTGATACATCAAGAGTTGATTGAAGACCCTCATGATGTGGTAGCTAACTTTATCCAGCATTCTATTCCTTATTTCAATACTCACGCCCAGCTTTTCGCTGCCGCATATCTTCTAAGTCATGGAGTTGTGAAAGTACTAATTTCTATAAACATACTTCGAGGTCGTTTGTGGGCATATCCAGCTGCCCTTATCGTCTTTACACTTTTCATTGTGTATCAAGTCTATGAATATACACATACCCATTCATTCTTCCTTATCCTACTGACAATCTTCGACCTCTTCATCATTTGGCTAACGTGGCATGAGTATAAGCAGGTCAAAAAACGACTACTGAACAAATCGCAGTAACATTCTTATTCTAGTGAGACTTTCTTGTTGTTGAGGAGTATTTTTGATGAGAAGCAAGATATGATCTCACGCTTTTCTTCCATCGTGCCTTCTTTGAGTAAAAACTTAACGTAGTCTTTTACGTCAATATCTGTTACACGTGCTTTCGAACTTTCTCCCAGTAGTGATTTACTGAATCGTTTGTATCTCATCACTTCAGCTTTCACTTTTTTCAACACGTTTGATTCGTGCAGTGTGACAGAACCTGCCAGATTTTGTAGCTGCTCAATGAGATCTTCTTCGTTGATATACCCACACCTACAATGCTTATCCCTCGCTTTAGTACAGCCGTAGTACACATGGGTATTAATCTTTCCATTTTTGAGTTTCTTGTATTTTTCATCAGCACTAATACCTGAGCCACAAAGGCCACATGTCATGAGCTTAGTGAAAGCAAACTCTTTTTCCTGTCGGGTCTTAAGTTCATTACCTTTAAGTTGTTCCTGCACTAAGTCGAACAGCTCTTTAGTAATTAGTGGCTCATGTTTACCTTGGTACCAGTTACCGCTATTACGTGGATATTCAAAAACACCGTAGTAGAAGTGGTTTTCGAGTAGTCTGTAGATATTGCCGAGACTAAGTGGTTTCTTGCTCGGTAGGGCTGTGAAGTTGAGTTCAAACCGAAGCCAGTTATAGAGCTTCCGACCGGACCATTTTTCATACGCCACCTTCTCAAACATTTTCTTGATGACTGGTGCACGTTCTGGATCGATTAACGTCTCGCACTTCCGATCCATACGCTTTTCTTTTACATATCCGGTAGGCGCTGGGGCTGGCCACAACCCCATTTCTACCCGTGTCTTAAGACCCCGTTTTACATTTATACTCTTATTATCGTTCTCAAGCTTGGCTTGCGAACAGAGAATCATCAAGAGAAACTTTTCACTTGGGTTGTTGGTAAATGTCTGTCCGTTAGCTCTGATTTCGACTAGCAACTTTTGATCCATCAGATCAACGAGTTCGCCAAGGTCACCAGCGTTACGACTCAAACGGTCTGGGTGCCACACGATGATGCCGTTGAACTTACCTTGTCGTATATCTTCAAGAATTTCACGGAAGACCGGCCTTTGCCCTGACGCTTTAGCTGAATGTGCCTCACGTCTCACTTCAACAATATCGAGATTCTCACGAGCTGCCATTTCCATCATCTCCTTAACTTGAGAATCGATACTCAATACTTGTCGTTCTTCTGATTCAGTACTCTTGCGAGCGTAAAGAAGATATCTAACTGGAGCTGTTGGCGGTTGTATTTGGTGTCCAAACTTGGCAGATATTTGTGCCGTTTCCATATTTAATTAATGACAGAACCGCACGAGGTGCATAGCTATGCAGGGTTTGAATTATGTCACATACTCGTAGGGATGTTCAGTTGAATGGCCGTTATTAAAGATGACTTGAAAGTTTGTTTTATCAGGGCATACTTTAAACTATGAATTATTCAGAGTTAGATTATCCAGGTATTGAAGATAAAACTACTAAAAATATAAGTTATTCTCATAACCTTTATTTTACCGATGATCTCGCAGGCAAAAGTTTAAAGATAGATGATAATCTTAGAGTTTTGGACTCAAAAACTGAAATTAATGCAGTAAATTTTTTGAGCGAATTCGTTTTACTTAGTCGCAATGAAAGATCACTTCAAGGTACATTTTTCTGTTTTACCCGTGATTTAAAAAAGAAGAAAAGACACTTTGATGCCCACGATAGAATAAGAATGTTTCTAACCGCAACAAGATTGTTTACTGGCAAGAAAGCGGATAGTCACTTTGATGTTTCAATAAAAAATTCTCAGACGAGAGATTATTATCGTCCTTTTGATTTGCGAACTGATAAACATGATTTTGATGACTACAGAAATTTTTCAGTCATCAAAACAAGAAAAGACTTTAATGTAATTAGAAAGATCCATTCTAGGCTTGGTTCTGCAAATTTTGAAAAAACTTTATACTATTCTAAACTTTACAACGCAATAAAATTCTTTAACCACGCATATGATGAACACTGGACTCTTTTGAGGACTACTCTATTCTTTACTGCCCTGGAGAGCTTATTTTCAGATTCATCAAAATCTGAAGTTACAGAAAAGATTGCCATGCGAACTGCTAACTTACTTTATCCAAAAGATAGTCAAAAAAGAAAAGAGGTGTACATTTTTATAAAAAGAGGTTATGAAATAAGAAGTTTGTTTGTGCATGGTTCAAATACTGAGGTCGGCGTAAATAGAATTATGAAAAAGTTCGAAAATGAACGTGGATCAGACTATTATGGTTTTCATCATCATTTTGTAGAAGAGTTACATCAGCTTGTGTGTGATTGTTTAAGAGCGGCAATTTTGAATGATAAATACTTTGAATTTTTTAGTGCAGAAAAACACAAGGATAAGCAGGAACAGTCTTTCTACTCAGACTTGGTACTGTAAAGGTTACATTTATCTGTCACTTTCTTTAAAACGGTTAAAAGTGTCACTTTTGTCACTTTTTGTATAACGAATTCGAGCTAGCACGACTTGCTTTAAAATGAAGCGTCTCGTGCTAGCTCGACTTGGCGGAGGGAGAGAGATTCGAACTCTCGGTCCGGTTTCCCAGACTCTTGTTTTCAAGACAAGTGCGATCGACCACTCCGCCATCCCTCCGTATGTCGTTGCAACCGTAACATACTACCAGAAATTCTATTTTTTTAAATAGTGCTCTTTCGCGTGGCAATTTGGACAAACTATTTCCAAATTTTTAAGGACGTTATTATTTGTGTTTCTGTCACGATGGTGTACTTGAAGAACTTGATGAATAGAAAATTCGCAACGTTCACATTTCATTCCCCGTAATGCAAATAAACGTGTTTTAAGTCTCCGTATAGTAACTACATTGTCTTGCATCCTTCTTCCCGTGTAGCGGATACCCGCTCGATTTTTGTTTGCACAAGCACGACTGCAAGTCTTCTTGTTTTCACTTGCAAGAATGAGTTTGCCACAGATTACGCAGGGTTTTTCTTTACGCAATGACTTACCGTAGCAAGCCGGCCCACAAAAGGCATTTCCATTACTTCGCTCGAGAACACCCGGCCTTCGATATATGGGATTCTGACATATTTTGCAGACGGTATTTGGTTTGCGTTCGTGCTCAGACACTCATCCATTCTACCACACATACTTGGGCTTTGTGGTATGCTATTCCCATGAAATTGATGGGAATAGACTATGGGACAAAGCGTGTGGGTATTGCCCTCACCGATGATAAAGGCATGATGGCTTTTCCGCGTGTGGTGCTCCCGAACGATGCATCCTTGATGAAGGGAATTGAGCGAATCGTTGCTGAGGAGAAAGTAGGTCTTATTGTGGTAGGACACTCACTCGGGCGGGATGGTACACCAAATAAGGTACATGCACAGGTGGAGGAATTTATTCAGGACCTCACTTTGCATACCGGCCTTCCTGTGGAGCTCGAGCCGGAGCAGTACACGACACAGGAGGCGATACGCGTGCAGGGGAGGAATGAGATGACCGACGCGAGCGCAGCGAGCGTCATTCTCAATAGTTACCTGTTAAAAATAGAAAATAAAAAATAGAAAATATGGAATATATACGATTCGTTACCAGTTATTAATGTGTACTATGATTAATTACGACGATTTTGCAAAAGTAGAAATTCGCATTGGGGAAGTCCTCTCTGTGGAGGTGGTGGAAGGTGCTGATAAACTCCTGAAGTGTATGGTGGATGTGGGTGAGCTCGATGCAGAAGGAAATAGAGTACCGCGACAAATCCTTTCAGGAATTCGTGAGTACCTCGAAGACCCACAGGTACTGGTGGGGAAAAAATATCCATATATTGTGAATCTCGAACCGCGTATCATACGTGGACTCGAAAGTCAGGGGATGATACTCGCTGCGAGTCATGAGGGAACACTCGCACTTCTCTCGCCGACTGCCGATGTGCCTGCGGGGACAAAAATTAAATAGGTTCTTGTGTGGAATGTCTACGAAAAATGGATACCTCCATGTATAATGGAGGTATCTTCGTATGTCGGTTCTTTCTTCTATAGAACGTGTTTTTCCACCACCACACATTATGTCTTTTCCGTGTGTGGGGGTTGATATTTCGGATACATCACTGAAATATGTGCAATTTGAGAGAGAGCATGCACACGACCGATTTCTCACACTGAAGCACTGGGGCGACGTGAATATGCCAAATGGTATTGTTGAGCGGGGTAACGTGCATGATAGTGTAAAACTCACCGCAGTACTCAAAGAAATGCGTGAGCAGTGCAATGCACGATATGTGAATGTGTCTTTACCTGAGGAACGCGCATACCTTTTTGAGACGACACTTCCAAAAAATACCCCTCAGAAAGAGATACGTGGGTTACTCGAATTTCGGCTTGAGGAAAATGTTCCTCTATCACCACGAGATGCCTACTTTGACTACGTACTTGTTGGTGAAGATGACGAAAAAGGAGAAGTGCATATTGCCGTTGCGGTATATGCGCAAGCAACTATAAATAGCTATTATGAAGCATGTATTGGTGCAGGACTCATTCCCCTTGCCTTTGAAATTGAAGCACAGGCGAGCGCCCGCGCCGCGGTACCATGCGCACGGGAGGGTACCTATATGATTGTAGACTTCGGAAAGACCCGTATGGGTGTCGGTATCGTGCATCGTGGTGCGCTCATGTATACGTCAACTCTTGAAGTTGCCGGTACACAGCTGAGTGCTGATATGCGTACAATTCTCGGTAACCTCTCCGAGCCAGAACTCACGACGATTAAAAACACCCGTGGACTCATGCGCACCAAAGAGAACGAGCTCATTGCTGAGGTCCTCGAGCGACATGCAAACACCATTGTTGATGAACTCAGTGTTCGCATGCACTACTGGCACACACGTGATATTGATAGGGAAGCGAGGGAAATAAAAAAAGTGATTCTCTGTGGGGGGAGTGCGAACCTGCTCGGTCTTCCTGAATACTTGACTTCAAAACTAGAAGTGCCCGTAGAGCGTGCGCAAGTATGGGTGAATGCATTTCCTATTGATACACAAGTACCGCCCATCACACGAAAATACTCATATGGCTATGCAACAGCCATTGGGCTTGCGCTTCGTAATTTTATGTCACTATGATCAACCTCATTCCACCAGCGGGAATATCGGTACTCAAACGCGAATACTACATGCGCGTTGCGTCAGCGTGTTGCTTCCTTCTCGGAAGCGTGAGTTTCGTACTTGCAGGCGCATTTCTCCCCACCTACATTCTCACCAGCGCACAAATCGGTGAGTATGAAGCACGTATTGCATCTGAGGGTGATACCACTATTCTGTTTGCAGAAGCTGAAAATGAGGTCAATACCACAAATACGCTCCTTGCGCAGTTACGCACGAGCTCACATCGCATACCCGCTTCTCACATACTTGAAGAAATCCATTCGGTTGCCCCAGAGGGTATTACGTTTATGACATTCCAATTACAGGGTGTTGGACAGGTACCAGAGTTGGTGCAGGTGCAGGGGAAAGCAACAACGCGTGATGTACTCATTCGTTTCAAAAAAGCACTCGAGGCAAGTACGCTCGTTCAGAGCGTTGAAATACCAATAGGCGACCTTGCGCGCGACGCCAACTTACCGTTCGCTGTTTCCATAATGCTCAAAGATATTTCACTATAAATACTATGCACATAGGTATTGCACAACGGAGTACACACATCATCACGCTCTTTGGAAGTATTTTTTGTATCCTCGGTATCGTCACCTGTGCACTCGTTTTCAGTGCAGTTGAAAAGCACAAAGCACGTCTCACTGAAGTGCGTACACTGAGTGTGCATATTGAGGAGAATAAGGGAATTTTAGCTTCACTTGTGAAACGTCTTGAGGAAACAGCAGAAGCACGCACATCTCTCAAGGGGCGTATCCTTTCTGAAAATGGCGTTGTTGACTTACTCACGCTCATTGAAACAATTGCGAAAGAACAGCAGGTTAAACTCACTACCGAAGGTATTGTTGCGGAACCGCTCAACGATGATTATGCATCACTTGTACTCAGCGTACGGACCGAAGGGTCGTATGATGCACTTCTAAAATTACTGACTATATTTGAACAACTCCCCTACCAAGCGGTGATACACTCTGTACAATTTTCACATACTGAAGGAGATACTGATTTTTGGGTAAGTACGTATAAAATACAAATAACGACAGTAGCAAAACATGCACTTTAATTTATCAAAACCACATAGAGGAACAAAGCGTTCAATACACGATGAAAATCGCGCGCACGAATACATGCATCCGCTTCGTGATTGGGCATACGTCCTCGGCTTTTGTACCACTGTTTTTGTGCTTGGAGTTGGGTACATCGCATATGAGTATTATGTGCAATTTGGCATTTCCAATGATGCGCTTGGTACTGAAGGAAAGGTTGTGAAGTACCGCGAGGGAGAGGTCACTGCTCTGGCGGATGAATACGCAGAACATGACGCGCTCTTTGCAGTGCTTCGTGGGAACCAACCACTAGCTCCTGAAGAACCTGTAGAGGTGGAAGTGGTAGCATCTTCCTCGCCGATCACGCCACTTGCAGAGGACGGGGCTCCTCTGTACACTGAGGACGCTCCAACTCTGTCCCCATAGTTCAATGGATACTATACTATGCTGGGAGCATAGTATAGGGGAGACTTCTAAGCTCTTGATGGAGGCTCAAATTGTTCGGGGAACAGTTTGAGGAGGTTGTCGACAGTTTCGACCAAAGGAAGAAAGTGTCATAGAACCTGAACAGTTCATGTAATGAAAGATTCCGTAAAGGAATTGATCGCTTCTGAATTAAGATGAGTATACAATACGAGATATGCTTCCATAGTTCAATGGATAGAACAGGAGACTTCTAAGCTCTTGATGTAGGTTCGATTCCTACTGGAAGCACAAACGAACGAAGTGAGATGGGGTTCCGGTGAACCGCAACTGTTTGCGATGAGCAAACAGGAGGACGAATCGAAGCCGATGCGAGATAATTTTGGAGCCGTCAGGCGAACAAAGATATCCACATCGGGTACTGAACTCGTAGAGTTCGATTCCTACTGGAAGCACAAACGAACGGAGTGAAATTGGGTATGAAAGTGTGTATTGACCACCCGCACTGCATTTGACGAATTGCCACACTTTGGTAGCATGTTGAGTATGCACACTATGCGCACATGGTTTGGTTTCTACTTTACCTTTACCGGCTCTGGTCGGTTGGCGCTTATTGATGCGAAGTAGGAGAAAATCGTATCGTAGGAAATCCAGCCGGCCGTAAACCGGTATTTTTTGTTCTTCTATGTTTAATTACGACAAGGAGATTATCGTGGGAAAAACGTATTCCCCTATTCGAGTTTTCTTCAGAGATGTACTGACACTGAAGGAAACAAAAGACAAGATTACGGCAGCGAGTATTCTCTCCGCAATCGAGTGTGAAAATTTTTTCATTCTTTTGCTCTGGCTGTGCGGTTTGCGTTTGCGAACTGTTGAACGCATTGCGAAAAGGAAACTCCATGAGCCAATCGTGGACTAGTGAGCCACGCGAGTGGACTCAAAACGGCCAGCCATGCTGGCCGTTTTCTTTTGTCTCGGTATTGTGTGCGGTATAGTAGAGGTATGTCAGCACGAATAGTATTCATTGGGGTTAGTGTGTTGCTCTTGTGTGCGTGTGTGGAGTATTATTTTTTTATGAACGATACAAGAGGCATTCTCAATTACCCACCCAAAGAGGGCCCCATCGTTGCGTTTGGCGATAGTCTCGTGGTGGGCGTTGGTGCGCCGGAGACGGAGGGGTTTGTGGGTATACTCTCTGAAATGATTGGAGAGCCGATTATAAATGAAGGGGTGCGTGGCGATACCACTGCCGATGGTCTTGTGCGTATTCCTAGTGTTCTTGTGCAAGAACCACGCATCGTACTTCTCCTCCTCGGTGGAAATGACTACCTGCGCAGGGTGCCGAAGGAAAAAACGTTTGAAAATATACGGACCATCATCACAGCACTTCAGGCACGAGGAGCCATTGTGGTGCTTTTGGGAATTCGGGGAGGTTTGCTCACCGATGGGTACGATGATGATTTTGAAGCACTTGCAAGAGAAACAAAATCCGCGTATGTGCCGAATGTGCTCGATGGCATATTCGGTAACCCTGAGTTGATGTTTGATAGTATCCACCCAAACGGAGCAGGGTATCGGCGTATTGCGGAAAAAGTGTATCCGGTATTGCGGGGGGTTTTGAGATAGAAAAAACCGCCGGGGTGGGTACCGGCGGGATGGGGTTTCGAAATGTTCAGGCATCTCGTTGTAGAAATTTCAGCGGAATAGACCATAGGCCATACGCTAGCTGGACGACCCGAACGAAGTCGGTTTCCGACTCGCACTTCTTGGCTATTTCCCAGTTGACGACTCTGAGGATTTCCTCGTTGTGCCTTTCATACCGGATTAGATTTTCCGTGCACGCCCACACGATATCGACAGTGAATTTGAAGTAATCGCGACTCTCCTCCTTGAATGCCATCTTGCACTGTCTGAGGACGGAAGAGGACACCATGCCTTTTGTGCAAATATTGACTTTGACCTCAACTTCTCGGTCAACGACAGTCTGCACTCGTTTGGTAAGGAATTTCTTGAAATCGCTCATGGGACTCGCCTCGGGTGGGAACTCCTTAGGCAAGTTGAAAATGTTTACTCGCACAATTGGCCTTTTCGGACCCTTATATTTCTTTCTCGCTTCATTTCGAATTTTTCTGAGAAAGCTTTTTGTGAATGCAACGTTAGTACCCGTTACACCACGTGTTTCAGCCGTATGCTCAGTTTCTTTCACGATACCACCTTCTTTCTTTCATTGATTTACAAATTACGGAGTCAAAGCCCCGCACCGTTTTTTATAATACATCACTTTTGGGGATATGTAAATACCCCGAAAAAGAGACTTGGCGTC
>CAZNWG010000002.1:0-3945 GCA_964576905.1 uncultured Candidatus Saccharibacteria bacterium
AATTCAAACTGCTCAAGCGGTACAATACCCCAGAGAAGATTCAGACGTACATTGAGCAAATCCCCATGAACCATGAGGAAGAAGGAGAAACGTGCTTGTCGCCACTCTCGGCACTTCGTACAAACAGAGCACACTGCTTCGAGGGTGCGATGCTCGCGTGTGTGTGCCTCATGCTTCAGGACGAAAAGCCAACTATCATCAATCTCAAAGTCGAGAAGACAGACTTCGACCACATCGTGACCGTCTTCAAGCAAAATGGCTATTACGGTGGCATCAGCAAGACCAACCATCTCGTGCTTCGCTATCGTGATCCTGTGTACCGCTCTGTTCGTGAGCTCGCGATGTCGTACTTCCACGAATACTTTCTCGTGAAAAATGGCAAGAAGACAATGCTCGGGTACACCAACCCAATAAACATGAAGCGTTTTGGCACAAGCTGGATGACACGTGAGGACGACCTGTGGGATATTGCGGAAATCATCTATGATATGCCGTACAATAGGGTAGTACCACCCCAAAATAAGCATTTGTTGCGCAGAGCGACTTCCTTTGAGTGTGGGGGAGGAGCAATCATGGAATGGCCGGAAAATAGTGTAAAACAGAGCCAAAAATAGACATTTTCAGCTCATATTTACAACTTTGTCAAGGGTATGATATAATATAGGCATGTTAAAAGACTTTTTTAAGAAACTCTTCATTCCACATGAGGGTAACAACTACAGGCCCGATTTTCTTGAACGTGCTTCCATGGGCATTATGTTGGTGCTCGTCGTACTCACGTTTGCTATCGCAAACATTCAGTCGCTTATCTGGCTCGGTTCTGATTGGATGGTTTCGACCATTCTTCCAGCAGTGATTGTGGAACTGACCAATGACGAACGCACTGACGGTGCTCTCGGCACACTCAAGCGGAGTGACGTCCTCGATTCCGCAGCAAAGCTCAAGGCAGAAGATATGGCAAAAAATGCATATTTCGCACACTACAGTCCCACAGGCATTTCTCCGTGGTATTGGTTTGATGAGGTTTCATACAACTTTATTCATGCGGGTGAAAATCTTGCCGTACACTTTACCGACTCATCGGATGTGGTTGAAGCGTGGATGGATTCACCGACGCACCGCGCCAATATCATGAATGGCAACTTTACCGAAATAGGTGTGGGTACCGCGAAAGGTAAGTATGACGGAGAGTCAACGGTGTTTGTGGTACAGCTCTTCGGTACACCGAGCGTGGTGAGTACGGTGAAGGTAGCCGAGGCACCGAATCCAACTCCTGTACCGGTACAGGAAACAGAAATTCTTGGAGAAGCGACTACGGCACCGGAGAATGAACTCACCGAGGAAGTACCACCGGTCGTTGCGGAGGTACCGGCTGTGGTGCCGGAACCGATTGCGGTTGCCGAGGTGGTGCCGGAGCCAATCGAAACGGTCACCGAAACAACCATTGATTCAGAAAATGGGACAAAAGTCATGTATTCAGACCTTGCAACGACTTCGCGTGAGGGTATACCGGCAACTATCGACCCAGGTACGGGCAATGGTGATGGTGTCAATCCGCTCGAGCGCACAGCGACTCAGCCGGGAGTGTGGCTCCAGATGGTATACATCGTACTGGCGCTCGTTGTTGTAGTGGCACTCATGCTCTCTATCGTCATTGAGTGGCGCAGACAAAATCCGCTCCAAATTGCCTACGCAGGAGGTCTCCTTGCCGTCATGGCGCTTCTCTTTGAACTGCACTCAGTGCTCACTGGTGTTACAATTGTGTAATGCAAAAATCAAAAGGCGATAGTAATGAAGCGACGGGTGAGGTTCTCGGAGGCGTTGCCATGTCTGACACTCAGTTTTCAATGTACAGCTCGCGTCCGCAAGCGGGTTTTCCTTCTCCCGGAGATGATCTCATCGAAAAGGTGCTCGATATCAATGATTTGGTGGTGAAGCACCCTGCTTCTACTTTTTTTGTGCGCGTGGAGGGTGATTCGATGATTGGTGCGGGGATATTTTCGGGTGATGTCCTCGTGGTAGACAGGTCTATTACACCCAAAGATGGGCTTATTGTCGTGGCTGCCGTGTATGGAGAACTTGTGGTGAAACGCCTCCGTTCACGCGGAGAAACACATGAACTTATTTCAGAAAATGAAGCATATCCACCGATTTCAATAAGTGAAAATGAAGATTGTTTCGTGTGGGGCGTCGTAGTCGGAAGCGTCCGTCAATTCATATCATAAATAACCAAGCACTCATGGCCGACTTACGATGTCGGCCATGAGTGCTATTTCATACATGCTTTTATATGGCCGACATCGTAAGTCGGCCAAAAACAGCATTATTCGAGAGTGAGATGTCTAATTGATTGAATATCTGTATTTAAGGATATGTCACGGAGATATTTTTCAGCTTGTGCTGTGTAGTTATTATTGAAAACACCCTGGAAAAGTGAAGTTGTGAGGATGGAAGGGAAGTTTTTTGTACCTGAGTAATCGAGATAACTGCTCCAACGGTATGACCGTAGATGTGCAATTGCAGAATCAATATCATCAATTTTCTTTGACCTCCATTCTGATGTCTCTTCATGCATGTCGAGCGTATTGAAGTGAATGTAGTTGAGAATATGGAGAAAATGAGCATCTGAATCAATCAAAATCTTTTTTGTACGACCTTGAAACAAAGTTCCAACACGAACATATCGCTCATTAAAGTATTTTGCATATCCTCCATTAAGCTTCTTTAAAAAAAGACTAATTCCGCCTTCCACACGTTCATTCAAAAGCAGGTGGTAGTGATTATTCATCAGACACCATCCGTGAATATCAACAAGTTTTTCGCCAGTACCAATATTAACTAGATTAAGATGGGATGTTCGACGTCCGACGTCGAACATCCCTTTGCGGTGGGTGTTACTCGCCGGCAGGGTAGAGTTAAATTCGAACATGTCATGCACAAAACGCGCGTAGTCTTGGGAGTCAAGAAAAATTGCCCGCTTATCAACCCCACGATTGAGTGCGTGGTACAAATCCATATCTGAATAATACCAGATGATGTTCGACGTCCGACATCGAACATGTGGAAAAAGAAATGAGCGACTTATGATGTCGGCCATGTGTATATATGTTTGAGGTTTATACTTAGGTTATGGCCGACATCGTAAGTCGGCCATATAGTTCAAAGAATCTGGGAAACATAGCACACTTTAGTTTGTAGTGTTTGATATACTGGGGGAGTGATTGGACTCATGGACTGTAATAATTTTTTTGTCTCGTGTGAACGACTTTTTCGGCCGGATTTGATGGGGAAGCCGGTGGCAGTACTTTCATCGAATGATGGCTGTATTGTGGCGCGTTCACAGGAAGTGAAGGATATGGGTATCCCAATGGGCGCACCACTTTTTCAGGTGCAGGCACAGTGCAAGAAAGAAAATGTCACATTTTTTTCTTCAAATTTTAATCTATATCGTGATATCTCTGCCCGGGTGATGAGTGCGCTTCGGGTAGAATGTGGTGATATAGAAATATATTCTATCGACGAGGCATTTTTTGAGGCACCAAACCCACTTTCTGAAACTGAAATTGCACAAATTCGGGCCAGAATTATTCAAAAAACGGGTATCCCCGTGTCTTTTGGTGTCGCAAAGACCAAAACGCTCGCAAAAGTAGCAAATAGTATCGCAAAGAAAAAGCATGTTCGACGTCCGACGTCGAACATGCAGAATGGAGATAGTGTGCAACTTACGATGTTGCACATAGAGAAAGGGGAGGAGATGGAAGGGGTGTGTGTGTTGGATGATGCTCTGTGGGGGGAGATGGCGCAGAGTATATCTTGTGGAAGCGTCTGGGGGATAGGGCGACAGACATCAGCTTTTCTTACAAGAGCGGGTATCAATACTGTGGCAGAACTTCTCGCACAAGACCACTCTTTCATCCGAAGTAATTTGGGGGTGGTGGGGGAGCG
>CAZNWG010000002.1:4045-36673 GCA_964576905.1 uncultured Candidatus Saccharibacteria bacterium
TCCCGTATCACTTTTTCCTGAGGAAAAACAAAATTCAAAAACAGGTACGCTCAGTGTGCTTTCTGATACGCTCAACAAACGTTTTGGCCACGATACTATACGCCATGGGATTACTCTGGGGAAAGAAAGATGGCAGGAACACAAAGATAGGTTATCCCCACAGTATACGACACGGTGGTCTGAAATAGTACACGTTAAAGCCATGTAATGCTTTGTCCTTGTTTGTCCCAGACACCATGTCTGTTTGTCCTTTGAAACGAAAATCGAATATATATAGTTATCAACACAATTGCCATAAACACACCTTCAAATCGTTGTATACTATAAGAGGTCGAACGAGGAATAAAAAGTCACTGATATGACTTTAAGTAAAACGGCTGTATCATTTTTTTTGGTACGACTTAAAGAACTATCTCTCCACAGACTTTCCTCAATCGAAACATTGTGTGTCGTACACAGCGAAGTTATTTAAAAAAATTTAATACAAAAGTACATGTACGTTTCTAAACGACAAGTTACTATGCAGAGCGGGATCGCGACCCTAACTGCAATAGCGCTTGTACTCTGGGTAGTTGGTGCACACATGTTCACATCGGCTGAGGCCTCAAACCTCACCTATGTGAAAGACACCCTCTCAGACTCAGCCCCAAGTTCGTTGTCGAACCACACGATCGAGTTCCTTTCTCCGACCGGTGTAGGTGCTAACGCAACGATAACAGTCACGTTCCCAAATGGGTTCAACATATCAACCAGTAGCGTCGCTGTTGGTGATGTGGACTTTCAGATTAGTGGTGTAGATGAGACACTCGTTGCGGGTGCACCAGCTGCTGCTCAATGGGGATTCAGTATTTCAGGTCAGGACTTACGTCTTGTCTCTGGTTCCGGTGAGAGCTTGCCTTCACTCGCAACCGCAACGATCAAAATCGGTACAAATGCGACAGGTGGTACAAATAGGGTCACAAACCCCTCAGCAACCACCTCTCATGAATTCACCATTACTGCAGGTTCTGCAGATAGTGGACAGACTCGAGTAGCAATTATCAACAACGTGTTGGTAACGGCAAACGTTGACACCACACTTACCTTCACGGTAAATGGTACGTCGACAAACACTATTGTAAATGGCAGTCCAACGACAACATCGACAACAACTACCAGTACTGCACTTCCGTTCGGTACCCTTGCAGCGAACGTTTCAAAGACACTCGCACAAGACCTCACCGTAGCAACAAATGCAATCCACGGGTATGTGGTCACCGTTGAGCAGGATCAAAACCTCCTCTCATCAACCGGTGCAGATATCGATGGCTTCATAGATGGAGCATACACAAACACTCCGGCAGCATGGGTTGCTCCTAGCAATAACATTGCAAATGAGAACACATGGGGTCACTGGGGTCTCACGACCACAGACACCTCAATCGGAGTAGGAACCGAATTTGCTGCAAACCAATGGGTTGCTGCAAGTACCACTCCACGGGCAATCATGGCGCACACGGGACCATCTGATGGGACAACAAATCTTATCGGACGTGCCACAATCGGTTACCAGGCACAAATCACTGCGTTGCAGGAAGCGGGTGACGACTACAGCACTACGCTCACATACATCGCAACACCTACCTTCTAATACACAGTTTGATTCAAAACCCGCCTCGAAGAGGCGGGTTTTGTGTTATGCGAGGAGTCTATACACATTTATATACAGAGATTTTATATTGAAGTTCGTTTGATGGTGATACAATACATACATCAATATGACGCTTCGTAGTTTTTTAACAGCATGTGTGTTTTTGCTTGTGCTATTTTTTGCACCACATGCTCATGCGCAAAGTGGTGCGGGCATTACACTTGTTCCTGCCACCATCGAGGAGCGCGCAGACCCAGGGAGTACTATTTCGCAGACATTTAAGGTCACTAATGAAAGTTCGGAAGAAAAACAGTACTATATATATAAGAGGGATATAAAAGGTGTAGAGGGAGGTGGGGTGCCTATTTTTGCTGAAGAAGGTGCTGAACGTACCGGCTTTGAGCTTACTGAGTGGATACAGCTTCCCGCAGAACAACTTATTGTCCCGGCATATGAATCACGTGATCTTCCGGTTACTATCAATGTCCCAGGAAATGCTACTCCCGGAAGCCACTTCGGTGGCATATTCATATCTGCAGAACCACCGAAGCTCAGGGAAACAGGTGCAGGTGTAGGATATGAAGTTGCATCCGTGGTGAGTATTCGAATAAATGGTGATGTGCTCGATTTGGCTCGTATCCGTTCATTTTCAACTGATAAGTTAATTTACAGTAAAAAGAACGTGCAATTTACGGCGAAGATTGAGAATCAAGGAAATATCCTCATTCGTCCGTATGGACCAGTAACTATTTCCGGCATGTTTGGAACGGAACCCGTCACATTTACCGTAAACGAAAATTACGCTGGTGTATTTCCCGGAACAATGCGCGACATCAACTTTGAGTGGAATTCAGATGAATTCGGATTTGGTCGCTATGAGGCAATCCTCGCTCTTGCGTATGACGGTGAGGATGGTCAAAAAACAATTGATTCCACTCTGGTGTTTTGGGTATTCCCCATAAAAGCAATGCTCGGTATTTTGGGGGGTATCATTGGTACTGTGCTCCTTGGCTATTACCTTACACGATACTACGTCAATCGTGCTGTCATGCGAGCGGCAGGCGGACGAAGAATTGTCCCTCAGCGCTACCGAAAACAAGTGGGTGTATCACGCTTCGCCTTTGTCTTTACTGCAATAATGGCAGCTGTCGTCATTTTCCTCCTCATCATTCTCATCTTTTCTGCGTAAGCACATGCAATACATGTGCGTAACTAACGACTGTTCAGTTCACTGATTGTGCTACACTAAATATATATGCAGGTAAACAGGTACCAGAGCTTTTTACGTGTAGCAATTCTCGTAACAACGGCGGTACTTATGTTTGATAGCGGTTTTCTCTTTCCCGTAACGAAGCAACTTTCAGATAGCACCATCACATACATTGCCAATGTGAGTTCTGGTGTTGGTGCAACCGCGACGGTTCCTGAGAATGAAATTAATGTACTTACCGCACAGATTTCAGAGAGAGAACGTGAGCTCGATGCACGTGAAGCCACACTCAGAGAGCGTGAAATTGCAGCTCGTGATTTTGATACGGGGACAGAACCAGATTATTCAATTTACATCATAAGCATAATCCTCTTTTTCCTCACAGTACTTCTGGTACTTAATTATGCGATGGATTGGGCGCGAGTACGCGCATTTCGATATGAAAAGCCGGCTCATTAAAGGAACACTCACCGTGCTCGGTGCAATAGCACTTTCCACTATTGGTATTTTTGCTGCAGATTCACTTCAGGGTATAAAGGGTGGAATAGGACAAATTGCTGGTGTTGGCGGGAGCACACAAGGTATATGTACCGAGGGAGCGACGCCACTCACGATTGATGGACGAGTTATTTGTATTGACACGTATGAGGTGAGTCCAGGGAATGGTTGCCCACACAAGATGCCAAACAATATTGTAGAGAGTGAAAATAATGCAAAAGTTTCAGAATGCTATGGAGCATCTGTCCCCGATGCGATGCCATGGACGTATGTGACACTTCCACAGGCACAGCGTATATGTGCCACGACAGGCAAACGGCTTCCTACAAGTGAGGAGTGGTACCATATCGCACTTGGCACAGAGCCAGATACCTGTGTAATATCGGGGACTGCAGTTGTGAAGACGGGTACTCCGGGGTGCGTTTCGAGTGTGGGAGCGTACGATCTTGTTGGAAATGTGTGGGAGTGGGTAGATGAGGAAGTGGTGGGGAAGTCATTTAACGGACGTGAACTTCCAGAAGAAGGATATGTCACTTCAGTTGATTCACAGGGTGTCGCAGTAACAAGTGGTCAAACTGCAGATGAGCTGTATGGAAAGGACTATATTTGGACAAAGGGAGAGGGCGTCTTTGGCATGATACGTGGGGGCTTCTACGGGAGTAATCAAGATGCGGGACTGTACACGCTAAACGCATCCGTTCCAACAGGGTTTGCGACACAGGGTGTTGGCTTTCGCTGTGTAAAAGACGTATTTTGATAGAGGTGAGTAGCGTATACTCTGTATATGAAATGGGGGAGGATAACCATGATTGTTTTTGGTGCGCTTATAATTACAGCGCTAGGCATTGATGCTGCAGATACGATAGGAGGAAGTACCGGTACACTCCTTTCACGGGTAATGCAAAGTTCCGAAGGAACATGCCCGAACGGTATGGTAGAAGTTTCCGCTATACCCGGTATCACGTGTGTAGATATCTATGAAGCGTCTGCAGGGGAAAAATGCGGTCAAAAAAATCCTGAACAAATGCTCGCAACACAACAGAATATGACTCAAAAAGAATGTCTTGCGGAATCAAAACAGAGCTCGATGCCATGGCGTTTTGTGACGCGTGACCAAGCTATGCAACTCTGCGCACGGAGTGGGAAGCGACTCCCCACAAGTGAGGAGTGGTACCAAATAAGCTTGGGTATGGTTAGCCCAGAGTCAACCTGTAACGTATCGTCAAAACAAATAAGCACCACAGGGACTTTCACAAACTGTAGTGCACCAAATGGTGTCTATGATCTTGTTGGAAACGCATGGGAATGGGTGAGTGATGATGTTATCAACGGAACGTATAAAACAATGCAAGTACCGACCACGGGATACGTTGCACAAGTCGATGGTGGAGGTATGGCAACCATGGTGAGCGATGCGCCACAGGATCTTTTTGAGAAAGACTACTTTTGGTCACGGGCTGACGGAGCGTACGGTGTTATCCGTGGAGGGTACTACGATAGCGGTACGGACGGTGGTGTATATACCGTTCACGCTGATACCCCGCCAACCACAGCGGGTACCGGTATTGGATTTCGGTGCGTGAAGTAAGCTGTGCAGTAGTGCCAATTTTCTGCGAACGATAGGGTACAATTATCGTATACCATGCGAACGCACGGCATTTTAGAGTATGGGTTGATGAAACTACTTTTCGGAGCGCTTTTTCTGTGCGTTGTATTCATGGTGCATCACTCTGTGAGTGGAGCGACTATTACAACATACAGTGACCGCGTCTCAAATTCTGCTCCGAATGAGTATTCCAATCACACGGTTACGTTCACCACGACAGTCCCGGTTCCCCCCGGTGGATACGTGCGCTTCATTCCAGACGATGGGGACTACGTCATTCCCGCATCACCCGATTTTGATACCGACAACATTGCACTGTACGTGGAGAGTGGCGGTGAATTTATTCTACGTGCGGGGACGTCTACCACTCCCACCGCTCTCGAAGACGGCATCAATTTTACCACCGGCTCTTCAGGAAGTGTGGAGGTTACTCTCAATAGTACCGAAGGTATTCCTGCGGGTACGCGCGTACGAATGCTCATTGGAACGCAGACACCAAACGCAACGACCACTGACGTCGGTATTTTGAACCCACCCACAGTTGGATCGTTCGAGTACTTTATTGAAACGGGCGATGGTGTGACGAATGCACGCGTGCGCGGGCTCAATGCAGTGGTGGAGCATGTGCGCATCCAAGATGTGGATACGCGAGAAACTGATCCACCGGTGCGGTACAACGGTGCTCCTACGGGTACTCTCTCGGGAACGACACTCGTTGTGCAGATGTCACTCGAAACAGATGAGTTTGCACTGTGTCGCTACAGCACAGCATCAGGTACGCCATTTTACTCAATGGGGAACTTATTCAGTACGAATTACATAACGGTGCACACGAAAAACATTGCTGTCGCGACGGGTACGACGTACACTTTTTTCGTACGGTGTACTGATGATGAAGGAAACATAAACTCCGATGACTACATCATCACCTTCACCGTGCCCGAGTTTCCACAGGGTGACCCGGGTGGCACCGGTGGAGGAGGTGGAGCTGGTTCGGGGGGTGGAACTGGTACGGGAAGTACCGGAGGTGGAAGCGGTAGTACGGGAGGGGGAGGAAGTGGAAGTGGAAACACCTCAGGCTCGGGAGGTGGTGGTGGAGGAGGCGGAGGATCGGGAGCAAGTAGTGGAGGAAGCGGGGGGAGTGGTGGTACCGAGGGCACAGACAAACCCTATCAGAGCGGTGATGCACTCGTTATCATAAATGGTTACGCCTTTCCACGCAGTACCATCACCATTCTCGTTGATGGAGAAATAGCTGATACGGTGACCAGTGATAGTAATGGTGCGTTTTCAAGTACTCTTGATGCTATAGCGCGTGGTGCGTACACTTTTGGTGTGTACGGTACCGATAAGAACGGAGTAAAGTCGAGTACGTACTCCACTACCTTTACGGTGACCGGAGCACGTGGTTCGACACTTTCCAACATCAATGTGATGCCCTCTATCAAGGTGTCACCGGACCCAGTTGACCCGGGGACAACACTCACCGTGAGCGGATACACCATACCGAATGCAACAGTCACACTTGAAAATCAGAGTGAAAAATCGAGTAATAATCTCAAGACATTCACCGCTACATCGGACAATAACGGCGCGTGGTCAGTGCAAATACCCACAGATGGTTTCAGTAAGGGTACGTACAAGGTGCGCGCAAAGGCAAAACAGGAGAGTGGTGGCATCACGACAAACTTTTCAAATTACACTTTTTACGGAGTGGGTGAGGCGGCAAAAGTAGCAAGAAGTTCAGACCTCAATCGTGACGGAAAGGTAAATCTTATCGATTTCTCTATTTTGCTCTTCTGGTGGAATACCGCAGGAGGCAACTCGAACCCACCAGCGGACATCAATGGAGATGGAAAAGTATCGCTCACGGACTTCTCCATTATGATATTTAATTGGACAGGTTAGAGAATAGAGAATAGAGGATAGAGAATAGAAAATATTTAACAACGCGACGCGTTGTCCTATTATCTATTCCATATTCCATATCTTTTATTCTCTATCCGAAGGCTGTTTGTGTATAACTGTTGAAAAAAATATACGATGATGTCGTATACTGTACACATATGTCCTTTTTGCAAAGACTGAAAGGCCGAGGTGTACGCACTGAGCAACGCTTGCAATCGAGCGAGGAAGAAACCGCGCTCGATAAAATCGTACAGCTCGACGTTGATGTGTTTCAAACCACCGACCTCATTGTGGTGTATGCACAAGCTGCCGGTGCAGAGCTTTCTGATATTCATGTATCCATTGAGGGCGATGCCGATGTGGTCCTTATAGAGGGGAAACGTCTCCGTCCAACACACTTGGCGTTTGCAAAGAAAAAGCCCGAAGGTGCATTTTTTACGGAGGAGTGCATATGGGGAGACTTTTATCGTCGTATCATTTTGCCTGAGAGTGTCGACATTGCACACGCTGAAGCGAAGGTAAAAAATGGTGTGCTCGTCCTCGTGTTGCCACTTTTGCGTCCGGAGGAAAAAGAAAAAGTCAGACTGAAAATAAATCGAGTAAAGGGTAAGCCCGTTCGATAATAGCAATAGTAACCATGTTTGTTCCTTTCGTACCTTACAACTTAAAACACACACTCACACAACTCTTTTTTGTTGTGGGAATTTTCCTTATCGGTGTGATGCATACATTTGCGGCTGACATCGCTGTTTCACCAAGCACGGGCTCATACGCAATAGGGCAATCATTTACCGTCACCATACAAACAAATCCGCAAGGGAAGAGTGTCAATGCAGTAGAAACGCAACTCAGTTTTGACAACACGAAACTTTCGGTTACCAATGTTTCAAAAACAGGCTCGGTTTTTTCACTGTGGACGACTGAACCAACGTACTCAAATACCGCAGGGACCATCACGTTTGGTGGTGGTAGTCCCACACCATTTTCAACCCGTTCAAACCTTGTGTCCGTGACCTTTAAGGTGCTCAAAGAGGGAACTGCATCGGTAAGTGTTGCATCTGCCTCGGTGCTTGCCGCAGATGGTCTCGGCACCAATGTGTACACGAGCCCTGTGAATGGCTCCTTCACTATCACTGCAGCTACTACTCCAACACCAACTCCTCCAACACCGAGAGAAGAACCACCGGAGGAACCAAAGGAAGAGCCGGAAAATTCAGATGCAACGATTACCTTCGGTGATCCACCGCGCGCGCCAGAAGCCGGCTCCACGGTGTTCCTCGATCCTGAAGTTTGGTATGCCACAAAGGTGGGCGTGTTCACGTGGGAAGTACCGTTCGATGTCGATGTGCTCGCTCTCGATATTGCTACTTCTTCCGAAGCAACACCAAAAACAGAGTATGACCCGCCTATCGATCAATTGTCACTCAGCGCAGAGTTGCTCACGGACGGAGTTCAGTATCTTACGATGCAGTACAAAAACCAAGTTGGCTGGGGTGGTATTCTCCATCGAAAGCTTCTTATTGACACACTCCCCCCTGAAACATTTACTATTAATGTTCGTGCGGGTAATT
Organism: uncultured Candidatus Saccharibacteria bacterium; assembly: GCA_964576905.1. GTDB lineage: Bacteria > Patescibacteriota > Minisyncoccia > Phycocordibacterales > UBA918 > Damh-18. The sequence continues at coordinate 12,469 of CAZNWG010000002.1, forward strand.
CACCATCTGCATTTCCTCTACTCACCTTTGAAGCAAATGATGTTACTTCAGGTATCAAAAAGTATGAGTTGAGTATTGCAAATGGTGAGCCAATCGAGATTACTCCTGATGAAGCGAAGATTGGCTATCTCCTCAAGGATCTCGAAGATGGCACCTACACGGTCAAGGTTATTGCATTTGACCAAGCAGGCAATAAGACTGAATCAACCGTAGCGGTCCTCATTACATCGGGGTGGCACCCACCAGCAGAAACGGTTGTAACAGGTTCGATTTGGGATATTTTCAAGGGGAAAAATCTTATCATTCTCTTACTCCTCCTTGCGCTCATTGCTGAGTTTGTGTATATGCTCTATACCAAAAAACAACACGAACAAAAAGAGCACAAGCTTCGCAGAGAAACAAAAGAAATTCAGGATCAAATGGAAAAGATATTTTCCGCACTCCGCGATGAGATCTATGACCAAATCAACATGATTACAAAAAATGATCGCCTGACCAAGAAAGAGCGTGAAGCCGTGGAGGGTCTCAATCAAGCGCTCGAGGTGTCTGAGACACTCATCGAGAAAGAAATCACCGACGTCAGCAAGATTCTCAAATAGGTTTTCTGATCTTCCTACGAAGATTGTTTAAAAGGATCTCCAGCACAACATGACGACATCCGATTTTCTTCCGTGTGGAAGAAAATCGGATGTGATCCGAAAACATAGTCGCTAGCGCTCATTGTTTTTGGTCATCCACAGTTATACCCCGTCAAATGAATCTTTGATGGGGTATAATTATAGTTGAGCCGTACTCTACCTAGGGTATTGGCTCACTTCATCGTGTGGTGAAATTTTCCTCTCAAAAAGTAGGAAATACATTTAAAAAACTGATATTTAGAGCGCTAGAATTGAAAGTGTGGCGTTTTATTAGTGGACTATCATTTCATTCCGCCAGTCAAAAATTTTCCTACCGTACATACAATTTTTCTCGTCGCGCGAGCGAGCGAAAAAGTAGGTATAAATCGCTACTTACATACTCAACTTTTTGTGTTCTATTGTCGTTTGTCCTTGTCTCTCTTGTTGATCCGATATTTACCAATGCTGAAGGTAAGAACCCGCTCCAGCCGACGACAAATTCAATTGATATTTTTCCATCAGAAATATCTTCATCAGATTGGAAAAATGTCGAGACGCTCAATTACCAGGATTTAGGCGAGCAGTCACTCTTCCAAGAATTCAATGAGCAAAATTCTGCATATCTCGACGAAGAGACGTTGCGTGCTGTAACAGAACCACGTGTACAGGTAGAAAATAATCAGCAACAAAATGAGTATCACTCTGAGGACACTGCTGTACCCGAAAATGCAGAAGTCCAAAATAATGCAGAGGAGCGCGATACCGGTACAGAACCAGCCGAAACTCAGCAAGACCCAGAAGGAGGAAACTCTATAAACGAAGTTCCTTCGGATACGAGTACCGGTGATGCCCCACCTGAATCGGAGCCGGTTACATTCAAAAATCATTCACAAGATGATTCGTCATATTTGAGCGTATTCAGAAAAGTGGTCGGGAACTTCTTGCTCGCACAGGCAGAAGTGACCGAACCACTGACAGTGGACGAGGGGACGAATGAACCATCGCCATCAATCGAAACAGAAATCCCTCTCGCAGAGGTTCAGTCGACTGAAACTGAGGGTTCGATTGAGAGTGAGAGTGCGCAGGGTGAGGGGCAACAAGGTGAAACAGGTGCAGATACCGTTTCCGCCACTGAAGTTCAAGGTCAAGATATTGAAAGTGAAGAAGTGAGTACAGATGACGGGACAACAACCCACACTCCCACTTCTGAATCTGGGGAGGGTGCAGATGAATCACAATCCGGGGTGTACAAATTGACCCTACACGACTTCGGTATTCCAGAGCTTGCGAGTGGCCAGTTTATCGATAACTTGCAGTTGCGACTTTCACTCGCTGGGCAATATGATGCAAGCACATCTGAGAATCCGGGATTTATTTCTGTCGATTACTCTTTCGGTGAATTTGAAAGAAATGCGGGAAGCATTCTCGTTGAACAAGAGGCGTCGAATGCAATGAATGGAGGGTACTACCTCATTTCATTTCCTTCAATTACTGATCCGTCGCTTCTCTCTGACCTCACCGTCACCATTTCTTTCGTCGGTGATGTACAACAGCTCCAGTCACTCTTCATTGACTCTGTGTGGCTTGAAGCGGGAATAGTAACTTTTGATAAAGAATTATTGGAAGAGCGTTTTTCAACAGACGAGATGCTCAAACACCTCGATGGACCCGACTTCACCGAACTCCTCAGTAATCGACTCGATTTTCTTCGTGACGAATTACCACAGTTTAACTTGCGATACACCTCTCAGCGGAATTTCTTTATACGCGCGCTTCGTTCACTCATCGGATCGGACTTGGCATCAATCAAGGAAATTACCTTTAGGAACGCGGAAGGGGAACCAATCGGAGCTTCACCCACATATTCCATTACCACAGACGGACTCGTCTCAATTGTCATTGACGATGCTGATCGGGAACGGTTGAAGCCGGGACTCTATACCGTTGAAATTCAATTTGACGAAGGTGGGTATGTGACGACTGAATCACTTGAATTTCAGTGGGGGCTCTTGTCCATCAACAGCAACAAGACTGAATATTCGCAAAACGATGTGGTGAGTGTTTCAATGGGGGCACTTACCTCGAATGGAAACACGGTGTGTAATGCAACACTCAATCTGTACATTGCAAATCCAAACGGATTCATCACAAACCCTCCCGTTACCGCATCGGGACAATGTTTTGGTAATAACGTTACCGATGTTCCAGATTACAGCGCTCAGTTTATTGCCGATGCTCCGGGTACGTATGAAATGTACCTTGAGCGTTTGGATGACAACGGTAACATTATTTCACACACCGTAGACACATTCCTCGTCGCAGAAAATCAGCAAATTACCATTGAGCGTAATGGTCCTACCCGTATCTACCCACCGTCTATGTATCCGATGGAACTCACCGTACACGGCCTCCGCAGTGCCTTCCAAGGCGAACTCATTGAGCGTGTACCCGGCAACTTCCGTGTCTACAATACTGATGCACGTATTCGCACCATGGATGGCTACACAGAATTGGTGTGGGACTTGAGTATTGTAGCCGGAGAAAGCCAGACGGTGTCCTATGAGTTTGATGCACCTGACCTCTCACCATACCTCTATGAGTTGGGCCCTGCGCAACTCGCTGGTACACTGACACCCGATGCGTCACTGCAACCTACAGTTACACCCGAAGGTGAAGTGCCGGTCGTCGTAGAAGAAGGGACTGTAGTAACAGATGATACCGAAGCATCCGATGCAGAGCCGGTCACTGGTTCAGATACTCCTGATTCAGTAGAGATTACTCCATCAGAAACAATCCCTGGTTCTGAAGAAACAACTCCACCTGAGACCCTGCCAAGCGACACAGTGGGAGAGAGTGAGACAACACCAGAGCCTGCGCCCGTCGAAGAGACACCAAATGAGTCCATCACGATACCGGAAGTGCTCCCGAATGAACCAGTACTCTTGCCGAGTGATGTCATTATGGACTTGCTCCTGCAACCAGAGCCAGTGATTGAAGAAGCGACACCGGTATCATTCCTCCAATCAATACTCGGCACGCTCGTACATGCACAGGATGTAACAGAAGAAGTGGAACCAGTCATGGAATCCACCACGGTCATTTCTGTGGGTGAGGAGTCGGTGACTGTTCTGGAAGCCACTTCGACGAATGTAGTCTTCCTCGAGCACCGACAGTGGCAGATAGCATCTGACGCGACCGGAAGTATGATTCTCTACTGGGATAACGCATCTACAATTCCAACGGGGTGGTCATGTCTCTCATGTGGTTCTGGGTCATTCTTTCAAAACTTTGCACAGGGTAATGCAACCTACAATACTACCGGGGGTTCGGCGACACACGCACACACTGCTTCAGCTACAGTCACACCATCAGGACTCACTACTATCGCAGCGGGAGGGAGTGGTACTACGGCAGTTACGGCACATACACACACTATGTCCACACTCACAGTAGCAGCTACTTCAAGTCTGCCTCGATATCGTCAACTTCGTGTCATCCAGTTCACCGATCATGCCGGCGAACCGGAAAGTATCCCTGCGGGAGCAATCGGTATCTTCGATGTCGCTTCATCATCACTCCCGAGTGGCTGGACACGCTATGCTGCGCAAGACGGGTATTATATTCGTGGAGAAGATACTCCGGGGACAACGGGGGGTGCTAATACTCACACGCACCCTGTTACGGGTACAACCACAAATGCAGCAGGTGGAACTACGGGTGCGGGCGGTGGAGCGAACGGTGCGTCACCAACTCACTTCCATACGGTGAGTACGAGCACAGGCGCAGTCAGTAATGAACCACCATATATTGAGGTCCTTCTTGCAAAAATTTCTGCTGACGGTCTACCACCAAACAATATGATTGCAATGTGGACTGATGAGGTACCGAGTGGTTGGACTGATGTATCTTCAGCTGCCACGTCGACATTTAATGGAAAATTCATCAAGGCTTCTACAACGTATGGAGGAACAGGAGGTGCTACAAATCACTCACACATAAATATAAATAATGCGAGTTCAACCAACCCATCAGCTGCATCAACTGACGCAGGTGGTGCAAGCGGTGCATCGAATGTACATACACACAAAGTTAATATATATAGTTTTAGTAATCCAAGTCATCTTCCTCCATACCTCACGGTCATTATGGGGAAGCGTGCGAACTATAACCCGTTCTATACGCAGACTTCTTTCCGTTGGTATGTCAATAACGATTTACAAACACCGACTGACGTGTGGCCACAGGGAGGCACCAACCTTGCTCAGGGTGAGGCGATTACAGCGACTTCTTCACCAGTGAAAAATAGTGAAGTAGTGCGACTTCGTATGAATGCGACGGTGCAGAACGCCACCTCCACCACGGGACAGACATTCATACTCCAGTATGGAGAAAACATAAGCACCTGTGATGCTATCGGTATATGGAATGACGTAGGCACCAGTACATCAAATACGATATGGCGTGGTAACAACGCAACTCCTGCTGACCACGGCACACTTTCTTCGACACTCCTTACCGGGAGTACCGTGAGTGAAACCTATGAGGAAAATGGGTATGCGACGGTCACGCCAAATCAGATAGTAGTAAATGGAGTCGGCGAGTGGGACTTTGTACTCCAAAATAATGGTGCCACACCAGGCACGGAGTACTGTTTCCGTATGGTGCAGGGCGACACCGCGCCGTTCTTTGCATATACGAGTTATCCAAAACTCCTTACCAACTATACGCCGAGCGCGCCGACACTCGTGACTCCTTTTGATAATCAAAAGAGCACCACGACGCATCCAACGTTCTCATTCAGAGCGACTGATGCAGAGAGTGACCGACTCGAATATGAAATTGTCGTTGATGATAGTTTTGATTTTAGTTCACCAGCATTTACAAAAACATCATCAAATTATCCTACTGATACTGGGTGGGCGTCATCAACGTTTACTTCGGGTGCCACGACAACATACACTGTTCAGCCCGCAGATGCTCTCTCGAATGGCACCACATACTGGTGGCGTGTACGAACACGTGACCCACAGGGCTCCAACACGTGGAGCGCAACCTCCACTATACAAAGTATCACTATAGATACGACGCTCTCTGCGCATGCATGGTTCCAGACACTCGGACTTCAATTCGAAGATGGGGTTCAAACGAACATAAGTACAACAACAGGAAGTGTAAATTTGTCAACAACCACGAGTAGTGTGCCGACGGTGGTGAGTGGCTGGACATCAAATGTCGTGTCTCCTGGTATATCGCTCACACTCACGAAACCTGCCAACGTTGAAGTGGGTGACCTACTTTTGATACTTGTAGGTAACGACGATACCACAAACACCGATCAGTGGGATAATGCAACACTGAAACCGTCTGGGTTTACGTTGATTAACGAATCGGGAAACAACGCAAACTCACAGGCTCACTCAGCTGCCTTCTATCGTATTGCAGATGGAACTGAGAACGCTACCACGAGTGTTCCCGCGCAGGCATCTGCAGACTTCTGGGGGTATTACGTACGTGTTACAGGCGCATCGACCACAAACCCAATCAATGTGACCGGCGCTGACTATAACGGTTCTGCTGCCGTAAGTCATGCGATACCAAGTATTACGACGACACAGGCGAATACCCTTGCGTTTTATATGCTTGCAGGTGATGGTGCTGATACATATCCATTCAGTGTCTCGGGTGCAGGATGGAGCGAAAGTGCCGAAATACAGGCCGGAGCAGGGGGTACTGAATCCGCGGGTACATGGGGCACACGTGCAATGGTCACCGCAGGTGCAACAGGGGCTGCAACGGTAGCGATGAATGTAAATGACAGTGCCTCAGGATTCCAATTTGCTATCAATCCGGGGGATCCTCAGGGTACGATTATGTCACCGGAGATTGACTTTGATTGGGTACCTGGTCAGGCAGACTGGGGAGATGTGATTTGGAACACCACCGAACCAGCAAATACTGATGTAAAACTGCGCGTGTACTACTCAAGTACAACATCGTGTGACACACTCGTTCCCAACAGTGCTCTTTCTGGAAACAGTGCCGGATTTGACGTGAGTCAAAGTGGATTCTGGATATCCTCGTTGTCGACAACAACGTATAACCGTATTTGCGTGAAGGCAACACTCAGTATTGCGTCAGGAGCGACCTCGCCATCACTCGATGCATGGACGGTGGGGTGGGTAGTCCCGAATCAAGTGCCATACACACCAGTGCTTGCACTCACGCCCGCATTTGAGTACCAAAAATCAACGACAACACGGCCAACGCTCGGCGGATTCGCATCGACTGATTATGAGAATAACGCGCTCGAGTACGAGATTATCGTGGATGACGACGTTACACTCACCTCACCGGTCTTTACCAAACAGTCATCTAATTATCCTACTGACGCCGGATGGAGTAGCGCCACCTTTAGTGCGGGTGCAACGACAACCTACATCGTACAATCTGCCGACGCACTTACGGAGGGCATCACTTATTGGTGGGCCGTGCGCGCGCGTGACCCACTGGGTACCAACACCTGGAGCGCAACTTCCTCAGTGCGGAGTATTACTATCAGTACGGGTAACGCCACACCAGAGTGGTATCAGACCACAAACGCACAATTTGGTTTCAATGGTCTTGCAAATGCGACCGCAACTGGAGACGGTATTCAGATTGCAACACTTGGTTCTGCTGTGGTGGACATCACGACACAATCAGGGTGGGCTCAGCAGTACGCAAATACCGCGTACCCATCGGGTACCGTCAACGCATCGTACTCAATTGGTGCAGGCACCGACCGGGTTCTTGTCGTTGCTATCGCATCTACACGCAGTACTGCGGGCACGCAAACTGTAGGTGTGTACTATGGAGGGAAGCCGCTCACCCTTGCTACTGGAGACGGTACCAATGCGACAAACGTCAACCATACGTATTTGTATTATCTCAAAGATGCGGATATTGTTGCCGCAACAAGTACGGTACTCAATGTCCAAATTACGGGGGGTACGGCGTACTATACATTTGTATACGCATCAGTTTTTGCGGGGGTAAATCAGTCAGTTGTGTTTACTGATGCGCGAAATTATTTTGACGCAACTGCAGATGGTACTGTTGGTCCCTTTGCAGCTGGACTGACAATCGGTCAGGGAGACCAGGCAATCGAAATTGTAAACCTCGCCCGTTCTGCGGTAGGAAACAATGCACGCACCGTGACTACGTGGTCAAATGCTACATGGCCAAATCCATCGACGGTGAGTACTGTAGTTACACCAACGGCAAACTGGGGAGTTGGTCTTCATATCAATAATCGAAACGCAACCACTTCCGGAACAGAAGCATCTGCGCATACCGCAAATAATGCAAACACGGTTGACTCTATGAGCGGTATGAGCCTTAAGGTTTCAGGAACGGGAAGTGTTGGTACCGCTACATCCACTATTATTGATCATGATTTTGTACCGAACCAAAGTACGTGGGGTGAAGTGGCGTGGGACGCGACCGTACCAACCGGTGCGACACTGCGTATGCGTGTCTACTATGCTTCAACCTCAACGTCGACGTGTAACGTGATGGTGCCAGACGGTGAACTTTCGGGAAACACCGCCGGTTTCGATGTCTCTTCGAGCCCGCTCAATATTTCAGGACTTTCGACAACGACACGCAATCGCATTTGTCTTGTGGCGAGCTTTGATCAGGCAAGTGCAATTTCGTCACCGATACTCAATGATTGGTCCGTCCGGTGGGTACGCTCCCCACAATTTACGCAAGAGGATTATCGTTGGTATCAAAATATTGACGAATACAATCCTGCAGATGCATGGGTAAGTGGCGTGACACCGCTTTCAGAAAATGAACCCATTGATATGGATGGAGCAGTACTTCCACACGACGAACTGCGTCTCCGCATGTCTCTTATGAGTACGACGACGAGTGCCTCAATAGGTACCGCGTCGTTCAAATTGCAGTTTGCGGAAGGGGAAACCTGCAGTGCCGACCTTACCTGGTATGACGTAGGGGACACCGCAAGCACGACGGCGCTCTGGCGTGGTTTCAATAATCCCACCATTGCCGATGCGACGATACTTCCGTCCACGTTACTCACCAATTCTGATGTCGTGGAATCGTATGAAGAGCGTAACAATTCGTACCCAAATCACACTGCAATAAATGTGGGCCAATACGGTGAATGGGACTGGACGCTCTATAACAATGCGGGAGTCCCGGGAAGCTCGTACTGTTTCCGTATGGTCAATGCTGATGGTGACCTGCTCCGGTCATACACCAATTACCCGTCACTCATCACCAACAGTGCACCTGATGCGCCAACCCTCTATACGCCATTTGATAATGAAAAATTCGCGAGCACGACGCCGTGGTTTGAGTTTGTTACCAATGATCCTGAAGGTAATGAAGTTGACTACCGTATACAGATTGATGATGACCCCAACTTCGGTTCAACTGCGGTAGATACCGAGTCGGAAACAAATCTCGATGACTTCATAAATATTGAGGAAACATCAGACAAAACGCCATTCAATAACTTTGCGCGTATGCGCTATTCGATTCCTTCGGCACTGACAAGTGGTATTACCTACTGGTGGCGTGTGCAATCAAAAGACGTCGGTTCGGGTGTGTATGGTGAGTGGTCTACTGCAGATAGCTTCACGATTGGTTCAGTAAGTTTTAGCACATGGCTTCAAACGACAGAAGCACAGTTTGACACGGACACGCTCGTGGGGACGAATGCAACTGCGGGTAATCTGGTCGCGTTCGCAAGCGGGTCTACAACGGGTACAACAACAAGTACCGCCATCAACTTTAGCGATGGCACTACGGGTAACGCGTGGGGAAGTTTTACGTTCACTGAGACAGGCTCTGCAAACGATATTCTGTACCACCTAGAGTACTACACCGATGGTATGTGGGAACTTATTCCCGATAGTGCGCTTCCCGGTAATACCGCGGGTTACGACACATCACCGGTTGATCTCCTTGATCTCGATAGTTCAATATACGACGTGATACGTATACGCGCTAATTTTAGAAGTGGTGCACCAACACTCCTTGAATGGTCGGTAACGTGGGGAGAGCGCGTGTCGGTGACCACACACATACATCCGTTCGATAACGAAAAGTTTGCCACGACGACACCAACATTTACCTTCCATTCCACTGACCCACAAGGACAAGATCTCGAATATGAAATCTCGTGGTCAACCGACTACACCTTTAGTACAGGGACGACCACACGAAACTCGAGCACCTCGCCCGCAGGCTTTACCAATCTCACGACGGGCGCTGATACCGTAAGTCCGTATATTTCTGGTGACACCATTGCGTACAAGGTGCAGACAGCAGATATACTTACAGCAAGTTCTACGTACTGGTGGCGTGTGCGCGCTAAGGACCCCTCTGGAAGTGATAGTTTCTCATTCTGGTCTGACCCATGGAGTTTCACCACCGCAACCTCGGGTGAGCCGGTAATTGTTTCGACATGGCATCAGACACTAGGTCTGCAGTTTGAAAAGGGAATACTCACCGACGTAACAACCGCATCAGGGAGTGTGGGGATCGGTGGTGGTATTGTGCTCGAGAGTGGGTGGACATCAAATACAGCCGTGCCAAACTCGTCACTCACACTCACGAAGCCAACAGGGGTACAGGTGGGCGACCTCCTCCTTATCATTGTCGGAAATGATAACACCACAGCCACCGCTCAGTGGAATAACATCGGTCTCAAACCTTCCGGATTTACCTTCATCAATGAAGCAGGAAACGCTTCATCACAAGCACACACCGCAGCTTTTTACCGCATTGCTGACGGCACAGAAGGTACAACAGTCAATGTTCCCGCACAATCGTCGAATGACTATTGGGGTTATTACATGCGTCTGACCGGAGTAGATACCGCAAGCCCAATCAATGTCACCGGTGCAGACTACAACTCAGCCGCCAATCTTCTCAACCATCCGGTAACGAGCATCACTACTACCGTAAGTGAGGCACTTGCGTTTTATACCCTTTCAGGGGACGGCGGTGACACATACCCATTCAGCGTCGCGGGCACAGGGTGGGTGGAGCAGGCGGAGATCCAAGCGGGTACACTGGGTACCAACGCTGCGGGTACGTGGGGAACACGCGCTATGTCGACTGCAGGAGCCACAGGCGCAGCGACGGTTACCATGACCGCAAGTGATGGTGCGTCGGGCTTCCAATTTGCAATTCGTCCATCACCACTGTCGTCAGGCGTGATTAAATCTCCGACGATTGATTTTGACGATGGGAGTGGGCCTGCGTGGGGTCAGCTTTCGTGGAAGGATGTTGAACTGAGCGGTAGCCAGATTTTGTATCAACTTGAATACGTAAACGGAACAGGTGCGTGGGAAGTGATTTCAAACGCGGCACTTTCGGGAAATGAGACCGGCTTTACTTCTGGCCCCGTGAATCTCGAAGGTCTCGACACAACGACATACAATCAGATTCGCATTGTGGGTAATCTCGATTGTAACGGCGCAACGTGTCCGACACTCAATGAGTGGACACTCGAGTGGTCACGTGGATTTAGCATATCGGGTACCGCCTTTGAATATGACGGAACAGCGTCGACTACGAGCGGTAGCCTTGCGGTTGCGGTTAATGGTGTACTCCAACTTGGTAAGACCGGTTCAATTCAGTCAAATGGCACATGGACCATTGATGATGTCACCTTCTTTAGTGGGGATGTGGTGACTGTCTTTGCGTCTGGTGTGCTCGACGCTGATGAGGCGGTGGCGGTGACGAAGTACGATGGTACTCCTGATATCACAGGCATGCGTTTGCAAAAACGCCATGTGACCATCGGTTCTGATGACTCTGCATCACTTTCACATAGTGATATTGGCACGTACGACTTCTCAAGTGATGAAGATTTGTTCTTTAACGTTGATGGAGGAAATGACCTCACGATGTGTGCGGATGTGGGATGTGCGGATGCAAGTATGCGTGTGCTTGCGCGAAATACGTATGCACCGGGTACCGGCACCGATATCATTACCCACGATTTTAGAAATGATGGTACATTCACCCTAGGAGCAAACACCATGCGTGTTGGCGGTTCATGGGATAATAATGCAACCACGACGCTTGCCGGCTCTACGGTTATATTCACCGCGACTACCACGAGTGAGACTGTCGACAGTACGGGTGCTACAACTCCTTCATTTAACAATGTAACCTTTGGAGAAGGGCTCGGATCTGCTACATGGACACTCGGAAGTGCACTCGATGCAGACAGCACGCTCTCACTCCAATACGGCACGCTTGCCCGTGGCACACAGTTACTTACCATCGGAGGTAATCTATCGATAGGGGCACTCGGTGTGTTTACGGGCATAGGCACGACTACATTTGATGGGGTGAATCCAACCACGTGGTCAGACCAGAGTGGCGCGCTACAAAACGTTGGTAACGTCGTTGTTGATGGTACTTCAGGAAAAACTACGTTCTATACCACAAACGTTAAAGCGCAGAGTATGACTATCGGTGCAGACGACATCCTCGATGCTTCGGCAGCAAATGACATCACCATATACACAAATTGGATAAACAATAATACATTCTATGCACGTAGCGGTGAGGTGATTATGGCAGCGACCACTACCAATCGCACCATCACCGCAGGCGGTGACGCGTTCTACGATCTCACCTTTAATGGTGCGGGCGGTCTCTGGTCATTTACAGAAGCGCTTCTTACCATAGGTAATGATTTTAGAGTTTCTACCGGTACCGTGAACCTTCCACCAAATGGCACCACGACACTCGCAGGCTCATTCTCATCAGTGGGAGGCACCTTTGCACACAATAATGGCACTGTGCTCTTTACCTCAGGAAGTGCGGAGACTATTTCCGCGAGTGGTACGCCATTTGAAAATCTCTTCTATAACATGACGTTCACGGGGACTGGCTCATGGTCATTCCTCGACACCTATGCGACCACATCGAATAATTTCCTCCTTACGCAGGGTACGGTCACCTTCCCAAGCGCAAATCTCTCTGTCGGTGGGTCGTTCACGCAAAGTGGTGGTACCTTCAACCACAATAGTGGCACGGTGAGCTTCACGGGTGCGGGGACGTACACCATCGATGTGGGAGCGAGCTCATTCAACAGCCTCGCATTTTCAGGGAGTGGAAGTAGGTCATTCATCGATGCGAATGTCACGGCTCTTGGAAGTGTGTGGGTGACCGGAGGTTCGCTCACACTCCCTTCGGGGACACTTTCAGTGGGTGGCTCGTATGGAAACTGGACGACAGTGAATCACAATAGTGGAACCGTGCTCTTTAACTCAACCGACGTAGGGGAGACCGTGCGACTCGGAAATTCGTCACTAAACAATATGACGTTCAATAGCGCAACGGGGGGCTGGACTATTACTGAATCAGCGACGACGACGGGTAACGTCACACTCACTGCATCAGCATCATCAACACTCGCCTCAGGAAAAACTCTTGCGGTAGGTGGCATGTTCACCAACGGTGTTGGTGGTGCTACGACCACGTGGACAGGGTCGACACTCTCACTCGAAGCAGGGAATTACAGTATTAACGGAAAGGGAAATATAGGAGATGCGTACGACACGCTCCGCGTAAAAGCAAATACTGATATTCAGATGTGGAATTCAACTTCAACGGTGTACGATATTCATAGTACCGGCTCACTGTACTCACAAGACCACAATAACGTCGACGGTGCTCTCTATCTCTTTGGAGAGTATGTCCGTACCAGTGGAACTGAATACTGGAGTTACGCGACTGACTTTGATGGCACGCCACTCACCGCAAGTACATCACGTCAGGTAAACGTCCGATTCGCAAGTGGCACAACAGCGCTCTTTGGAACAAGTACACTCAATATCATTGGGACACCAACAGCCACCACCACAGTAGCCAACCAAGGTATCGGAACGTATTTGGTTTCAGTACTCCACGGTACGACGTCTGCGTCATATTATAGTTTTGCAGACCTCGGTGCGAAAGGTCTTACACTCGCAAGTTCTACAAAAGTCCTCGGACTTTCAGACGGCGCATTCACGCTTGGTGTTGCATCCGGTACGGCCATGACAGTCTCATCATCAACTATTGATAATGCAACGAGTTCACTGCAAATTTCTCGCGTGACATTCTCTACAACGACAGCAATAACAGGACGCAATGTGACTCAAAACGACGGAACCCCAACGAGATTTTGGTGGTTCCGTGATTCTGCGGGCACTATTGATGGAGAAGCATTCGACAACGACACCGGCGACCCGGGCTCGATTCGTTGGGATGATAGTTCACTCAGTATTGTTGTTTCAGGAACGGTCTACAGTGACGATGGAGTCACCACCATGGGATCACCTACCTGTAATGGTTCATCACCAAATGTGAAGGTGGTTATCAATGGAGGATCGTATGCGACCTCAACATGGTGTTCTCCTACAGATGGCAGTTACAGCATCACTGTTGACGGCATCATTGGTGATGTCGCGCTCACCACCTACCTCGATACCAATGGTGGCGAGCGTGGTGCCGTGGTGACCAAAACTCCCACCGGAAATATTGCGAATCATAATATCTACGCGAACAGAATTATCACAAAGCATCAGGATGTGGTACCGCTCTCAATCAGCGACATGGCAATGTTCGATAGTGTTGATGACACTGACCTTCGCTTCACCGTGGCAACCGGAACAGTGAATACACTCACCCTCCTCTCAAATACGGAACTCCACATCGCCTCGAGTACCTCGTTCAATGCAAATGGAAATATTACAGTGCAGGGAAATGCTTCGAGCACCTCGTTCGACGGTTCACTCCATATCGATGACAATGCTACCTTTACAGGTTACGCGACGTCCACGTATACCCTCGGTGGAAGCTTCACTATGGACACCGGTGCAACCTTTACTCCCGCCTCAACGACGGTAATTATGAATGCGACTACTTCAGGTAAGACAATCACCACTCCATCACCGCAAGAGGTTACCTTTAACACACTCTCCTTTACAGGAGTGGGTGGAGCATGGAATGTGAATGGCAACATACGTTCTGCACAGGGTATTTCGCTTGCAACAGGAACGGTCACCGGTACAGGGAATATCACGTTGACAAGCGGTTCCTTCTCGGGGAATGGAACCCTCTCAATGGGAAGCGGTACCACCACGATAGAGCAGACAAATACACTCGGGGGCAGTACACCGTGGACCTTCGCAAACCTCGTACTCGGAAACGGGGTCACTGTCGGCACCACGACACCCGCAAGCAATGCAACCACAACGATTTCAGGAAAACTCACCATCAGTACTGCACACTTCCTTCAAGGAGGAGGTTCGGTATGGAACCTTTCAGGTACGGGAAATGTTTTTGTGGAGAATGGAACATACCTTGAGGCAACGAGTACTGTCAGATATAGTGGTGTTGCAACGACGAGTATCCTAAACACGACATACTATAATCTCGATCTCAAAGCTCAGGGTGGTTCACCAACCTATATCGGAATGAGTATCGGAATTATCGTAACCAACAATCTCACCGTGGGTGGTCCGAATAGCACCACCGTGAATTTCGATTCATCCGACCCCGCGCTCGATGTGAACGGCAACGTGCGCATCGAGAGCACGGGGACTTTTGTGGGAAGCGCGAGCGCGCTCACAACGGTCGCGGGAGATTGGGTCAATCTGGGCACCTTTACCGGAAGCGGGGGGACCATCACCTTTGACGGAAGTGGCACCTCAAACATTTCCGCGGGAAGCTCATGGTTTAGTAACCTCATCATAAATGGCGCGGGTGCCTTCACTGTATTGCAACACGCAACCACCTCAGGTTCATTCACACTTACCAGCGCGGGTTCATTTACGCTCTCACCGAGTCAGTCACTGGCGGTTGGAGGTACCTTTGCAAATAACGTGAGTGGTGGGTTGACCACATGGGCGAACTCAGTGCTGTTCCTCTACGGCGGAGGTAATTACACCATCAATGCTTCAACGACGAGTGATACGTACGGCACGCTCAGTATCGCGAGCGGTACACAGATTCGCATGTGGAAGAGCGATGCGGGGACATACGATGTGCACAGTGCTGGTTCACTGTATTCTCAAAACCACGCAAATGTAAATGGAAATCTGTACATTTACGGGTCATACACAAAAACCTCGGGCACTGACTATTGGAATTATGGAACTGACTTTGAGGGCAACGTGCTTGGCTCACCGCGCATCGCACATGTCTACATTGCGAATGGAAGTAGCCTTCTCTATACAGGTGGAGGTCTTGCGGTCGTGGGTAGTCCAACAGGATCAACAACCATCCAAAATCAGGGAAGTGGTACTTACAGTCTTCGCGTAGGTGGTACTGCATCAACAACGTGGAATTACTACAGCATTCGTAACACAGACGTAAATGGTCTCATCTTTAGCGGTACACCAAACATTGTCTCACTCTCCTATGGCGACTTCGAAGTATCACAAAACAGTGGAACGGCCATTACCGTCGGAGGAACCGCAATACAGGTTAAGACGATTGTGAACACGTACTTTGGGACTTCTGGTGCATCACCTGCATACAATGTAACCGCCACAGGAACCACTCTGAATTCATGGAAGTTCACCAATCACAGTGGGTCTATCGCGGGTGAGGCATACGACATTGATCCGGGAGCAAATGGTGGAGACCCCGGTTACATTGTCTGGGACAACAGTTCAACATCAATTTCAGTGTCGGGTGTCGTGTACAGTGACGAAGGATCGAGCATATCAACCGCGTGCGATGGCTCGAACACGCTCCGACTTGTCGTGGGTGGTGCAACACAGTACACAACGAGTTGTGATGGTGACGGCCTCGGCGGTGGCACGGGAGTGTACACCTTTACGGGAGTATCCTTTAATATCGGAGATTCATTCATCGTGTACATTGATGGACAGACAGAGAAAGGAGCGACTGTTTCTGAAGATACCTACTCGACGATTGGTAATTTCGACCTGTACGAGAATCGTGTGATTGTTCGCCATGAGGGAGTTGATCCCCTTTCTATTGACGACATGAATGCGTGGAGTTCGGGAAATGATGGTGATGTGCCGTTTGCGACCGTGAACGGTTCACCAGACACGCTCACACTCCCCGCAAACACAAAATTGATTGTGTGGAATAGTAAGACATTCCGTCCGGGTGGAAACGTAACTGTCTCTGGAGGCGGTGGTGGATCTCCATATGATGGCACACTGGAGCTCTTTTCAAACGCGGTGTTCGATGCAACGGGAGCTGAATCGCACACCATAGGTGGAAGCCTCATCAGTGGCAGTGGTGCATCCATTGATGCAGAGACCTCAACCTTCACCTTCACGACGAGTGGTGCTTCGCGAACCATCGATACAAATCAAAACGCATTCTACAATCTCACACTCAATGGCTCAGGAAGTTGGAGTGTGTCCGACAGTCTCATGACTGCCTTGAACGACCTCACCATTACTCAGGGTGCGCTCACACTCCCCACAGCAACGACGACAATCGGTGGCTCATTCCTCAATACGGGAGGGAGCTTTACGCAGAATGGGGGGAGTATGTACTTCACGGCGAGTGGCGCGAAGAGTGTCCGCACGGGAAGTTCGAGTTTTGGGACCACCACCTTCAACGGCTCAGGAAGCTGGTCATATCTCAGTACAAACTCCACCACAACAGGCAACCTCAACATCATGCAGGGAACAGTCTCCGCACCAACGGGGATACTCTCCGTTGGTGGGAGTTTTGTGAACAACGGCACCTTTACGCACAACAGTGGAACGCTCCGTCTCTATGGGAGTAGCTCCGCTGGCCTCTTGACGCTCCACGGGTCAGACCTCGGCAGTACCACGATTGCGGGTACCGGTACGTACACGATGACCGACACGAACGTCGCCCTCATGGGTACCCTCGGTATTGAAAGCGGTAGTCTCAACCTCGCATCGGGTACCGTTTCCATAGCCGGTTCGTTCCTCAATACCGGTGGCTCATTCAACCACTCAAGCGGAACAATCCTCTTTAACTCGAGCGATACGGGAGAAACAATCAATCCAGGAAACTCAGTGTTCTACAACGTCGCTCTGGCGAGTGCGGGCGGTGGGTGGACTATTTCTGGGAATGCAACAACTTCAGGGAATTTCTCACTCACGAGCGCGACGAGCTTCACCCAGAGCTCGAGCACGCGACTCACTGTGGGAGGTGTGTTCACCAACTACGTGGGTGGGGGAGCGACAACGTGGACGGGGAGTACACTCACGATTAATTCCGGTACCGGGTACACGATCAACACAAAAACGAGTGGTGGCGATACCTACAACAATCTCATTGTGGGCTCTTCAACTGCGCTCCGCGCATGGGACAGTGCGGGTACCATCACCATGGCCGACACGCTCAGTTCCTTCTACTCACAAGACCATGCAGGTGTGAGTGGTGCACTCTACCTCTACGGTAACTATCTCCGTACCACGGGTGCCGACTACTGGAGCTACGCAACCGACTTCGACGGGACGGCACTCGGTGGATCTCCCCGACAGGTGAATGTGTATATGGCACAGGGGGCCACGACCACGTTTACCGGAGGTACACTCAATATCGTGGGTGCAAACGGGTTCGATACGATGATTGGCAATCAGGGGAGTGGTACCTACACCACAGATATCCTCGGGGGTACACTCAATGCGCTTTACTACAGTTTTGACGATATGGATGCAGACGGCCTCACGCTCAGTGGTAATACCCTTATCTCCTCACTTTCAGAAGGTAATTTCACCCTCGTGGTAAACGGTGGATCACTCATTACTCTCTCTTCAACGACACTCAACTACAATGCTGGGCTCACAATTACCAGTACGTCCTTTGCAACAACAACCGCAATCACGGGTGCAAACATTGAGGTGGTGGGTACCACACCGAGCGCGTGGACCCTCACCGGACATACGGGGAACCTCGATGGTGAGTACTTTGATATTGATGGTGCTGATGCGTGTAGTTCAATTCATTGGGATGACAGTTCCTGTCTGCTCACCCAGCAGTCTGCGTACCGCTTCCGCAATGATGACGGTGGGGAAAGTGTGCCCGATAGTGAGTGGTATGACCTCTCGTGGACAAAGCGCAAGCGCGTGACGATTACGAACGCAGACCCTGTAGCATACACAAACGCGACAGTACAATTCACGGTGACTCATGAGACGGGAGACATGCAACCTGACTTTGAAGATTTGCGTTTTACCTCGAGTGATGGAACAACACTTATTTCGCACTTTATAGAAACCTACACAGGAAGTACTCAAGCAGTCGTGTGGGTAGAAGTACCGACACTCGCAACTTCGACTGATACAGAAATATACATGTACTACGGCAACAACGGTGTGAGTGATGGAAGTGTAGCAACAACCACATTTGCATTTGCTGATACGTATGAAAATGGTCTCTCCGCGTACACGGGTGATACCCCTGAATTTACTACTTCAGGTACCAGTGCGTACGAGCGTACATATAAACTCGTTGCAAGCGACCCAACAAACGGCAAAACTGATTTTGGAGGTATGTACATCGCCAGTAATGTAGTACAGCAAGGACAGACGCTTCGTACTATGGCATATATCGATACAACCTCCGGTTCGGGTGATGAAATGTGTACGCTCTTTGGTACTCAAAATCAAACACAAAACTACGCAGTGTGTCTCGAACTCTTTGGTACCGACCGCCTCTCTCTCGCAAAGAATGTACTGCACCGTGACACGTCGGGTACGGTACTTGCATCGACCACTGTGACGTATAGCACGGGTTGGTATGAGGTCGAGGTAGATTGGGATACTGATGATTCGATGTTTGTCACCTTGAAAAAGAATGGAGCGGTGGTAGCGACGACGAGTGCAACAGATAACGGTGGATATACTTCAGGAGGTGTGGGTTACACATTGTGGTCATATCATGGTGCATGGGATGTGTATACCTCGCGTACACTTACGGCAACAACACCAACCACTACCTTTGGTGGTGAACAGGTGCCCGGTGGCGCATCATGGCGTGGAGCGCTCAATACTCCTGCTACGGGTATCGATATCGGCGATATCGTACGCGCTCGTTTCCTCGTAGAAAATACAGGGTTGCAGGTAAATAACCAAAACTATGAAATTGAGTTTGCACCAAAGGGAGTATCACCGAGCTGTGAGGCAGTTAACTACAACGACTTTGTGGAAGTACCAAACCAGGCAAGTTGTACGGGGAGCGCCTTCTGTATGCAGTCGTCCACACATTTCGCTGACCTGGATCCCACAACTGACGTACTTGGCGGTGACGGTACATTTATAAGTGGTCAAATAGTTGAAGAGGGGAGTAACAACACCGGCAATATCACGCTCCCGCAAAACACCTATACAGAACTCGAGTATGCTCTCACACCGACAGCAGACGTTACCGATTCCAACTATTGCTTCAGAGTATCGAATGAGGGGACCGATCTCGACTCCTACTCACACGTTGCCGAACTCAACCTACGCTTTACTCCAAACATTACCTCGCTCAACTTCAACGGTGGACTCGATATCACGCTCATGCCGGGCACAACCACACGCGTGTACGCGACCGGAACGGTGAGTGACATGAATGGGTGGAACGACCTTGGTCCCGCAACGACCACGTTCTATCAAAATGGTCCTGTTGCGGGCGTGGGGTATACCTGTGCACCGGACGACAACAATTGCTACCGTATGACGACCACGGGTGGAACGTGCTCCTACACGAACTGTGCCGGTGACTCCTGTGATATTGTCTGCTACGCCGACATATACTACTTTGCGAACCCGACCGATACGGGCACGTACGCGGGTGATGCGTGGACCGCAGCACTTGAGGTGGCTGACCTTGAGGGGGCTGTTGGCTCGACGACCTCGTACTCTCCTGACATGGTGACGCTCCGAGCACTCACCGTTGATACAAGCATCAATTACGGTGCCCTTGAGGTCAATGCGGATACTGGTTCATACAACGCAACCACCACCATTCAAAACCTCGGGAATGACGGTATTGATATTTCACTCGAGGGTACCGACCTGACTGATGGGAGTATCTCAGTTATTCCTGTGAACCGGCAACATTTTGCAACTTCCACATTTACGTATAACACCTGTACGAACTGTACCGCACTCGGTTCGAGTACAGCGAATTACAATGTCGATCTTGCAAAACCAATCTCACTCACACCACTTATTGATCAACTCTTTTGGGGAATTGCAGTTCCATATGGTGTTGCGGGTGTACCACACTTTGGCACCAATATCTTTTATGCAATAAATGATTTCTAATTTGAGCGATGCAATAAGTTATCCTACGTACAAGCATTCCGTATTCGCGTGGAATTACTTATGATAGAGGTACAATCCCATGAATCGTTCGCTTTTTTCAGCGGTACTGACGCTCTTTTGTATTGCGTACTATGCGCACGTCTTTCCTGTCGTATATGCAGCAGATACGGTACCTCCCGATATTACGAATGTGCAAATAACGAACGTCGCTGAAGACACGGTGACCATTACGTGGACGACGGATGAAAAAGCGGACTCCACCATCAACTACGGCCTCCAAGAAGACTATGGTATTGTCCGTATTCCGACCGCAGATAGAATCGAGCACTCAGTGACGCTCAACAAACTAGAGCCAGGACGTACATACTACTTCCGCGTCGTATCGTCAGACGTCGATGGTAACCAAGGTATATCTGCGAACTACAAGGTACTCACCGAAGGCACACCACAATCAGGCGCCGAGGCAGGGGAGGGAAAAGAGACGCAGACCGAAACGAATCAGACAGTACAAAGTCAAAGTCAGTCCCAGTCAGAATCGCAGTCGCAATCACAGTCCGAGTCACAGACCGTACAAGAGGTACTTGAGCAAATCAAACAAATCAATTCTCCCGAAAAATTGCAGGAAATCCTCAATGAGACCGTAAAGGCGATTCAGGGTATCACTGAAGACCTTACTATTGTGGGACCCCCGACAGTGATTGTGGAAACGACGAGTGCGCTCGTTAAGTGGACAACCGATCGCCCCGCAAGTTCTGAGGTGCTCTTTTCACCCGCGGATACATATACTGAGGGGCAGTACGCATATTCGCAAGCAAGTACGGGAGGAGATACACTTGAACATGAAGTACGCCTCATTGGTCTCGATCCATACACCGAGTACCACTTTAAGGTTCGCTCAAAGGATAGCTACGCCATTGAAGGAGAGAGTCGTGACTTTACCTTTAAAACCAAGGCGTCGCGTCCTGATATCAAAAACCTCCGTATCCTTAAGGTGGAGGAGGACTCCGCGACGCTTGCATGGGACACCACCGTCCCCGCGAAAGCGCTCATTGAGTATCAAGATCTCACAAAGGGAACACAAAATTCCATCGGTCGCCCGACGCTCGCATCCACGCACCAAATGCGGATATCAGACCTCACCTTGGGTACTCGCTATGTCGCCTTTGTAATTGCGGAAAATGCGGGTGGTGACCGCGTCAAGAGTCAACCGATTACTTTTGTGACGGTGAAGGACACCGCACCACCAATTATTAGCAATGTTACGAATGAATCGACCCTTTTCCCGGGAGGTGAATCGCGCATTCAAACTATCATCGAGTGGCTCACCGATGAGCCAGCACATTGTGCACTCTCATACCGAGAGGGAATTACCGGTGGTGTCGACCCAACCGTTATTGATTCAAAGGATACCGGCTTTGCAATGCAACACACCGAGGTGATTGTCGACTTTGCACCGGCGACGGTGTACCAGTTCTGGCTCGAGTGTGCTGATGAATCGAACAACAAAATAAAATCAGAAAATTTCGTGCTCTTCACCCCAATTCAAGAGAAAAACATCATCGACATCATTATTGAGAACTTCGAGAGCACCTTCGGATGGGTTAAAAATATCAACGGATAGAGAATATGGAATATGGAATAGTAAAAATGGAAAATAAAAAAACAACGCGAAGCGTTGCTCTATTCTCTATTCTCTATTCCATATTTTCTATTTCACAAAGTATGGAATATGGAATAGTAAAAATAGAAAATAAAAAAACAACGCGAAGCGTTGTCCTATTCTCTATTTTATATTTTATATTCTCTATTTCATAACGTATGGCAAAACCACTCATCGTCTGTCGTGACCTCACGATTACCTACAATAAAGGGAAGTCAAACGAGTTCAAGGCACTCCAGCATGTGAACACGGACATCTATGAGGGTGAGTATATTATCCTTTTCGGTCCTTCGGGGTGCGGTAAGTCGACCTTGATGTATGCGATACAGGGATCACTCCCCCCCGGCGACGGAACGCTCCTCATTCGGGGTGATGATATTTACTCATATCCACCACAGGAGCGCGTATATTTTCAGCGACACGTGATGGGTATTATCTTCCAATCATTCAACCTTATCGGTTCACTTTCGGTACTCGATAATGTGGCGCTCCCCATGATTTTTTGTGATGCCAACAAATCGGCACGTGAGCGCCGTGCCCAGATGCTCCTCGATAGGTTTGGTGTGGGTATGGTGTCCCATAAAATTCCCTCAATGCTCTCGGGAGGCCAGCAACAGCGCGTATCGGTGTCACGTTCGATGGTTAATGATCCCCAGATACTTCTCGCTGATGAGCCCACCGGTAACCTCGACAGTATTTCGACACAGCAGGTGATGGACAAAATTGACGAAATCAACACCTTCGACAAGCGCACCATCATCATGGTGTCACACAATGCAGCGCACCTCTCGTACGCGCACCGCGTGTACTACCTCAAAGATGGTTTTATTGTGCGTGAGGTGGTTAATCCGCAACGCAAGCAGATAAAGCCCGTAAAAGAGGGTGAGACCATCGTGACCGAGCTTGAACAGCTCGCACGCCTTTTCCCCTATGACTCAGTTGACACCCTTCGGGTGAAAAGTTTGACCAACTTCCTCACGCAGGATTATAGTTTCAACCAGCTCATCCGCATTGAAAAGGCAATCAATCTGCTCATCAAGGGTAAAATTCATAAAAAGTTATTTGTCGATGCACTTGTAAAAAAGTATGACGAAGGAGGTGTTGGTATTGATCGAAAGGTAGCAGAACACATGGCGTCGGTATCGGTATCACTTGTGCAACAATCTGTTGATGTAAAACGGTTTCGAAGTGACAATGAGTCCGACGTAGCATTTTTTGCGCAACACAAGTTTGCTGAACGTGTCCGTGCGTATCTTCTTGAGTATCATCACATACCGCTCTCAAAAGCAATGGAAATAAATCTCACCACCATGATTGCTGACCGACTTTCCGGTATTCATGGTGAAAAAGAATTTCATAATCAGCTCCTTGCAACACAAAAACAGGGAGGGCTTCACCTTGAGGAGAAAATTGCAGAAGAACTCTCACGATACATGGAAAAACTCATTTCACTCGGCATTGATGTGAGTTACAAGGCGTAAAATAGAGAATAGAGAATATGGGATAGAGAATAGGAAATATGGAATAGAGAATATAAAATATGGAATAGAGAATATGGAATAGAGAATATAATATATGGAATAGAAAATAGGACAACCCTCGCGTTGCACTATCTTATAATATCTATT
>CAZNWG010000002.1:36773-44042 GCA_964576905.1 uncultured Candidatus Saccharibacteria bacterium
ATATGGAATAGAAAATAGGACAACCCTCGCGTTGCACTATCTTATAATATCTATTCTCTATCATCTATCTTCTATCATCCATCCTCTATTTTTTCACTTATCCTCTCACCATCTATTTTCTATTCTCTATTTTCTCTATACTATATAGTGATATATGCAAGTAGCGGATCTCGCGCGTCTTTCGACGCGTATGTTTAAGACAAACCCACTTCGTACGTGGCTCACCATTCTTGGTATGGGTGTGGGTACCGGAGCTGTGGTTGTCCTCGTGGGTTTGGGCTTTGGACTTCAACAAATCATTCTCGAACAAATCGTCTTTGGCGACAGTCTTCTTTCTTTGGGTGTGTCTGCCACTGGTGCACGCAATCTGTCCATTACAGATGATGTTATTGAACACTTTGAAAGTATTGAGCATATTCAGGACGCAGCACCACTCGCTCGGTATCCGGCACTCATTACCTACAAAGGTCTTACGGGTAATATTTTTATTCAAGGTGCTGAACCGGCGTACCTTCGCTATGCCGGTATTACGGATTCTTTTGGTGATACATTCGTTGAAGAGGATATGGGTAATGGAAATGAAGTTATGCTTTCACCAGCAGTCCTCAAATTGTTTGGTATCGAAGACCCGGAGTCTTTTGTGGGACAAGAGGTCACCTTTCGACTACTCGTGCCTGCCGGTGATGGTACAGAGAACGTGAACGAGATAATTATTGAGAAGAAGTATCGTGTAAAAGGTATTACCAAAGAAGAAGGTGTGCTCAATGTGCTCATGATGTTGCCAGAGCTTCGCAATTATGTGGGTATCGAGGAGTATGACCGTGCACAGGTGAAGGTGGAATCAAACGAGTTCCTCGATAGTATCGAGAAAACACTGATTGAGGAAGGGTATCGCGTGACCGCACTCTCAAAGACGGTGGAGCAGGCATCAAAGATCTTCCAGGGTATTCAGGTTGTGCTTGCCACCTTTGGTGGTATTGCGCTCGTGGTATCGGCTATTGGTATGTTCAACACCATGACCGTGACCCTCTTGGAGCGCACGAAAGAAATTGGGATTATGCGCACTATCGGTGCATCTCCTCGTGACATCAAGCTCCTCTTTGTTTCCGAATCTATTATTGTGGGGTTTCTCGGTGGTGTCAGTGGGATAGTGATGGGGGTAACCTTGGGATTTGCTGTGAATATCATGTTGAATATTGCAGCGAGTCAGTTTGGAGGGAAGAGTGTTGATCTCTTCTCGTTTCCTGTGTGGTTCCTTGTATTCATTGCTATTTTCTCAGGTACTGTGGGATATTTGACTGGAATTTTTCCCGCGCGACGTGCATCACTTCTCAATCCCCTCGATGCGATTCGCTATGAGTAGCAAACTGTGTATAACTCACGATTTCCAATATTGGTTGCCGTAGAATTAGTGTAATCAGTTCACATTAGTTTTATGTCATATCACACAGATCATTTACGTACGGCAGGTAAGATAACTGTGTATACCACATTTATTGGGGTCGTTGCTTTTGCGTGTATATTTATTCTCAATATAGGTGAGTCGCACATCAAGCAAGCCGAGGCGACAAGTACAGCGTCTACTACTGTCACTGTGCTCAATACACCTCCAGTATGGACAGCTACAACCACAGAAGTGATAGAATCCTCTACCACAACTCCTACCAATGCCGGTGATACTGTTTCATGGACCGCCGTAGGCACAGACTCAAACAGTGAAGATTACTGGCTCCTTATATGTGATACCAGCGCTACACCATCGACAACCTCCGGTGGAGCACCATACTGTAGCTCGGGTGTACAGTGGGCACGTTCAGGCACAACAACGAGCGGTACTTCTGCGGTAGCGGCAACAACAACGCTCGATGCTTGGAACGAGTCAAATGTGTGGTTTGCATGGATATGTGATGGAAATGCAGGAAATCCACGTTGCAATACTACCTACACACAAGGCACAAATGCTACTAATTCATCACCTTTTGAGGTAAACCATCGCCCTACGTTTACAGTATTTACCGATCCCGTTTCAGGTAACCCAGGTCAAGCAGTAACATTTTACAGTTCTTCTACTGATCCAGACATAAATGGACCTGATGACCAAGTATTTCTTACCGTATGTTCTGTAGCAGGTTTCGATACCACTACAAATACGTGTAACGGTTTTGGTGCACAGACACTTGCCACATCAACAGTGTACGTCGATGACGATGCATCAGCTTCATATACCATTATCATTCCTGCACAGGACCAAAACTACAACGTTTACCCATACATCATTGACAGTCATGGTTTTGAAGCCACTGGAGGTGAGCAGGGACAATCCGCAATACTTACCGTCAATAACGTAGCTCCTACAGTAGGTGCAGCAACGATTTCACTGGCACAGGCGACAACAACACACATTGTGCTCACTGCAGAAGCTGGTCAGACTACTGGATTTACTCTTTCGTTCACGACATCTGACAATAATAGTTGCGACTCGGTCATCGGTGCTCCTGTGGGAGATGAGATAGACAACTTCGACCTTGCACTCTACCGCTCAGGTATTACCGCATCAGGTTGTCTCGCGACAAGTACTTTCAATGCAAATAATTGTTACCCAAGTGGTGTTGCACCGACAGCATGGAACCTCGTCTGTACCGCAAGTACGACATCATGTTCAGGTAGCCAAGATACCGATATGGTGTGGAATTGTACATTCCCTATGTGGTATATTGCAGACGCGACCGACGCCACAGCGTTTTACAGTGGTCAAAACTGGCTTGCACAAGTTCGTGCACGTGACGATGACACACTCTATGGCCCTTACGCTGAATCAACAGGAGATATAGATGTGACAAGCTTCCTCGCATTTGCTCTCAACACACCCCAGATTCCATATGGCTCGCTTGAACCAGGGCAAAAGAACACATTCCTTACTGCAACAACGACTGTAGCAGCAACGGGGAACGTAGGGGTTGATAAGGATGTTACAGGAAGCTCTATGTGTACCGGTTTTTCTATCGCATCGCCATGTTTACCATCAGCAACCTCCACTATTCCTGAGAGTGAGCAAGTGTTCGCAACGTCATCAGTAACTTACGACTCTGCTGAGGCCCTCGGGAATACCCTTTCTTCGACAACACCAAAACAAATTGAAATCAATGTACCAAAGTCAACTGCAACATCATCACAAGCAACACGCGATGCGTTCTGGGGTATACGTGTCCCCGGTACTATCTCCTATGCAGGTGCATACAATGGACAAAACATATTTACTGCAATCATGAGTGAGATAGCCGAGTGGTAGGTACTTCACCAGATCTTTCAAATGAGAACCTGCGTTATACAGCGCAGGTTCTTGCGTTTATTGCTTTGGTACTTGATAATTAGAAGGTATGCGTTTTGCGCGTACGTTTATATAATGCGGTTACTTCGCTCAGTTATCCTTTCAGTAGCGGTACTTTTTATGTTTGTGCATACAACGTATGCAGGTTTTGGTGTGACTCCACCGTATGTATCGAATGTAAGCTTGACTCGAAATTCTGTGTATGAGCAAACCATATATCTCGTGCGCAGTGACCCAAATACCGATCTCAAAGCAACAATCAGCGTAGATGTGCCGGGTGTTAATGAATGGATAACAATCAATGAGGGAAGTACATTCTTACTCCCCTCAGGTTCACAAAAGGTTCCCATGACGGTGAAGGTGCAGGTACCTGATGATGCTGAGTTTAAACAGTATAAAGGAAATATACGTATTAAAACCGGTCCTGCGGATGATCAGGTGGCTGGTGGTGCGGTGAGTATTTCGCTCGGTGCACAGCTCGACGTCGACCTCACCGTCATTGATAAAAAAATCAAAGACTTCAAGGTGCGTAAAATTGGTGTATCCGATTTGAATGAAGGCCACAAGTTTGGTTGGCTCTATTTCCCTGGGAAAATTCGATTTGAGATGCTCATTGAGAACATCGGGAATGTGAAAATAGCACCATCTGATGTGGTGTTTCGAATTTATGACAGAACAGGAAATGTACTTCTCGAAGAAACACACAAAAAAGGAAAGATAGAAACAGTGGATCCATTCATGACCAAGACAGTGTTTGCAGAGTTGCCCACGCGACTTCCCTCGGGGAGTTATCTCGCTCGATTTGAAGTTATGAATGATAAAGATGTTAAATTGTCTG
The DNA here is from genome assembly GCA_964576905.1 of uncultured Candidatus Saccharibacteria bacterium. Lineage (GTDB taxonomy): Bacteria > Patescibacteriota > Minisyncoccia > Phycocordibacterales > UBA918 > Damh-18. The sequence continues at coordinate 40,940 of CAZNWG010000002.1, forward strand.
GCGAGGTCAACCTCAGTGTTTTGCCCTACGGGACACTTCAGACAGCTGGGTTTGGCTTCCTCGGTCTTTCTCTTGCACATAAACTTTCAATCATAATTCCTGTCGTATTCGTACTCCTTATACCATTCATCATTTTCTTACGCACACGAAGAAGACGATAGGTATGTTTAGACAATTTTCGATAATTCGATACACTGTCGCGTTGCTTTTTTTATGTTTGTTTTTTTCACACCTTCCTTTTTCGTATGCACAGTCGGGGTTGACACGAGTTGCGACAACGACGCTCACTATCAGTATTTGTGGTGACATGCTCATCAATGCAGGCGAGGAATGTGATGTCCCTGGGGAGACAGGAGTATACAGTACTACTATTGTTGGACGACAGTGTGGTACGAATTGTCTGTTTGGCCCCTATTGCGGTGATGGAATTCTCCAAACACTCCATGCTGAGGTGTGCGACGACGGCAATAATGACGACGATGACTTCTGTGCAGGTGACTGCAGTCGAGAGACAGCTGATAGTGGTGGAGGATCAACAGGGGGTGGGGGGAGTTCTGGTAAGGGAGGCCAGGATGAACCCTTGGGCGACACACAGGTCTCCATAACAGGAAAGGCCTTTCCAAATGCTACCGTGCACATTCTCATAGATGGTGATGATGTTGGAACCGTGCGGACAAACAGTCGTGGAGACTTTCTCTTTAATACGGTAACAGATCCGGGTACAGCATCATTTGGTTTTTGGGCGGTCGATTTTGCGGGGACACGATCGCTCACGGTCAATACAACATTTGATGTCACCCAGGGTGCGGTGACGAGCTTGACTGGTATCATGATTCCGCCAACGCTCAAAGTATCAAACACCAATCCAAACCCCGGCGAGACAATCACCCTCTCGGGACAGACAGTCCCAAATGCAACCGTAGAGGTGTCGATCGATAATGGAAAAAAGATGCTCACCGCTACTGCGGATGCGACAGGTGCATGGTCGACCCTCTTTAATACGGGGACGGTGAGCACAGACACGCACACGCTCAAGGCACGTTTTTCGACAGGTACAGGAGCACTCAAGACCGAAAGCCCCTACGGTACAGTCCTCTCACTGTTTGTGGGTGTAGAGGGCAAAGCAACGAGTAACGCCGACCTCAACCGAGATGGAAAGGTCAACCTCATCGACTTTTCCATCCTCGTCTTTTGGTGGGGAACAACGGGGGGAAACTCAAATCCACCCGCTGATATCAATCTAAACGCGAAGGTGGGCTTGGAGGACTTTTCGATTCTCTTGTTTAACTGGACCGGGTGACCCTAAAATAAGGAGCCCAAGCGACTATATTTTAGGAGTCCGTCTGAAAATTTTATACCTAATAAATTTTCAGACGTCGTCATGAAGAGTTAAAGTTTAATTTATTCAAGCGACTATATTTTAGGAGTCTGTCCGTTTTTCTTCTCACTGAAGAAAAACGGACGCGTATAGTGAATAGAGAATAGACGATATTAGAAATATGTAAACAACGCGAAGCGTTGTCCTATTCTCTATTCTCTATTCCATATTTTCTATTTCGTATTTCTCTCTTGTGCATAACTCACCATATTATTTTTTGCATACGCTACAATGAAGGTACGCTTATTGGAGGTATATAGTCCATACATGTGAGGAGTGTATATCGTCAATATAGGGATTTTTTCCTTGCGCACATGCTTACAGCCGAGCATGGTCCGGTAGGCGTAGTATGTTGAAAGTGAACATAAGAGAGGTGGAGACTTTCGTGTTTGCGGAGTGCAATTTTATGCTGGAAAGAGCACCAGCACAGCACTACTCATTATTAGAGTCAACATGCTGATTAATACAACAAAAGCTTATGATTCACACGGCAAATACCGTGCGAACTCTTCAGGCTGTTGCGATGTCGGTTGGATTGGCACTACTCCTCTGGAGTACAGGCCTCCCAACACTCTTCCATTTTGCGGAAGCGGCATCAATTACGAGTGCAAGTGATACATTGTCAAATTCAGCACCAGGTCTTCCGTCAAACCACACAATCGCCTTTCAGGTAGAGAGTGGTATGGCAGCTGGTGAAACCATTGAAATTACATTTCCCGCACAATTCACTATCCCTGGTCTAATGGATGATACGGATATTGACATCAGTGCGTCGGGCACCAACCAAACGGTTGCCGCAGTAAACGGGAGTGGTCAATGGGGAGCTGTATTTGGAGGTCAAGTGCTCACGCTTACGTCACCAAGTAACGTAGGACAAGCATCAGACACACCAATGATTATCAAGATTGGTACGAATGCAACTGGAGGTGATCAACAGATCACCAATCCAAGTGCTACAACCACATCATATGCAATCAGTATTGGAGGTACAATGCCAGATTCTGGTCAAGTCCGAGTAGCGATTGTCGATCAAGTTTTGGTTTCAGCGAGTGTTGATACGTCACTTACATTTACTGTTTCTGGAGTAAATTCCAGTTCAACAGTAAACGGAAGTCCGACCACCACTATTGCGACCTCAACTCCAACGACGCTTCCATTCGGTACACTTCCAATTGGTGTATCACGTACGCTTGCGCACGATCTCGCTGTTACCACAAACGCCGCAGCCGGCTATACGGTAACAGTAGAACAAACAGGTAATTTGCAATCAACAACGGGTGCAACCATCGATGGTTTCATTGATGGTACGAACGTTACCACGCCTACGGCATGGCAGGCTCCATCGGGAGCGATTGCAAACCCTAATACGTATGGTCACTGGGGCCTTACTTCATCTGATGGTACCACGACACGTGATCTCGCAGATGAATTTGGTCCTGATGAATGGGTTTCCGGTAGTACAACCCCGATTGTTATCATGGGCAATTCTGGTCCAGCCGACGGTACAACCCAGGGCTACGGTGCAGCGCGCATCGGCTACCAAGTCCAAATTTCAGCATTGCAGGAAGCGGGTGACGACTATTCAACGACACTTCGCTACATTGCAACGCCGACCTTCTAGCAACAGCAAAAGAGTATGAAAAACCCTATCTCCCACCACGAGAAGGGTTTTTCATGTGCGGGGCACATGAAAAAGAGATTGTCGATATTTTGAAAAAATATCAT
>CAZNWG010000002.1:44142-66465 GCA_964576905.1 uncultured Candidatus Saccharibacteria bacterium
TCGATATTTTGAAAAAATATCATACAATCTGGACAGTCCCTGTAAGGGATTTCATGTGCGGGGCACATGAAAAAGAGATTGTCGATATTTTGAAAAAATATCATACAATCTGGACAGTCCCTGTAAGGGATTTCATTCGTTTTACGTTCAGGGTACCTCCGATAGTACTGAGATATGAAGCGCAACGATGAGTACCTCCATCTCTGTGTACAGAACTCGTACATTTTGCAGAAATGATTTGCTATACTTTATAACATACCTATGATACGTACATTTCTTGCGTTTTGTTTTTTCTCTGTATGCGCATTCTCTTTTGGTGTACCAGACACTCATGCGGCAACACTGTATTTTGACCCCAGTGCTTCAAGTATCTATCGCGGTGATAGTATCATGGTTGATATGCGTGTTGATACAGATGAGGGAGAGTGTATCAATACTATTGATGCACTCATCCATTATGATGAGAGTATTGTCGCAGTTGATATATCACGTGGTAATTCTATTCTCAATATCTGGGTCGAGGACCCGGTAATTGATGAAGTAAATAGAACAATTCGCTTCGCGGGGGGTGTCCCCGGTGGGTACTGTGGTCGTATAGCAGGTGACCCATCACTGACGAATGTCATCCTTCAAATAGTATTCAAGTCACCTGGCTTGAGTATCGGGGGTGTGGATACAAACAAATCACCACATGTATGGCTCGATGAAAGTTCACAAGTATTGCTCCATGATGGTTATGGTACACCAGCACCACTCACACTCCGCGATGCAACAATCACACTCAACGATTCAGCTGGTCAGAATATTCAAGATGCGTGGCGTAAGAGTGTGCAAGATGATACCGAACTCCCATCTGATTTTTCTATAACACTTACCAAAGATGATCTTGCCTTTAGTGGTGAGTATTTTATTGTGTTTAATGCCACTGACAAGCAGTCAGGCATCGATCACTACGAAGTTATGGAAGAGCCATTTTCTGAATTCAATGCATTTAAGTGGGGGCGCGCAGATGCTCCATGGGTGACAGCAGAGAGTCCATTTGTGCTCAAAGATCAAACACTCAATAGTACCATTCGTGTAAAAGCACTCGATAAAGCGGGAAATGTTCGTATTGTGACCTTGGTTCCAGATACTGCATTACGTGGTATTTCATCAGACATGCTTATATTCTTGAGTGTACTCGGTGGAGTGGTTCTCCTTCTTGTTGTGTCGGTGTTCTTTGTACTCTGGAAACGAAAAAAACGACTGGAAGCACTCGATGATACTAGTGATTTATAAAAACATGGTTATTCGGCATACAATTTGGATAGTAGGACTCATGCTCTTGTGTGGTGTAGGTGTCGCTGATGCAGCGACGCTCAAGGTGAGTCCAAATACCGGAGTGTACACAGCAGGGACTCCTTTTAGTGTGTCAGTCATACTCAATACAGAGGGGAAATCCGTGAATGCTGCTGATGGCAAACTCACGTTCAATACGCGCGAACTTCAGGTGGTCAGTGTTACACGCGCAAGCTCCATTTTTAATCTTTGGACAGAAGAGCCAACTTTTTCAAACAGCGCAGGGACGGTTTCATTTGGTGGTGGTTCACCCACGGGGTATAAGGGTGGAGCTGGAACGATTGTTTCCATAACCTTCAGACCGCTTGGAGCGGGGACACCAAAAGTTACTTTTTCGAGTGGTTCTGTGCTCGCTGCAGACGGTATGGGCACCAATGTGCTCACCTCTATGGGGAGTGGCTCTTTCACGATTGCTGCGAAGGGGGAGACTCCAGCACCTGAGTACATACCGCCTGCAAACACTCCACAAGCACCAAAAATAACATCGAGTACACACCCTGATCAAACTGCATGGTACAAAGAGAAGAGCGCAACACTCTCATGGACAGTGCCCTCAGGCGTAACCGCGGTACGCATGCTCCTCGATCGGACAAGTGGCACCGTACCGACAAAAGTGTATGAAGAAGCACTTACGAAGAAGACACTTGAGGATTTGCCCGAAGGAATTTCATACTTCCACTTGCAATTCAAAAATGCTGATGGATGGGGACGGATTGCTGAGTACAAACTCGCCGTTGATACGGAGGGTCCAAAAAACTTCACTATCACCGAAAAACCCCTTGACGCAACGAATCCTGCAAAGGTACTCATATTTGCATTCGACGACACCTCACCAATCATCGAGTATAAAATTCAAATTGATGGTAAGGAACCTATCGTCTTTACTGATACCGAACAAAAGAAGCAGTACACACTCGAATCACTCATGCCGGGTTATCACACTATCTCAGTTGAGGCGTTTGATAGTGCGGGTAACACAGCAGTTGCGAGCTATTCGCTCACCATTTCGGCATTCGAAAAACCTATCTTCACTGAGTATCCGACACGTATCAATACTGAAGTTATTCCCGCAATAAAGGGTACAACGCGCCCCAACGCGACGGTAACCATAGAAATCGTTCGTGTGAGTGACAACACCATTCTCAGTGTAGCAGAGGGTGGAACAGACAACCCGTATGTGATACAGAGTAACGCAGAGGGTGAGTTCACTTTCATTCCTGATACTCCCTTCGACACGGGTGTGTATACTATCTCTGCGGTCGCACGAGATGCATTCGGAAGTGTCAGTGAAAAGTCAGACGCAATTAAAATAATTGCCGAAGTTCCTGGGTACGTTGCTGCGGGCACTGTCGTCATCAATTTTCTCTCGGTAGTTGTACCTATTGTGTCACTCCTCATTGTGCTCATCTTTGGCACGTGGTACCTCTGGCATCGTCTCGCGCGCTGGAAGCGCACTGTTCGCAAAGAGACATTTGAAGCTGAAGAGCGTCTCTCACGTGAATTTGCGGAAATTCTCAAAAATCTTGATGTGAACGTCAGTGAGCTCAAGGAATCACGGAAGGGCAAACTCACAAAAGCAGAACTTGTGCTCATTGAGCGCATTGAAAGTGATTTACGGTCAGCACAGGGTAAGATTCGGAAGGAGATTGAAGACATTGAGCATATTGTCACGTAAGTACGTATATGAAGAATGCACTCGAAAAACACCTCTATATCGCCTTTATCCTCTTTTCTGTTGCACTCACTTTTGTACTCAGTACGTGGTACGTCCACCACAATCAACGAGCACTTGAAACACTTCTTCGTGAGCAACTTGAAGAGGAGAGATCCTACCTAGCACAATTGGCTGAGATAACCGACAGTAACGGTGCCGATAGTATCACTCAGAGCATTGTTCGCGATTGTCCGCGTCGTGACGAGTATGAAAGTTTCCTCGGCAATCTCGGAGCTCTGTCAATGCGAGAGCTTATCGCGGTGCAAACACTTTCTGAGAGTTGCGGTATGTTTTACGCAGAGCGTAAAGCACTCATGGTTGCAAAACTTGAGCGTGAGCTTGTCCATTACAACACACTCCTCGACACGCTCGCTCTCCTCAGTGGGGAAGATTTTGACTCATTCCAGCGTACTGAGTGGAATTCACTTGTCGAACTTGAAAAAGGACGGAGTGCCGGACTCGGTGATCAGGCACGTATTCAGGAAGAAATCATTGCAGCACTGATTACGGGTGAATCATCACAAAGTGAGCACGTCACACAACTTGTGCAACAAGCGCAAGAAATCAATGAATTGCTCGTGGTGCAAAATCAACGTATTGATGAAATGCGTTCGCGATTAGTTCAGTGAGTATGTTTAAAATACTTTGGAAAGCGCTTTTCCCCTCACAGAGTGAAGCACAGTACAACACAGTCAAGTATGCGTTTCCTGCTGTTATTGTTGCCGCACTTTTGGCTGGCCTTGCATCAATTATCGGTGAAAATGCATCCTATGTAACCATAAGTACAAGTGCACAGACGGTGACGCAAGATCAAGAGTTTTACATAAATGTCGATGTCACTGCGCATGTGTCAATCAATGCCGTTGACTTGGTGATTGGGTACCCTGAAGACACCATACAAGTGCTCGGTATTGATACCGGCACCTCCGTGATTACCCTGTGGACTGAAGAACCCTCTGCAAAAGCGGGGAAGATATACCTTCGCGGTGGAACATTTCGAAAAGGTTTCATAGGCGAGCATACCATCGCCCGAATTAAAGTGAGGGCAATAGAAGCGGGTACCGCACGAATTTTTGTCAGTGACTCATCACTCGTTGCTGGAGATGGAAAAGGTACTGAAGTGAGCGTTACGCCATCGCTCGCTGATAATCAGACAGTGATAGCTGTTTTGGGTGATGATGGGGTTATCTCGGGCGAAGCGACGGTCTCTATTGTGACGGATACTGATGGAGATGGGGATGTCGATATTTCCGACATCAGTGTATTTATGTCAGCGTGGTTTACGAGAGATGCACTATTTGATTTTGACGGGGATGGTCGTATGACGTTTAAGGACTTTTCAATTCTACTCGCTGACTCTTTCCGCAAGTAGCACTGTTGATAATTGTGTAGGGATACTTGTCACTCCTTGCTATCATTAGCTAAGAGGTGCGTAATGTGTCATGTGGACAATGCGTGCCTTCACGTACGACACGGCTCAAAAGCCGAGTAGTGTCGTATCTGTGCAAACGGTATGAAGAAACAGCATTCTATAAATGGAAACTCGCGAACGTCCATGCGGGGTTTGATGTATCGTGTCTACGGCGCTCTTTCGTTGTGTTTGCTTTTTGTGCTTGTGTGTATGCCACTCGCTCCCGTTTTTGCCGATGAAATTCCTGTCGAAAATACACCTGATTCTCCGAGTGTTGCAGAGCCCGTCACACCGCTTCCTGAAAATCCTCCGAGTGATTCCACTGTCGTTACTACCACTCAAGATGCACAACCACCTACAGTAGAACCTGCGCCTGTCGACAATTCTGTTCTCCCAAATACCCCTCTCCAAATTGTGGATGAGCCTGAAGGGACACCGTCAGACACACCCATAGATACCACCCCGGTTACTGGAACAGAAGAAGATTTGACATCGAGCACTGCCGACACACCGATTGATGAAAGTGGTGACATGTCACCCACTCCCGAAACTGGCGCGACAACGACAGATGGAAGCGTGGTTGTGACTGATGACCCGGTCGACCCTGAAGTGGTGAATGAGGTGGAAGCAGAAGTGACTCTTCCTGAGGGTGTCACCGAAGAGGCGACAGCCACACCCCTCACCACCTCTCAGAATGTTGTGAGCGTTGTCACGAACGATGAAAATAGATTTTCATTCTCTAAAAACGAGTGTACCACCGTGGGCGACGGCACATTCTACTGCGCTACCCCCACCGAGGCACCACAGGTGCTCAACGCCGATAGAATCTTTTCAGCACTCGACGCAGAAGGTGACAAGGAAATATATCTTGAAAAGAATAGTGAGTTGACACCACTCACAAATAATCAAGCTGATGACGACGCTCCGTACTTCGATGAGGTTTCCAACACTGCAGTGTGGCACCGTCTCATAGACGGACGTTTCCAAATTATCCAGTACGACTTTGATGAGGAGAGTGAGAAACAGTTGACGTACGATAGTTTCAACAACATGCAACCGAGCGTCTTTGGCGACACGGTCGTGTGGCAGGGGTGGGTGGGAAGTGACTGGGAGATATTTATGTTGGAAGACGAGAAAGTGACCATGCTCACCGATAATACCACTCACGATATTGCACCGAGCGTGAACGGAACGCATGTCGTGTGGCAATCCTTCGAAGGAGATGTGTGGCGTGTGAAAGTGTATGACCTTCGCACCGGACTCATCGATACTGTTTCCGATTCAGGAGGTGGCTCAATTGAGAATCCACGTTTTGTGCTCGTGTATGATGCAAAAATGGAGACCGGCGATATCGAGACGCGTGGGTATGACCTCAAGAGCGGAGAGGTTGTCGATCTCGCATCGAAGCCAACCCCGGTTCCCGAAGAGATTCCCGACCCTGATCAAACAGGTGAAGAGCGCGCACTCGTGTCACCAGCAACGCAACCAAAACAGAAAGTCGATTCAGATGAAAATGACGATGTGGGTACCACAACTGACAATGGACTTGATGATGGCGACATCGTTATTCCATCCTTCGAGACGCCAAGCGAGGAACCTGTCGTGACTGAAGCGACGAGTACACCCGCGGGAACTGTTGATGTGCTCGTGCCATCATTTGAGAATAGCGCGACATCTACTGACACCGAACATATTGAAGATTTGATCGTCGAGCCGTACGTACCTCTCGAAGAAACGCTTGAAGAAAACGTATAAATAGAGAACGTATCCATAAACAATTAATCAAAATGGTCGACTTACGATGTCGGCCATTTTTATTGGTGGGGCTTTATTTTTGTTAGGTTTTTCACACAGGGGAGCGATTGTTTTGGATGTCTAAGTAGTCCATAATGAAGAAGAAATGAAAGGAGGGTTATTCGGAAAACTCAGGAAGGGAAGAGTGTATTTTTCACTGTACCTTATCATTACGATTCTTGTCGGAAGCTTTGGTGATGGACTCATCCGCTTCACACACGAGGATATTCCCACTGCAGAAGCGGCACAGTCCGCGATCGATTCTGATGCGCTCATTACCCCCACCTACCACCTTCAGTCGGGAGCGCAAACTGTCTTTGTGAGCGACCAAGTCGGATACAAATTTTTTGTTGATGCACCCGGTTACTGTGTGTACCGCAAAACTTCTGATGGGGGAACAACGTGGAGCTCTACAACGACCGTCGATGCGCAGGTAGACTGTCTCGCAATATCGGTTTGGTACGATAGGTGGACACCGGGGGACACCGGCACGAAGATACACATCGCAACAATAGACGCCAACCCCGATGACGTGTGGTACAACAGTCTCGATACCAACGGAGACACGCTCCTCCTCGGATACACGCCGGTGAGTGTCGCAACAGCGCAGGGTGGAACACTCGCAACGGGTGCGAACCAAGTATCCATTACCAAGGCAACGAATGGGACGATTTACGTCGCGAGTATCGATGTGTCTGATTCATACGTGATGCGGTGTTCGACAAACTGCTACACTGCGGGTAACTGGTCAGAGGCAGGCACAAACCCTTTCGGACTTACCAACAACTACGCTATCCTCGCGCCACTTCCAAACGGTGACATTCTCGCCATCCACCGCGATGTGGTACTCGAAGATATGGGGAGTAAGGTGTGGAATAACGGCACGGGAGCGTGGGATGTCGCTACAACTACGTTTGATACAAATGCGCCCGACAACACCACCTACGACGTCGGCATGGCAATGACCGTGCACCCGACGACCGGAGACATTTACCTCGCGTACATTGCGAGCAGTACCGCACTCGGCTTGGATGATCAAATCCGAACGGCTGTATACTCCGGTGGTTCGTGGACCGTGAAGAAAGAAGTGGTGCGCTATAGTGAGAAAGGTCTCACGAACGTCGCCATAGGTCTCGACACCTCGAGTGATGACATCTACGTTGCCTACAGTGCACGTACGGCACTCGCGACTCTTGCATCAGGAAATGTGTACTGGCGAAAATCAACAGACGGTATGAGTACGTGGAGCTATGAGTATGGGCCAATCAATACATCAGCGGATGATATCTATGGCGTGGATATGAATATTATGAGCAACGCGCGACTCTACGTATCGTGGTTTGACAATACCGATGATGATATCTTCGGCGATACCTTACTCGATATCTCTGACGGAATCCGTGTGACGACGAGTGCATTCGATGAGGTGAATAGCACTGATTCATACACACAATCAACCATTGACCCGACGACCTCGGCTGCGGGTACCTCGCACCTTCAGTCGGGTTCACAGATTGTCTTTACGAGTGATCAGGTGGGATATAAATTCTTTCGAGATGCTCCCGGATACTGTGTGTATAGTAAAACTTCAAACGGAGGAACAACATGGGGTGCGACAACCACCGTTGACTCACAGACAGACTGTCACCAGGTGACTGTGTGGTATGACAAGTGGACACCGGGTATTGCATCAGCAAGCTCGAGCATCCACATAGTGACCGCCGATGCGAGTGCCGATGACCTCTGGTACAACCGCCTCAACACGGCAGATGACACTCTTCTCTCGGGAGGTACACCGACAAACATGACTGCCGGGCAGGGAGGGTCTCTCACGGAAGGAGAAAACTTTGTGTCCGTGACACGAGGGACAGATGGCACTCTCTACGCGGTATCGGACGACGGTACCACTGGACCTGATTCGTATATAGTCGAGTGTACTGTTTCGTGTAATGTAGCGGGTAACTGGTCGGAGACAGGAGCAAACCCGCTCGATGCTGCAGCGAGTGACCAAAATATGCTCATGCCACTTTCTGGCGGAAGTATTATGGTTATCAATCGCGATATTTCAGCTGATGTACTTCGGTACAAAATATGGAATAACACTATTTGGTCTGCTGCATGGACTACCATTGACGCAACTGCTCCTGAAAATGCCACATACGACGTCGGCATGGACGTTGCGGTCAGTTCTACCACAGGGAATCTGTACCTCGCCTACATCGCGCGCAATGCCACGTTGGGTACTGATGACCAAATCCGTACAGCGCTCTACACCGGAGGCTCGTGGATATCAAAGGCATATCCTGCTACAACTACAAACATGGGACTCACCAATGTTGCAATTGCACTCGACTCAGGGAATGACGACGTATACGTTGCGTACAGTGGACAGGGAAGCGCAGGTGTAGCGGCGACTGCAAATGTGCTCTGGCGCCGTTCACGAGACGGAATGAATTCATGGGGCTATGAGCAGGGGCCGGTGAACACGGTGAACCCTGACGATATCTACGGCGTTGATCTCCCGATGTCGAGTGCCGACCGTATGTATGTGAGCTGGTTTGATAACACCGATGACGATATCTACGGAGCAACCATGGTGGATTTGCCGAGCTCCGCACAGCCGACGACCGGTTCGCAGATCGCTTCAGTGTCCGCTGGTACCACGGGCGTGTACATTGGCGGAGCGATCACGCTCTACAACACTTCAGACACGAACACGTTTTCGGTTACGGGTGTGACACTCACTGAAAAGGGCACTATTGATGCTTCTTCACACCTCAAAAATACAACACTCCGTTACGAAGCAGACAGCTCTGCACCATACGACTGTGCGAGTGAATCATACGATGGGAGTGAAGCGCAATTCGGTTCGGTCGATACGGATGGATTTTCCGGTGCAGATGGCGTGTCCTCGTTTAGTGGTACCACGCTCACGATTAGTCCCACTACTGCATACTGTCTCTACGTGGTACTCGATGTACAAGATAGTGCACTGGGCAATGCAACGATTGATATCGAGGTTACGAACCCAACGAGTGATGTTGTGGTGACTGGGAGTACCGCGAGCCCGAGCACCGTGCAGGCGCTTCCGGGCACGACTTCCGTGTACAACGACATGCCGACACTTGCCCACTATCACTGGCGAGATGACAGCGGTACCGAATCGGGAGCGACTTCGACAACGAATGGCGCTGAGGACACACCACTCCTCGCTCTCTCCAAAGGGACCCCTGCCCGCATTCGCATGGAGGTCTCAAACGAGGGGAGCAGTGTCACTCCCGCAACGAAGTACCGCATAGAGTACGCGGAATACTCTGGCGCCTGCGGTGATGCGAGTGGATGGACAGATGTCGGCAGTGCCGGTGGACACTTCGATATGTACGATTCTGCCAATTTGCTCGATGGGGGCAATACGACCAATATTGCTATTGGAGTGGGTGGAGTCACCGATGAGAACAGCACCTTCCTCACCCCAAATGGGGGTATTAACGATACCTCATCGCAGACTGATGATATTGTACTCACCGCTTCACAGTTTGTTGAACTCGAATACTCGATTGTCGCTTCCTCATCGGCGATAGATGGAAGTAGCTACTGTTTTCGTGTTACCGATGAGGGTACTCCGCTCCACACCTATACGAACTACCCGCGCGCAAACATCAATGCGGATGTCGCGGTGAATATCGCAACGACCTCACAGCAGGCGACCACAACCCTACCCGCGACGAATTTTTATGTGGGAAGTGCGTTTGTACTCACCAACAACAGCACGAGCCACGACGTCACGAGTATCACCATTTCTGAACAGGGGACCGTTGATGGGCAGAGTGATCTCGAAAATATCAAACTCTACTACGATCTCGACACCTCAGCGCCGTACGATTGTGGCAGTGAGTCGTATGTTGGAGGTGCCACGCAGTTTGGAAGTACTGATACCGACGGATTTTCGAGTGCGAACGGTACATCGACATTCACCGGCTCCGTGACCATCACCACAACCGCAACCATGTGTCTCTATACGGTACTCGATACAACACAGAGCGCGCAGAATGGAGAAACAATCGATATAGCCATTCAGAATCCCCCTGTGGACGTACTCATCTCAGGTGGGGGAAGTGTGAGCCCTGAGATAGCGCGAAATATGAATGGTGAAACAGCACTCATCGGCGCGGTACATACGCAGACACACTATCACTGGCGGAGCGATAACGGGAGTGAGACAACCGCAAGTTCAACGACAGGAGGAGAGGAAGACACCGCGGTTGCAAATATTTCTCAAGCAACCCCACTCAGACTTCGTATGCAGGTGTCCAACGAAGCAACCACTACCACAGCAGAGGCAACGGGATATCGACTTGAGTACGGCACCAAAATTTCTTCCTGTAGTGAGGTAAATGTGTGGACCGATGTGGGAGCTGTCGGTGGTGCATTCGACATGTATGACTCCACCAATCTCACGGAAGGAGGTGACACCACCAACATCGCGGTGAGTGCCGGAGGTGTCACCGATGAGAACACTACATTCCTTACCCCAAACAGCGCAGTAAAGGACACCTCTTCGCAAGTTGCGTCTACAGCACTCACCACAACACAGTTTATTGAAACAGAATTTTCTCTCAAGCAGACGACGAGCGCCGGGTACAACACCACATACTGTTTCCGTCTCTCAGGTGCTGGTGTTCCTCTCGATGCGTATGCCAAGTACCCTGAGCTGACGACTGCACCAGAGCGTGATTTTGAAATTCAGCGAGGTACGAGGACAATCGCAACAAGTAGCACCTCCACAACACTCGTTGCCGGTGTCGACTACATTACCCCCTCCGCATCGACGAGTGCATTTATCCGTATCACGAACGTAGGACATACGGGAGCGGGGCATGATACAGGAAACGTCACTGCACAAAATGCAACCAACACCACAGCGTATATTGTCAATCCATCCAACATCATGACCTCGGTCACCATCGCTCGCACCGGCGTCACCAACAACACTCGCGTTTCATGGGAGATTGTCGAGTACATTGGGATTCCCGGAGGAGACAATGAAATGATTGTGCGCGGTCAGACATTTCTTACGTACGGAACAGCAGTAGCGTCAACGAGTGCGACTGGTACGGCTGTTTCGAGTGTGGTCGATGATACAAAAGTGGTGGTATTCATCACGGGGCAACAGAACCCAGACACTGCATCGACAAACTACAATTCAGGACTCTCAACTTCAAAATGGCTTTCAGAAACCGATCAGCCACTCATCGAACGTGGCGTTTCGGGTTCTGACGCGGGGAGGGTGAGTTACGCTGTTGTTGAGTTTACGGGTTCAAACTGGAATATTCAGCGGAGTGAACACACGTACACGACTGCGGGAGTTACTGAGACAGAGGCGATTTCTGCACTGAGCAGTCTCACGCGTACGTTCGTACATACACAGAAAAGAAACACTACCGGTCTAAATGGTACCGATGAATTCGGAGCTGAGGTGTGGCTTTCCAGTATTGGGTACGTTTCCTACTACCTTGAGACGGGTGCGACAACACCATCCGGTCAAACCTCCGTTGCGTGGATAATTGAAAACACACAGACCACAGACGGTGCTATGGTGGTGACAAAATCAAGTGGGTGGCTCAGTGGTGGTACAGCACCACTCACGCTGAGTATTCCTGTTGGGAAAACTCTCAGTGACCTCACGAACGCATCTATCTTTACGAATGCCCGATCATCCGTTGCTGATACCACATTTCCCCGAGCGCTCGCTGGCATCACAATCGCCTCATCGACTGCGTATGAGATATGGAGAAGTAATATTGGTTCGACCTTCACCTTCAGGACTGAAATTGTGGAGTGGCCAACAGCAGGTCTTGCACTCACACAGAATTACTATCGATTCTATGTCGATAATAATGAGCTCACCCCCACTGACCCGTGGCCCGTGGGGGGAGTAGACCTAGGCGAAAATACGGTGCTCACCGGTGCAGATGAACCACTCGGCGGTAATGAGCGAATTCGTATGCGCATGTCGATTCAAGCAAAAAATGCAACCTTTCCCGCGGGAGTCAAAGCGTTTCGCCTGCAGTATGGCGCAATGGTGAGCTCGTGTAGTGCTATCCCTGAATCGAGTTGGCGCATAGTCGGTGATATTGGATCGAGTACCATTTGGCGTGGATATAACGCAACAGCGACGACAGACGGCACGACGCTCTCTGAACGCAAACTCTCTGTGTCTGATATCTCAGGTACGCTTGAGGAGCAAAATGACACCGAGGCGAATGAGAGCGCGGTCTCGGTTGATGACGATATTGAGTACGATTGGATTGTCGAGCAGAACGGCGCCATGGGAGAGACATTCTACTGCTTCAGAATGGTTGAGGCAGACAATACACCACTCGATACCTACGCACAGTATCCACAGTTACGCACCTCAAGTTTTACACCAAAGACACAAAATTGGCGTTGGTATGATAATGAAATTGACGAAACTCCCACGACGACGCTCGCCGTTGAAAATGTCGCACCGGTTGATATCGCAAACACCCAAGCGCTTAAACTCCGCGTGACCGTGAAAGAAACCGAAAACATGTCACGAGATGATGTCCGATTCAAACTGCAGTACTCAGAGTCACCAGCGTTCACACAAGCTTTCGATGTCACCGCAACGAGCACGTGCCTTGCCACCTCAACGTGGTGCTACGCAAATGGTGGAGGAGTCGATAACGAAAAAATTTCTACCGTGACGCTCTCTGATGCCGAATCGTGTGTCGCTGGTGTGGGAAGTGGCTGCGGAACACACAACGAATCGCCGAGCGCACTCACGGGATATCGACACAACAACAGCGTCTCAGCTGAGTACGAGTTTACCATTCAGTCAGCAGGCCCGCGCGTCAACCGCGTCTACTACTTTAGACTGTTTGATATTGTGCAAAATATTCCCGTACCAACAAATACAAGCGAATCATACCCATCATTGGTGACGGAGGGTGCCCACCTCAACTTCACCATGGCGGGCATCGCTTCATCGACCGTCATCGAAGGCGTGACGCTCGATATCAACACCACGCCAACATCACTTCCATTCGGTACGCTCGTGGCCGACCAGATGCGTGAGGGTGGACACCGCCTTACGATCGATACAAACGGCACACAGGGGTATCAGCTATTTATGGTCATGGATGGAGATTTGATGAGCACCAATGGTGCGTACATGAAACCAATAACAGGAACGAATGCATCCCCCATTTCTTGGGCTTCCGGGTGCGATGTGGGTGCACAAAGTTGTTTTGGATACCATACTGGAGATGATACGCTGAATGGTGGCTCAACACGTTTTTCTGCCATCGACACGTACGCGCGTGTGAGCACATCGACCCTAGATGAGGTATCATATAGTTCACAACCTACGGTCAGTGATACGACCGATATCGTGTACCGGTTGTTTATTCGTTCATTACAAGATGCCGGCTTATATGAAGCACGTATTCGTTATGTTTCAGTTCCAATCTTTTAAATTTTTAGTGTTTGCATTTCTCTGTGTATTCCTGTTTTATCCAAAGGGGTTTGTTTTCGCAATATCATATACCGTTTCGCCTATGGTTATCGATACCAAGGCGGTCGCCCGTGACATCATTACAAAAGACATAACAATCACAAACACGGGTGAAACTCCCGTAACGGTGTATCCAAGTGTCAATGAAATATCCCTCAAAGAGGGAGGGACCATCGAAGCATTCAAGCAAGCGGTCGAGAGCGACCGTACGAAGTCGGTGACTTCATGGATTGAAATTAGTCGTCTCGGAATTGATTTGCAACCGGGTACGTCGAAGACGATTCCGCTTACCATACGCATGAACCCCTCCCCAGTACCCAACACCTATCACGCATTCATCGGTTTTGGTTATGGTGGCAATCGCGATGAAGCAGAACGGCAGGTTGCAAATGGACAAGCACCCGGAACGGTCATTACCATCACGATTGCTGAAGAGAACAGAGAATTTCTCAAGCTCTCAAAATTCATCGTTGAGCGATTTGTGACGAGTAGCAATAATCAAGCGGCAACATTTACGTTTACTAATCCTGGTGATGAGGTTATGACACCAACGGGTGAGATTATTCTCTATGATAGTACGGGGAAGGAAGTCGGAGCACTTCCTGTCAATACTGAAAACGTAAGTATTCAACCAAAAGCAGAGCACACTTTCACAGCCTCTATACCTGCGGAAGGAAAATTTGGCAAATATAAAGCATTTCTCACCGTTGAGTATGGTTCGACACAACGCGCCTCGCTTCAGGACACCAGTTTCTTTTACATATTTCCGCTCCGCATGCTCATCATAATGCTTTCGTGTTTTGTGATTTTTGTTTCTCTCTGTGCATGGTATGTCCACCGTCGCTACTTCGATGATGATATGCAGGATGATGACCACGAACATCTCACGGTGCACGTACGTGATGGACACAGTACATCAAAAGGTCACGATCTTCATCTCACCAAACCATCATGAAATACGGTATATTCTTTGTTGCAGTCTTCACGTACGCACTTTTCATCACTGGATATGCGCATGCGGACGAGAAGCAGGTACTCAGTGTCACACCACCACTTTTTCAACTTTCTGTCATGCCTGGTGATATTTGGCAGAGTAGCATTAAGGTGGTCAATGGAAACCCGTACCCACTCACCGTGTACGCCGAGGTGGTCAACTTTCAAGCTGTCGGAGAGGAGGGTAGGGGAAAATTTCTCACGCTTGCTGAAAGTGGCGGAGAGAACACAACATTTGGTGAGTGGATACAGATGCCACAGGGCCCCTTCACCATTCCACCCGAGCAAACACAGGACATTCAGTTTTTTGCTGAAATACCAAAAAACGCGTCACCGGGTGGACACTATGCGGCTGTCCTCATTTCTACAGAACCACCAAAAGAAACGAATGAAATCGCGGTACGTACTTCACAAGCAGTTACGTCACTCTTGTTTCTGCGCGTTGAGGGTGATGTACATGAAGAGGGAACAATTCGCGAATTTCGCGTCAATGATTCATTCCTCGATACGCCTGATGCTTCGTTTTCACTTCGGTTTGAAAATAAGGGGAATGTGCATATTATTCCTCGTGGAAACATTGTCATCACAAACATGTGGGGCACCGAGCGTGGAAATATTCCGGTGAACTACCAAACACACTTCGGCAACGTGCTCCCCGGGACAATTCGTGACTTTTCTTTTTCATGGAAGAGTGATTTCCGTTTCACCGACATTGGTAGATACAAGGCGGTCGCGACACTCGCCTACGGCGATGAGCGTAATATGAAAAATTCCTCAGATACAAATGCCGTAACGTACTTTTGGGTTATTCCGGTGAAGTGGACGCTCATTACAATACTCAGCATCGCAGTTTTTGTCGGGCTTATTGTCTTTATGGTGCGTGCATATGTGCGTCGCATGCTCGAACTTGCTGGAGTAGAGGTGCGCGGAGCTACTCGTGAAGAAGAGCAGACAAATGACGCGAAGCCACTCAGGATGCAACGCACGTATGCACGTGCAACCGCGCCACTTCAGAAAGGGGTCCTTGATCTCCGTAGCCAACTCACTTCAGGAGAAAGATCCCAGAGTACATTTGCAACCATACGGCATTTTGTAGCACAGTATAAATGGTTCTTCATTTCGCTCACTTCACTGATTCTGATGTTTGTTGCTATATCGTTGTATATTCAGAATGCAACTGAGAATAGAGCATACGAGGTCACTATTGAAGGGAAGGATAATGCCTCAACGGTACTCAGTGATACGGATCTCGATACTCTTGTGGAATAGTCATTCGTGATATACTTACCGTATTATCATTTTTAAGCATCAACTCCTATGGAACACAAACACATGTTCGTCGCATTTGGCATCCTTGCACTCATTGTTGTCGGGATGTTTGGTTTTGCGTACCTCAAGAAAGCCGAAATAGCAGAAGCACCCACGACGGAACCAGAACCACTCGCTGTCGACGGTCCGTATGCGAGTATTACACGCATCGATGCGAAGCATTTCTTTATCCCACCGACTCACACAGTAGCGGGTGAAATACTCATGCCGACCCCCTGTGATTTGCTCAACTGGTCAACACGCATACAAGAGTCCATGCCCGAAACCGTCTACATTGATTTTGATGTCGTCAATCATGCTGATACGTGTGCACAGACAACCACACCACAACGATTCATGGTGAGCTTTGATGCAAGTAAAGATGCCGTCATAAAGGCAACACTCGAAGGTCGTGCAGTCGAACTCAACCTCATTCCTGCAGCGGAGGGTGAAACACCTCAGTCTTTCGAACTATTTATCAAAGGATAAATTATGCAAAAGGTACTCGCAATTGCGCGCGAACATACAAAAACACTCGCGATTCTTTTCATAGTTATTGCATGTATGGCGATTGGTGTTTTTCTGCGCTTTGCACCCATGAGCCCCTTTTCAGGCCTTCACGGTGATTTGAAAGCGATTGAACCAGACCCGTTGCTCGCGTATACAGATTTAGAGGGAAACACGGTCACACTGGAGGATTTTAAGGGGGAGCCCCTCCTCATCAACTCGTGGGCAACATGGATGCCATTCTCTAAAGACGAACTTGTGTTTATGAATACGCTCCAAAGAGAGTACGGTGAAGCACTCACCGTCCTTGCAATCAATCGCATGGAGGACAGGGAAGTCATTAAAGCATACATAGCAACGTATGGTATTGGGCGCGACGTTCTGTTTCTTGTAGATCCGGGCGATACATTCTACAAAGCTGTTTCGGGTTATGCTATGCCCGAGACAATACTGTATGACGCAGATGGTGCGATTGTGCTCCATGTGCGCGGGGTACTACAGGAAAACGAAATCCGAACCGCACTTGAGCCACTGTTGAAGTAGCTAGACAAATATTTAAAACGTGATATAATACTAGATAGAAGCCGTGTGATGGCTCTTGCGACCACCAAAAGTATTTGGGCTGTATGTCGTCGCATACAGTCAATGTCGCAATTTTTATCACATGTTTAGAGCTCTTGGGATGATTATGGTATTTTGGTACCTCTCATCTCTCTTTTCGCAGACGTTTACTTCTGCTGATTCGGCTTTGAGCGCATCGTTTCATCTCCTTGAAACTGCAGCCACCGCATCCGAAGTACGATTTGCGTACTGATACTAAAGCCAGACACACGTCTGGCTTTATTCATTTCAAATTACTGGTACAATAGGCACATACGATATGAGTATCAATACACAAAAACTTATTGAGCACGTCTTTTTCTTCATGATACTCGGTGGTTCTGCATATCTGGTATGGCAGTTGTTCGCACCGTTTGTCGGAGCACTCGCGCTCGCTGCCATTGTGGTGACGGTGTGTTATCCCGTACACGAATTTATATTGAACAAAATACCAGGTCACAGTCCCACGCTCTCTGCATTTTTGTCACTCTTATTCACCTGTATTGTCATTGTTACACCGCTTGCTATTGTTTCCTCGCTCATTTTTCGTGAAGCGCTTTCTGTGTATACGCTCATCAATTCATCTGAGAATATTTCAGTCATACATTCAGTCATTCAGTTGGAAACATTTATACAGCAAATCATCCCTAATTTTACATTGGATGTATCTGGTCTCATTCAGCAAGCCGCAAACTTTGTGGTAACACATTTTGTGGGATTTTTCACTGCAACAGCATCGACGATTTTCATGTTTTTTATTGCACTCATTGCAATGTTCTACTTTTTCCGCGATGGCAAATTCTTTACAAAGTATCTTATGCAACTGAGCCCGTTGCGCGACCGCTATGATGCGCAAATAATCACGCGACTTGCTGTTGCCGTACGCGCAGTCGCGCTCGGGACTGTCTTTATAGCCATGATTCAGGGTATCCTCACCGCAATCGGGTTTACAATATTTGGTTTTGACAGGGCAATTCTTTGGGGGTGTGTAGCCGCTGTCGGAGCACTCATCCCAGGAGTGGGCACGAGTGTCGTGTTTGTTCCCGGTGTTGTATACCTTCTCTACACAGGAGCGCATCTGCCCGCACTCCTCCTCGCTATCTGGGGAGTGCTCGCTGTCGGGCTTATCGACAATGTACTCGGTCCCTATGTGATGAGTCGTGGTCACAACGCACATCCATTTCTTATTTTGCTCTCAGTACTCGGTGGCGTGTCCGTTTTTGGTCCGATTGGCTTTATATTGGGCCCCGTTATACTCAGTCTTTTTCTTGTTCTTCTTGAAATTTATTACGCACGTGTTCGGCAGTCAGGAGAAATGTAGTCTATGCGTCCCATTATTGCAGGAACGATACTTGGGTTTGCTCTCGGAGCATTGCTTTTTGTATTTGTACCTCGTACGACGGAGTTTTCATTGTTCGAACGTCCAGGATTTCGGAGTGAATTGTTAGGAGAATTGGTATCTGCGCTACGGAATAGGACAGCATCTTCAACAACTTTATTTTTTGTTGGTGATATTATGCTCGGAAGAGCTGTTGAAGCACGTATCGAGCGTGATGGTTTTTCGTATCCGTTTGTGTCTACAGCAGATCTTATTTCTGCCCATGATCTTGCAATTGGTAATTTTGAAGGTGTCGTAACTGAAGTGCACACAAAGGCACCATCAATGACATTTCGCTTTTCAATTAAAGATGAGTATCTCAAGCAACTCGGCGATGTGGGATTTGATGTTTTATCAAATGCCAATAATCATAGTCTCGATTATGGTGTACCAGCGCTCGTCTACATGCGATCACGTTGCACCGCCTACAGTATCACATGTGTCGGTTCACCGCTTAATTATCGCCCATACACATCAAAGGTAATTGTTGTGGATAATAAACGTATCGGCTTGATTGCACTCCATACGCTTTTTGTTTCCCCAACTGATGCAGATATACAGAGTATCCTTGCAGAACTCGTGCATGAGAGTGACATACAGATAGCGTACGTGCACTGGGGCGAAGAGTACGTGCTCACACATAATGCATCACAGGAACACCTCGCACAGACACTTATTGATAACGGCGTTGATGTGGTTGTCGGACATCATCCCCATGTAGCACAGGATATTGCACTGTACAATGGGAAACCGATTTTTTACTCGCTCGGAAATTTTGTATTTGACCAGTTTTTTAGCAATGACGTGCAGGAAATGTATGGTGTCAGTATGACTATCGATGACGATACGATTGTTTCAACAGTGATTCCTTTTTCAAGCAAGGAAACACACTCACGACCGGTACTTATGCTCGAGTACGACGCAGTGCCTTTTATCAAGCGACTTTTCAGTGGTATTGCAAGCTCAACTGACGTACAGACAGATACCAGAACTATCCGTAGTTCATACTGAGATGGAATTTGCATATTTTCCGAACATCGTTATTATAGGATGAACAGTAATTTATAATGTATGAACCCATTCAATAAAGCAGAAGCAATAGGAATTTTTGTGAGTGTAGCAATTATGGCAGTTTCGCTCAGCATTATTCGTTTCAAAACTGATATTTTAGTAGCACAAAATATAGGTGCTGACCAAACAGCGAGTGTCGTTGCGGTAGATACGTCCGGTGAGGGTGATAAAACCCCCGATCTTGAAAAGGCACTTACGAAAGCTCATTCTCCGGAAGGCGAACTTCTTGACCTTGTGATTGACGATGTGCGCATGGGCACAGGTGATCGTGCGGTACAGGAGGGAGATACGGTGACCGTGCACTACATCGGAACAACACAAGATGGGGTCAAGTTTGATAGTTCATACGAGCGCGGTACACCATTCGTGTTTGAGGTTGGTGGTGGAAAGGTGATTGAGGGGTGGGAGAAGGGTCTCATCGGCATGAAAAAGGGAGGCCAGCGCATTCTCGTCATACCGGGTAGCATGGCGTACGGCAACATGCAGGTCGGGAGCATCCCACCGAATGCAACGCTCGTCTTCGCAGTAGAACTCCTCGAAATCAAGTAACACACAAAGACGGACATCCGATGTCCGTCTTTGTGTGTAAAAAAGTGAAATGGCAAATCCTCTTTCTTTTGAAATCGTGAAGCGTCAGCCCGGGACTCGTGCCCGGGCTGGCGTTATTCATACTCCCCATGGCGATATCGAAACGCCGGCTTTTGTCGTGGTGGGCACAAAGGGAAGTGTAAAATCCATTAAGGCAGAGGACTTGAAGGAGTATGTGGGAAACCAAGTCACACTTGCAAATACCTATCACCTCTACTTGCAACCGGGGACGGATATCATTGAGAAAGCGGGTGGACTCAATACCTTTGCCAATTGGCAGACACCGACCATGACCGACTCGGGTGGTTTTCAGGTGTTTTCGCTCGGCGCGGCGTTTGGAAAAGGTGTAACCAAGTTTTCTAAAGAGGATGTACCAGAGCAGATAGAAGAAGGGCTCAGTGTATATTCGAAAGACCTCGCGATGAGCCAGGGGAAGCTCTGTGTGATTGATGAAGACGGAGTGACGTTCACCTCGCACATCGATGGCTCTCTGCACCGCTTTACTGCCGAGCGCTCTATAGAAATTCAGCACAGTATTGGTGCAGATATCATCGTAGCGTTTGACGAGTGCACATCGCCCACAGCGCCCCGAGAATATCAACAAGAGGCAATGGAACGCACCCATCGCTGGGCGAAACGTTCTCTCCTCGCACACATGCGCAACTATGATGCACAGCAGAGACAGGGAATTTTTGGAGTGGTGCAGGGCGGGCGCTTTCTTGACTTACGAGAGGAGAGTGCCCGTACCCTCTCTGCGATGGACTTCGACGGCTTCGGCATTGGTGGCTCATTCTCCAAAGAAGACTTGGGTGAAGCGCTTGCTGTGGTGAACGACATTCTCCCCGAAGACAAACCACGCCACCTCCTCGGTATTGGCGAGCCCGATGATATTACTGAGGGTGTCCTCATGGGGTGTGATACCTTTGACTGTGTCGCGCCGACGCGCATTGGTCGTACCGGAAGTATCTACGCGCACACGCACGAGGGTATTCGAAAAATTAGTCTAAAAAACAGTGACTGTCAGCATGACCTCGGCAAGCCAGACCACGGGTGTGATTGCTATGTCTGCACACACTATACAAAGGCGTACCTCGCACATCTCTTTCGCTCACACGAAATGCTCGGGCCCCACCTGGCCTCACTCCATAATCTGTACTTCATCGTGAACTATACAAAAAAATTACGAGAGAGCATTCTTTCTACACGTACTGCTTAGTATTGGTACTAAAAGTATTGTATTTCGTTCCTTATACACAATCTTCTCATGAAATAAAAAATATTCGGTGTACACTTGTAGTAAGTTTTATGGAAAATTCTCAAAAAAAGTATGTACCTGTAGTATTAGTTTTTTCAGCTTTCTTCACAATAGTGTTGACAAGTATTTTTTATTTTCATTTTTTCAGTCCAACACATGTTGAAGCAAGTGCCACAGATAATCTTTCGGGGTACGCATGGAGTGAAAACATTGGCTGGATTTCATTCAACTGTACCGATACCGGTACCTGTGCGACATCTCCATACGGAGTGACCGTTTCTGCTACGGGTGCTCTCTCGGGGTACGCGTGGAGTGAAAACATTGGGTGGGTGAGCTTTAATGCAGGTGATGTATCAGGCTGTCCTTCGGGAACGTGTGCTCCCTCATTTGATAAAATCTCCGGAAATGTGACCGGTTGGGCAAAAGCACTCAGTGCGGGAGGTGGCTGGGACGGCTTCATCAGTCTTTCCGGTATAAACTACGGAGTGAGTGTCTCAGGATGTGCGTGGGGTGGCTGGGCGTGGGGCTCAGATGTTGTGGGGTGGGTAAGCTTTGGGGGTGCAAATGGTGGTACCGTGACGGGTACCGGAAATGCGTGTAAGGGGAATCCGCCAACGCTCACCTTTGGTGCAAACCCAACATCAGTGTATGCGGGTGCAACATCGACGCTCACGTGGACGGTTACAGGAACTGCTGACTCATGTTGGGCTTCAGGAGCATGGACTGGATGGAAGGCATTTTCTCCAGGGGCACACACAGAAGTGGTTACGGTCGGATCGTCAACAGCGACCTATAGCATTGAGTGTTGGAACAGTGGTGCATCGAGTGG
>CAZNWG010000003.1:0-42978 GCA_964576905.1 uncultured Candidatus Saccharibacteria bacterium
TGGTGGTGGCGGAGGAGGCGGTGCAATCTAAAAGTGACGGACATCCGAAGCAAAATTATGGACATCGGATGTCCATAATTTTGCTACTTGTTACTCGAGGGTCACACCACTCAGGTGGAGCATATCGAATTTTTTGAGATACGACTGCAATGCTTTTGTGTAGCCATCCGTACCTCCAAAATAGTTGAGAAAAAATGTTCGGTCGGTGACTGAAGCAAAGTTACTTGTGCCACTGTAGTCGAGGTGGCTACTCCACTTGTACTTTGAAAGTAATTCCTCGACGTGTTCTAGAGAAGGGATTTCCCCCTTGCGCCACTCTGGTGTGGTGAGGTCGAGTGGATTGAGGTGAATATAAAAGGGAAGATACATGAAGTGCGCATCTGAGGTGACGTGAACTGATTTGTACTTACCTTGGAAGAGTGATCCAGAGCGTTTGTATCGCTCGTTGAAATACTTTGCGTATCCCATATTTATTTTTTTCATAAAGAGAGATACCCCACCTTCAACGAGCGGGGAGAGCATGAGGTGGTAGTGATTTGGCATGAGACAAAAGAAGTGTATCTGCACCAACTGCTCACCACGAGAATATGGACATCCGATGTCCATATTTCTTGCGTTTTCTTTATTATAGCGATGGTTCGGGTCTACTCGTTCGATACTATTAAAAACTTCAAGATCATGGATAAATCGTTGATAGTCACGTGAATCCATAAAGATTTTGCGTTTCTCAACACCACGATTGAGTACATGATAGAATTCTGTTTGCATAGTGTGTAGTGTACCATTTATGGACATCCGATGTCCATAAATTCTATCATTGGGGTTGGGGTGCGGACGTAGTGGCGAGGGATTTGATGCGGTCGATGACGACAGTGGGCTCCTCGTTCCGCATCGAGAGCTTGCCCTGTACGGCGATGCAGGAGCCGACCGAAAAGAGGTCGTGGTGTGTTTTGTACGTTTCGGGGAACGCGACGATTTCGATACTCTCTTGCCCATCGCCAATCGTGATGAAGCCCATCTTGTCGCCCTTCTTGGTGAGGATTTCGTGTACGCCCTCCACCATTCCCGCGGTGACGACAGGGATGCCGTTTCGGGTCTCTCTCTTGATGGCGCCAATCTTGGGTCGCTTCTCTATCTCGGCACGGAACGCGTCGAGGGGGTGCCCCGAGACGTACACGCCGAGGAGCTCTTTCTCCCAGAGGAGCTTCTGCTCTTTTGTCGCGGGTTCCGCGGGAGCGAGTGAGAGCGTGTGCACCGAAGAGTCACCGAGACTGCCAAAGAGCGAGTCTTGCGCGGACTCCCTCTGTGCGCTGTGCTCCTTGTGGTAGGCGAGGAGCGTATCGAGGTTGCCGAGCATCTGCCCGCGCTCATGGAAACGGTCGAACGAGCCCGACATGATGAGTGCCTCGAGGGACTTCTTGTTGAGGTTTTTTGAGGTGACGCGGGAGAGGAAGTCTTGGAGAGAAGCATATGCGCCATGTTTTTTGCGTTCCTCGATGATGGATTCAGAAATACCTTCGCCGAAATTCTTGATGGTAGTGAGTCCGAATCTAATCCTGGGAGACACACCTGCATGTGCAGGTACGACCGAGAACGGAGCAAAGCTCTCATTGATGTCCGGCGGGAGTACCTCAATACCCATGCGCACGCACTCTTGAATGATTTCGGCAATCTTCTCGGTGTCGCCCGCGTCGGCGGTGAGGACCGCGGACATGTACTCCTCGGGATAGTTCGCCTTCATGTAGGCGGTCTGGTATGCCACGCGCCCGTAGCTCGCCGCGTGTGCCTTGTTGAACCCGTACGCGGCAAACGGCTCGATGAGCTTCCAGAGCTTGTCCGCGAGCGACGCGCTCAATTTTCCGTACTCGACAAAGCCCTTCAGGAGCTTTTCCTTCTCGGCCTCCATCACCGCGGGGATCTTCTTTCCCATTGCCTTTCGGAGCATATCGGCTTCGAGCCACGAGTAGCCGGCGAGCTCGCGCGCAATCATCATGACGTCATCTTGGTAGGTAATCACCCCGTACGAACGGTCGAGTATCTTTTCGAGGCGCGGGTCGAGGTAGGAGATGAGCGAGGCATTGTGCTTGCGCTCGATGTACTGCGGAATGGATTCCATGGGCCCCGGGCGGTAGAGCGCGACCATCGCGTTGATGTCGTGGATGGTCGAGGGGCGGAGCTGTTTCAGAAAGGCGGTCATGCCACTTCCGTTTAACTGGAAGAGTCCCATTGTTTCGCCACGCGCGAGCATTGCGAATGTGTTCGCGTCGTCGACGGGAATGTTTTCTATGTCGACCGCGATTCCGCGTATTTTTTCCACCCGCTTCACCGCGTCGGCGAGTATGGAAAGGTTTTTGATACCGAGAAAGTCGAACTTCAAAAGTCCCACGCCGTCTTCTCCCACGGAGTGCATTTCGTACTGGGTGATGAGCTTCCCGGTCTTCGGGTCGGGCTGGACGGGGACGAATTCGGTGAGCGGGAGCGGGGAAATAACGACGCCCGCGGCGTGCACGCCGACGTGGCGCACGCGTCCCTCAATCTGACGCGCGAGGTCAATAACCTCTTTCGTGTCCGGATCCTTCGCGTAGAGAGTCTTGAGGTCGGGTTCTATTTCCATCGCTTTTTCGATGGTCATCGGGAACCCCTGACTCCCCATGGGGATGAGCTTCGCGATGCGGTCGCCCACGGCGTACGGGTGACCGAGAGCACGCGCGACGTCGCGCACCGCAGCGCGCGCCATCATGGTACCGAAGGTGCCAATCTGCGCGACGTTCTCCGCGCCGTACTTCGCGCGCGCGTAGTCGATAATCTCGTCGCGCCTGTTGTCGGCGAAGTCCATGTCGATGTCGGGGGCGGAGGGACGCTCGGGATTGAGAAAACGCTCGAAGGGAAGCTTGTACTCGAGCGGGTTCACGTTCGTGATGCCGAGCGCGTACGTGGTGAGCGAGCCAGCGACCGAGCCACGGATGGTGGTGAGGATTTTGCGCTCGCGTGCTTCGCGGAGGAGGTCACCCACCACGAGGAAGTACTTTGCGTAGCCCTTCATCTTGATGACGCCAAGCTCGTAGTCGAGGCGCTCTTTCACCTTTGCATCTCCGAGGGAAAGTCCGCGCCACTCAAGACCCTCGTACGCCATGTCGTGGAGTTCTGCGTCTGGCTCTTTGCCACTCTTGATGGCGTACTCGGGAAAGTACCATGTCGCACCAGGGGTCATGGTGACGGTGCACTCCTCAGCAATTTTCACCGTATTGGCGAGGGCTTCTTTTCCCACAGTAGTCGCAAAGAGTTCCTGTGCTCGTTCTTGTGAGATGAACGAGAAGTTCGGCGCGAGCTCGCCTTTGGCGTCCTGTGTCTCCACAATGCCCCCCGATTGAATCTTGAGCATAGTCTCACGCGCGAGATAATCACTCTGTTCGAGGTAGTACACGTCGTGCGAAGCGACGAGGGGTGTATTGGATTTTTCCGCGAGCGCCATGATGCTTTTTTGGAGTGCCTCGTGGCCGTCTATTTCCGGGTGGTGGGTGATTTCGAGATAGCAATCTTCACTGAAAAGTTTTTTGTACCAATCGAGCGACGCTCCCGCACTCTCCGCGTCTCCGTTTTTGAGCGAGAGTATCGGCTCACCACTGAAGGAGGGGATGATGCAGATAAGGTCCCTGTGGAATTCTTCGATGAGCCCGTGGTCGACACGGGGCTTGTAGTAGAAACCGTTCACGTACGACTCGGTGACCATCTTGATGAGGTTTTTGTAGCCGTCATTATTTTTCGCGAGGAAGACGACTCGTCCGCGCGGTTTGTCGATACCCGCATCTTTGTCGAAGCGTGTGCGTGGCGCGAGGTAGGCGTCGAGGCCGATGATGGGCTTCACGCCCTCCTTCGTGCACGCTTTGTAGAAATTGATTGCCCCGTAGAGGCCTCCACTGTCGGTCAGTGCTAGGGCAGACATGCCATCGCGCTTCGCGCGCTGGGCAAGCTCCTTCGGGGTGGGGAGCGCATTGAGGAGGGAATAGTGCGAGTGCACGTGGAGGTGGATGAAGTTTGGTTTCGTAATCTCGCTCATAGTTTATATACAATTGAAATGAATCTTCTTTTTCGGTATTAACTTTTTATGGGCACGCATAAGCCCCAAAATTAAAATCGAGAGATTTTAATTTTGGGGCTTTGCTCTACTCGTCGCTGTTACGCGACTCCGTAAGGCCCCTAAAAAGTTATACCTCAACGAAGATTTCAAAACATATTGTATAGTAGATAAGTGAAAAAGCGAATTACCCATATAGTTGGAGTCGACGAAGCCGGACGCGGACCTTTAGCCGGACCTGTGGCGGTGGGGATGGTGGTTGTGCCGGTGGATTTTGATTGGGGATTGTTGCTGGGGGGGGGGGACTCGAAAAAGGTGTCGGCGGAAAATCGCGACGCGATTTTCCGCCGTACCCGCGCGCTCGCGCGCGCGGGTATCCTCGCGTACACCGTCTCGCTCGTCGGCGCATCCACCATCGACCGCATCGGCATCACGAAGGCGGTCGCGCTCGGCATCACGCGCTCATTTAGAAAGCTCGCCCCTGACCCACGGAGGACGAGGGTGCTCCTCGATGGGCTCCTCCGCGCTCCGGAGGAATTTACCGAGCAGGAGACAATCATAAAGGGTGACGCGAAGGAGAAGGTGATAGGACTCGCGTCTATCTGTGCAAAGGTCACGCGCGACGCCTACATGGTGCGCGTCGCGCGCAACTACCCCGCCTACGGCTTTGACATCCACAAGGGCTACGGCACAAAAATGCACAGCGACGCAATCCGTGCGCACGGCCTCACAAAGATTCATCGCCGTTCTTTCACGAAGCGGTTTCAGTAGGGCGGACGGGAATCTGCCGAACGGGCATAGACTGTACTTAGTTTGCGTGTTATAGTGAGTAGAGACAATATGAGCACAGGAGAAGCAAATGGACACTCTGAACACTGAGATTGATGTTTCAACTATACTGAAAATAGCAAAAGAGATTGCGGGGCATGTGGTTCGTCCACTGCGCGAATCTCTCCCCGGTATTACGGCTACACCTTCGTTTTCTCGCCCCGGATTTATTGACATCAAGTTTTGTTTGGAAGAACCCAGATCATTCACCGATGCCGATAGAACGGTCGTCCGAGACTTTGTCACGAATCGCAAATTCCTGAAGTATGCTAGAAAGAAGCTCTGCTGGAAGAAGGTGCGAGTGACTACGTGTTCTCGTAATAGAGATAAACACACGTACACGTGGACAATCGAGAATCGTTCGTAGATCTCGATTTTTCGAACAGTATTCTGTGAATTCACAACGATTTGTGGATTTAAGGCCGCCACGCAGTATGGGCGGTCTTTTCTATTGCGTTTTTGAATACATTTGGTATAGTAGCCCCACTATGGTTATACGAATGCGACATACACGCGCCCATTCAGCAAATAGGCGCTCACACCACGCGATTAAGGAGGAGACACTTTCTTCTTGCTCACACTGTGGTGCTTCACGACGACCACATCACATGTGTCTTACGTGTGGATATTATAATGGCCGACAGGTGGTTGATCTTACCGCGGAAAAAGCAAAGCGTGATGCGCGTATTAAGTCGAAGGATGAGCGCATTAAAAACGAGCTCGGTTCTTCACAAGAGACCCCAACTCCAAAAGAAGCAATCACCGAAGAGAAGAAAGTCAAATAATATAGACATCGACAAAATCCACAGCGCCCCCAGATACGGGGGCGTTTCTGTACAAAAGTCTGATACACTAGAGTGCAGTACCAGTTCATTAGTTTTTTATGGCAAATCGGCATCTTTCACGTTCAATTGTTCTTCAGTCACTCTTCGAGTGGGATTTAAATAGTATCGAAAAAAGCATGATGTCTGAGACACTCATGCGCAATGTAGAAGAGTTTGCACCCAATAAGTCGGACACTCCGTTCATGGAGAAGCTCCTTGATGGTGTACTGCAAAAGCAACCAGAGCTCGATCTCATTATTGAGAAAGCCGCACCCGAATGGCCGATAGACAGAATCGCCCCCGTCGACCGCAACATTCTTCGTCTTGGACTGTATGAGCTTCTTTTTTCAGACAGAAATGAGGTACCCGCAAAAGTCGCTATCAATGAGGCCATAGAGCTCGCAAAGCAGTTTGGTGGTGAAAACTCATCACGTTTCGTAAACGGTGTGCTCGGTGCTGTCTACAAAGAAATTGGCGAGCCGGGGAAAGAAGAAGTTTCAAAAAATAAGAAAAAGAAAGACGTCCCCTTTGAAGAAATGGAAATTGAGCGTCTTGCAGGCGCTGTTGTGTATGCAATACATGAAGGCACAATGTACCTTGCGCTCGTGCACGACATCTTCGGGCACTGGACGCTCTCAAAGGGAAAAATTGAAGAAGGTGAAGATTTGGAGATGGGAGCAGCACGAGCACTGAAAAGCGAAATAGGACTCATTATTGAAGTAGAGACAGAGCTTGGAAAGAATGAATACGTGGCTTCCCATCCCGAAAAGGGCAAGATTCGCAAGCAGGTGATTTATTTCCTTGCCCGTGCACCGTATGAAAATCTTACGCTCGAGCAAAAGGGTGGTCTCGATGCGGCACAGTGGTTTAAGGTTGCTGATATTCTCGACCTCAATTTTTATGAGGATATCTTGCCTATCGTCACTAAGGCAGTGACGGTGTTGGTGGGCAGAAAATGAGCAAAATTTGAAAACTGCTTTGTTGCTTTTCAAAAAATTTCATTCGTCGTATGACCTATACGCCTCATGAAATTTTTATCAAGCGCCTCGCATTTTCCTAAATTTTTCGCATTTTCTAAATTGCATATCAGTATATTCTTTTACAAACCAGCATTCTATGCTACCTTAGCGCTATGACAGACCCACAAAACATTGATGATGATTTTACGAAGCTCGAAGCACAGATAGGTGTTGTCTTTGTTGATAAGATTCATTTACTTACCGCAGTGACACACCGCTCATACTTGAATGAACATCGTGATGCTCCACAAGATCACAACGAGCGGTATGAGTTTTTGGGTGATGCGGTGCTTGAGCTTGTCATTACTGACTTTCTTTTTCATAAATATCCAGAGAAGCCAGAGGGAGAACTTACCGCCATCCGCGCCGCACTCGTGAACACAAATTCAATTTCTGAATCAGCAACAAAGCTCAATTTGAATGAATTTCTCTTGCTCTCAAAAGGTGAAGAGAAAGACACGGGTCGTGCACGTCAGTACATTCTCGCGAATACCTTTGAGTCGATTATTGGTGCTCTCTATCTCGACCAAGGATATGACGTCGCAAAAGAATTCATAGCACGAAATCTCTTTGATAAAACGGAGACCATTGTCGCAAAACGGTTGTGGCAGGATGCGAAGAGTCGTTTTCAAGAACTCTCTCAGGAGCACGTCGGTATCACTCCAAGCTATGTGACACTCAATCAAAGTGGGCTCGACCATGACCGCATCTTTACGGTCGGCGTATTCTTGGGAACTGAAAAAATTGCAGAGGGTAAGGGACGCTCAAAACAAGAGGCAGAGCAGGTCGCAGCGGAGGCTGGTGTACAAGCAAAAGGCTGGCTCTGAATCTGAGTTGGGTTTTGAAGGTTTCCAAACATACTCAAATTTGATTAACACCCTCGAACTTATTTTAGAAGATACTCATGATAGAATACACACATGAGATTTTCATGTGCTCAACGCAAAGGTTTTACACTCGTCGAAATGCTTGTTGCGGTTGCAATACTCGCGCTTCTTTCTGCAATTGTGCTCGCAAGCATGAATGAAGCCAAGAAAAAAGCGCGCGACGCACAACGCGTGAGTGATTTGCAACAAATTCAAGTTGGAACACGCATGTATCGAGATTTTTTCTCAACGTCAACATTACCATCGGTACCATCGGGTGAAATTTTTGGTGATGGTGCTGGTTTTGATACTGTACTCACACCCTATCTCCCCGGGACAATAAAAGACCCAATCAACTCAGGTACTACTCGTTACTATTACAACAGTGCATACGGCGACTGTAACGGCACCCACGCAGTTCTCATAGCGCTCACCATGGAGCGCTCGAGTAATGGAAATATGGCGAGTGTCTGTGGTACGGGGCCGTATGATCCAGTCTCATCTGGTGCAACACCGACGGCGTCCTCGTACGTCATTATTTTGAAGTAGCTGTATGTACCTCAAAGAGCTCACCATAAACGGATTCAAATCATTCGCACGTAAAGGTGAGCTTGTCTTCACAACGCCAATCACGGCAATTGTGGGCCCCAATGGCTCAGGGAAATCCAACGTCGCTGAGGCGTTTCGTTTTGTGCTCGGTGAGCAGTCCATCAAGTCGCTCCGGGGGAAAAAGGGTGAAGACCTCATCTTTAATGGTTCAGAGAGCGTCTCGCGCGCCAACCGTGCATCGGTCACCATAACCCTCCTCAATCCACTCAAAAATGGCACACGCGTCTTCCCACTCGATTTTGATGAGATTACCGTGGAGCGTGTTGTCAATCGTGATGGGACCAATGAATACAGTATCAATGATTCAAAAGTGCGACTCAAAGACGTACAAGAACTTCTTGCTTCAGCAAATATAGGTCCCACGGGGCATCACATTATTTCGCAGGGGGAAGCCGACCGTATTCTCTCCGCTACTCCAAAAGAGCGAAGGGAGATGATTGAGGATGCGCTCGGGCTCAAGATTTTTCAATTCAAAAAAGCAGAGAGTGAACGCAAACTCAAAAAAACTCGCGAAAATATTATGCAGGTAGAATCACTTCGCAGAGAGGTTGCACCGCACCTCAGGTTCCTTGAGCGACAGATTAAGAAAATTGAGCGTTCGCTCGCACTCCAAGAAGAGCTCAAAGATGTGTATGCTGAGTACCTGAAGCGTGAAGATACGTACATCGCATTTCACCATGACCGTTTGAGTGAAATGCGTCGTGTACCCATTGCACAAAGAGAGACGCTTCAGGCAGAACTTGCGCGTGCAAAAGAGAAGCTTGCGACGCGCGAAGATGATTCGACGAAGTCAGCGCTCATCGATCTTGAAGCTCGCATACGAACAGCGCGTACAGCACGGCAGGAAACAACCCGCATTCTTGGGCAACTTGAGGGGCAGATACTTTTCATCGAGCGTCAGATAGCTGAAGCAGAGCGTCGCAAAGAGGACACGCACCATGACCCCGTCCCGCGTGATAGCTTTGAACACGCTCTTTCGGAGGCAGAAACAGTAATGGAGAG
This sequence comes from uncultured Candidatus Saccharibacteria bacterium, assembly GCA_964576905.1. Taxonomy (GTDB): domain Bacteria; phylum Patescibacteriota; class Minisyncoccia; order Phycocordibacterales; family UBA918; genus Damh-18. The sequence continues at coordinate 9,224 of CAZNWG010000003.1, forward strand.
CATGCGTGATGAAAACACGGCAGAGAAGGTGTTTCAGGGTCTCAGTGCAATCATCAAGATATTCAGAGGACTCCTCACACACACAGAGAATGTAACCCCTCCTGAGTCTGCGCGAGAAGCACTACAAAAGGAGTTGCACACTCTCGAAGAGAGACAGAGAGAGGCAGAAGAGAAGGTGGCTACCATGAGTGCCGGTGAAGATAGTCTCAATGATGAGTACAATGCGCAGAAGCGCGCTATTGAGTCTGAGGCGAGTGAGAGCCGAGACGCAGAGCGCGAAATATTCCGCATTATGAACGAACAGCGTGAGGTAGAAAAGACCATCGATACTATTGACCGTGAGCTCGGTGTTCTTGAACGCGATCGACAAGAGTTTAAGAATGAGTTGCAGGAAGCGGTGTCGCTCCTCGGACGCTCGGCGGGCATGTACTTTGAGTACACAGTACGCGATGAACAGGGTGTCGAGGTACCCCATGAGCAGATTGTGCATGAGGATCGCACACAACAGCGCGCTCGTAAACACGAGCTCGAGCGCATGAAGATTCGTCTTGAAGAACTCGGTATAGGCTCAAATGAAGATGTACTCAAAGAGTACAAGGAAGTAAAAGAACGTGATGAATTTTTGGTACACGAAGTCGCCGACCTCACCGAATCAGTTGCAAAACTTGAAACGCTCATTGCTGAATTGACCAATGATCTCAACACACAGTTTGTATCAGGCATCGAAAAAATCGGCGCCGAATTCAATACGTTCTTCACGCTCATGTTTGGAGGCGGTTCTGCCAATTTGCTCCGTATCAAGCCGAAGGTTTCAAAGAAATCAGAGGAGGATATGGAAGACGGTGTTATTGAAGAGGAGGCAGAAGAGACTGAAGAGGGAATTGAGATAGACGTGAAGCTACCGAATAAGAAAGTGCGTGGGCTCGAAATGCTCTCCGGAGGCGAGCGAGCGCTCACCTCAATCGCGCTCATCTTCGCGATGAGTCAGGTGAACCCGCCACTCTTTGTGATACTCGACGAGACCGATGCTGCACTCGATGAGGCAAACAGCCGACGCTACGGTGATATGATATCTGCGCTCGCTGAGCGCTCACAGCTCATCCTCATCACACACAACCGCGAGACGATGGGGCGTGCCGGCGTCCTCTACGGCGTCACCATGGCTGGCGATGGTATGTCGAAGTTGCTCTCAGTGAAGTTCGACGAGGCGGTCGCGGTGGCGAAGTAGCTTTTCCTGTTGCTTTTTTCGTGGTATATATCACGCAGGTTGCACCCTGTTTTTTGTTGTCAATATAGGGCACGTCGTGTCCACAACTTATGAAGGGAGATTTTAGAGTGACTACGGTCAATGAAACATTGCGCAGTATTGTGCAAGAGCACCCATGGGCGCTTTCAATCCTTGAGCATGTCGACGAAGCGTATGAAGTGAGAGAGGAAACATTCTCCGTGCATGATCTCGAAAAGCTGTGGTGCGGAGAAATTCAATACAAGAAAGAGGGCGTTGTAAAAAAGAAATGGTTCATCAGAATATTCCTTGTCACCACCGCAAGAAGGGTGATTGAAATCACGAAAGAGGCGGTGAAAGCGCAACCGTGGTGGCGTCGAGTATTCAAACCGGCTGAATCAGGTGATTGGTACCAGTACCTTGGCGAAACGTTACTGCTTGATACGTATAGCAGTATGCACATTGAAAAGGTTATCGTGTTCGACCACGGTCCCAAACACTACAGTGAACCGAAACTCACCTTCTACTCGTTGCCGGAAGGCAAGACGATGCGCGAACTTCTCAGCAAGTCCTGACGTACCTCACCAAAAGACACGATTAGAAATGATCATGGCAGGTGAGGGTAGATCAACCAGTGTTCGTGAATCAGAACTTCTCACATGACTTGAAAAACCCGCCACCGGCGGGTTTTGTTTTGATACTTTTTGCTACCCGACGAGCTCAAAATCAAGCACACGCTCTTCCATGTCGGCTCGGGTGAGCTTGACGCGCACCTCACCACCCAAGGTGTAAGTTTTGCCCGTGCGGTTGCCCTTGATGCGGTACTTCGTCGCTTCGTGGGTGAAGAAGTCACCCTTAATGCTCGAGAGACGTACCATACCCTCACAGCGGGAGATTTTGTCTTCTACATACATACCCCAATCGGTCACACCGGTGATGATGCCGTCAAATTCTTGTCCCACTTTGTCGAGCATGTATTCAACTTGCTTAAACTTGATAGAGTCGCGCTCAGCGGTGACTGCGGACATTTCACGCTCTGAAGATTGAATGGAGAGCTTTTCGTACTTTGCGAGTTCACGCCCCTGAATCATTCCGCCATCGAGATGCTTGCGGAGGAGGCGGTGTGACATGAGGTCGGGGTAGCGACGAATCGGCGAGGTGAAGTGCGTGTAGTACTTGAATGCGAGACCGAAGTGGCCGATATTCTTGGTCGTGTAGACGGCCTTTGCCATTGAGCGGATGGTCGCGGTCTTGATGAGATTTTCCTCCGGTGTACCCTCGATGGATTTGAGGAGCGCGTTGATGTCCTTTGCTTGGATGACACCCTTCTTGGTCTCAAACTCATGCCCGAGCGCGCGGAGGAAAATACCGAGCGACTCAATTTTTTCGGGATTGGGGACATCGTGCACGCGGTAGACGAAGGCCGCGTCGCGCCCGCTCTTTTTGGTGTGCGCGTACACAAACTCAGCGACCCGTTTGTTGGCGAGCAACATGTAGTCCTCAATCATGAGCATGGTCTCGGTGCGTACCTTTGTGTACACGCGAATGGGCTTGCCTTTCGCATCGAGCTCGAAGCGAACTTCCGGCTGGTCAAAGGCGATGGCGCCGTCAGAGAATCGCTGTGCGCGGAGGATACGCCCTATGTCCATGAGGGTGCGCAGTTCGTTGTGCATAGTGCCCTCACCTTTGTCGAGGACTTCCTGAGCTTCCTCATATGAAAAACGCTTATTTGAGTGGATGATGGTCTGACCAAACCACTCATGGTGAATGTTTCCTGCGGTGTCCATTTCAAAGACTGCTGAGAATGAGAGTCGGTCCTCATTGGGGCGAAGTGAGCAGAGGTCATTGCTCAGCACCTCGGGGAGCATGGGAATGACGCGGTCGACAAGGTAGATAGACGTTCCGCGCTCCTGCGCTTCTTTGTCGATGGTGTCCTCTTCACGGACGTAGTGCGAGACATCGGCAATGTGAATGCCAATTTCGTAGTTGCCGTTAGGAAGCACATGAAAGGAAATAGCATCGTCAAAGTCTTTCGCATCGACAGGGTCGATGGTGCAGGTGGTGCGGTCACGCATATCCCGTCGCGTTGGATGTTGCCCCAGCGTTGCAAAAACTGCGTCCGCAAAAATTTGCTCTTTCCGTGCGTAGAGCTCCTGACCTGCCTTCGCGACGTGCTCGGGGAAATTTTCCGAAAAGCCACCTCCGCGGATGATTGCCTGCATCTCGGTTTCGTGGTCACCGGCCGGCCCGAGTACTTCGGTAATGGTGCCGATGGGGTCGGTGAGGGGATTCTTCCATGAGTCAATTTTTACGACCACTTTCATACCCTCATGCGTTGCCGTCGCTTTGGGTAACTGTGGATGAATGTGGATGCGCTTGCTGTCAGGAATGAGCTGGTACCCGTCATTCTTTTTTTGTACGAGACCAACGAATTCATGATGGCGCGGGGTGACCACATGCAACACCGCGCCTTCTTGGCGTTTGCCGGTGACCTTCGGTTTGAGCTCAATCTCGACAATGTCGCCATCGAGGGCGAAGGAGAGCGCTTCGGGGGGGATGACGATATCCTCATCGTAACCGGGTACGGTGACGTAGCCAATGCCCTTTCCGCGAACCATAATAACCCCCTCGTGTGTAGTCGTATTTCTTTCCATGTGGTGTTGAGTGTATCACGATGGTCATGCAATCGCTATATGGAAGGTGATGGAACACTTGACCTTATGGGTCAGTTCTGCTATTGTTCTTCGCACCATGTTAAAGATGCGTTTACAACGAATTGGGCGAAAAAATAATCCTTCATACCGGATTGTTGTTACTGATTCACGAAATGCCCCTTCACGCGGGCGACATGTTGATTATGTTGGTTCATACGACCCACTCCTTGGGCGCGTACAGATTGATGCAGAAAAAGCAAAGCACTGGCTCAGTAATGGCGTACAGCCTTCAGATACGGTGTACAACTTCCTCGTTTCAGAAAAGATACTTGAAGGAAAGAAGAGGAATGCACTTTCTAAGAAATCACCAATTGTAGACGAAGCAAAATTGAAAGCAGAAGCAGAAGCCAAAGTAAAGGCAGAAGCAGAAGCTAAGGCAAAGGCAGAAGAGGCACATGCGGTTACAGAAGCTCCAGTGGAAGAACCGGTTGCCGCATAAAAGTTGCATTACATCGAATTTTATACACGCACATACGATTATCCGTATGTGCGTGTATTGACGTATGGCAACTACCTGTTACCATTCTTATTAGTACGTTCCTGATAACGAACGTAGATGGACGCTTAACAGAGTAAGTTCTCAATTCATAATCATATGGAGTCAGACCAGCAATTTCTTGAACAGGTGGTAAAGGCACTTGTGGACCACCCAGAAACCGTAAAGATTAACCGAACCGTTGATGAGATGGGCGTGCTCCTCACCCTCGATGTGCATGCAGAAGATATGGGGAAGATTATCGGACGTTCAGGTAACACCGCAAAGGCAATCCGTACGCTCCTTCGCGTTGTGGGTATGAAGAATGACGCTCGTGTCAATCTCAAAATTAATGAACCAGAAGGGGGTACTCGCAGTGCTCAGTCAGCAGTAGGAGCAGATATGAGTGCGGTAGATGGTGGTGCTGATGACACACCAATGGCACCGAAGTCTTTAGACGAAGCAATCGACGGACTTCGCATCTAAAACATCAACTGCTTGATGTTTTGGATAGCGAAGTTAGCCGGAGCCATGTTTTGTCTATTCATAATGACAAAACAGGCGAGGCAGGGCAGGAGGTTCTTAGTGAGCGAAGCGAACTTAGAAACCTGCGCTGAGAATCTAAATTGGCGAATTGCGTCGTTGCGGTTCGGTAAAATGACAGTCGTCGTATTCTTATACGTCTTCTGTCATTTTCCTCCCGCGCCTCGCACTTCATCCAATTTCGAGTTCTCAAACTTCGCAAGGTAAAAAGCAAACACAAAACCCGCGCGCCGACGGCGCGCGGGTTTTGTGTTTGCTGTATAGAGCATAGAAACATTTACTTCTATACCCAGTAATACAGCTAATTTACAATTCTCAAATAAAAACCCTATGCAAAACCTTCCATTCGAATGGAAGGTTTTGCATAGTGCACCGTGTATCTTTCGTATCGTAAAACGGTTTCAAGTCGCAATTCAGTCTCAGGTGTATACTAAGTTAGCATAATGGTTGGAGAAAGAGGAAATTTGTGTCAGACTATTTGTATGATTAAGGGTATTGATTATACGGGGATAACCATTTCGTTTTATTGCCACGACGGGAAGGGAAATTTTGTTACGCATCGTCGCACTCAAAATTGTCGAGACGAATGGGGGCGCTGGGATTTTGGGGGTGGTGGACTCAAGTTTAATGAAAAATTAGAAGATGGTGTTATGCGCGAAGTAGAAGAAGAGTATGGTACCAAGCCCATACAGATTGAATTCATGGGGACCGATGAGGTCTTTCGTACACATGAAGGAAAGAATACTCACTGGATTTCGTTTCGGTATAAAGTTCTTGTAGATAAAGATTCCGTCAAAAATAACGAACCAGAGAAACATGATGCACTTATGTGGGTAACACTTGATAATCTTCCATCGCCGTTGCATTCCCAAAGTGGAGCATCTTTAGAAAAATATAAGAGTATCCTTAACACTCATAACTAGTCATTATCATGCATTTTCACGTTATAACCCTATTCCCGGAAATCTGCGAGACGTATACCAGTTCGTCTATTCTTGGTCGTGCGCAAAAGACGGAGAAGGGGAAAGGTGCAAAGCACCGAGGAAAGAAAATTGAGGTGAAGTACTACAATCCCCGTGACTTCACGAAAGACAAACATCACAAGGTAGACGACCGTCCCTACGGTGGTGGTCCGGGAATGGTGATGTACGCCGAGCCGATACTCAAGGCATGGGAGAAAGCGGTTGGGAGGAAGGTAAAAAGTAAAACAGAAAATAGAAACTATAAAATCAAAACGCTCGTCATGTCGCCCCGTGGAAAAGTGTTTGACACGAAAATGGCAAAAGCGCTCGCTCAAAAATATACCGACATTGTCCTCATTTCGGGCAGGTACGAGGGGATTGATTCACGCGTCAAGAAAATCCTCAAGGCGGATGAAGTTTCTGTGGGTGATTATGTACTCACCGGTGGAGAACTCCCAGCGCTCGCAATTATTGACTCCGTCGCACGCCAAGTACCCGGAGTCCTCGGCACCTTCGAGTCACTCGAAGACGAGCGCGTCTCGAGCGGAGAAATGTACACGCGTCCGGAAGTCCTTGAGTATAAAAAGAAAAAATACAAAGTCCCACCAGTCTTTCTCTCGGGAAACCACTCAGAGATAGAGCGGTGGAGAATGTCGCACGATGAATGAATCTGTGCGGTATGATATTCTGATGAGATGTTATCAATCTCGGAGGTAAGAAAGAAAAAATATGAATGAGGAAATGAGGACAATACATAATGGAGACGCGTATGTAGTCGACCATGAAGAGGCTGTGCGTAAAGAGGAGCAAGAAAGGAGAATAGCAGAGCTTAACGAAGAGAGAGAAGAATTGCTGGGCACTCTCAGATCACTCGAGGGAGGTGATGGAAAGAAGGGGCAACGAGAGAAAAATCGGGAGAGAAAAATAGCTGGAGAAATCACAGAAGAAAAAGAAGCTGAGTTGAACGAGCGTCTCGATGTGGCACGTGCTGAATGCCGAAAGAGATTGGCGGAAATTGAAGCAAAACTCAAAGTACTCGGTACTGCAGAGGTAGAGGAATCGGGTGTAGACGCGAACGCAGGAGATCCTGTGGGACATGGAGCGGAGGAGGTTGTTCCCAACGGAGAGGCGAAAGAACGTACGCTCGAACACGACGAAGTTTTCTGGACCGCAATAGAAACTCTGATTGCTAATATCAAACAGTCTGAAGTCGTGTACGGACCTGTCACGAATGAGAGTGGAAAAACGTACTCGGCAGAGAACCTTGAAACAATTATCCGAGGCATTGCAGATGGGAGTATTCGCGATGAGCAGGGGAAAGATAAGTTCGACTATATGACAAAAGCGAATAGTCTTAGGAATACCCTCCGTCAGATATTTGAGCGAGAAGAAAAAAGAAAGGGTTTGGCGAATGAGGATGTCTGAGCGTAGTTTGTTAGGATTCGAATCCATGGCTGTATTGGTAGCAACCTGAATTCCCCAGTGTGGGCTTGCTATACTAACAAATCTCTGATACTATTCCGTCACGCAATAGATCTCGAATGAGTCATGGATGTGCGATGTTTGTAGGAGGTCATATACCGCAGTGTATATGAGAACACCGGGGACGAACGTCCCATAATCACGCATCACGTGATGTACACATTACACGCAAAGTAAAAACCGTATGCAGGGAACGCGCTTTTGGCGCGGTTTTGCTGGTGCGGTGATTACTTTTTAAGAGATAATTTTTATACACTATGTCGAATGCACCAAAACACGATGTGTCTGTAGGAACACTTCCAAAGAAGCGTTTCCAAAATTTTCGTGATGCGCGCGTGTCACTCCCTGATCTTGTGGAGCCACAACGTGAATCATACAAGGCATTTGTCGAGCAGGGTCTCAAAGAAATTTTCAGAGAATTTTCACCCATCAGTGACTATTCTGAAAAAAAGTTTGACCTCCTCTTCAAGAAGTACGAGCTCGGTCAGCCAAAGACGACACCTGAGTATGCTCGCGAAAACAAGCTCACCTATGAGGCGCCACTTCGTGCACTCGTCGTCTTGAACAACAAGACGTTTGGTGGCGAAAAGGAACAGGAGATTTTTCTCGCTGACATTCCGGTGATGACTGAGAACGGTACCTTCATCATCAATGGTGTCGAGCGTGTTATCGTACCCCAGCTCGCACGCTCCTACGGTGTATTTTTCACGACGAATGAATCAAAGGGACGTACCTACTTTGGTGCAAAGATTATTCCTGCCCGCGGTGCGTGGGTAGAGATTGAGTCTGAAGCAGATGGAGTCATCTACGTGAAGATTGACCGCAAACGCAAATTCCCTATTTCGTCACTCTTCCGTGTACTTGGTGTGACGAATGACAAGGATATGCTCAAACTCTTGAAGGGCACTCCACAGGGTGAAGAGTACATCACCCGTACACTCGCAAAAGATCCTGCAAAGACAACCGACGATTCATACATCGAAATCTATCGTCGTCTTCGTGACGGTGACCTTGCAACAGTCGACAATGCAAAAGAGTTCATCAACTCTATCTTTAGTCCAGCGCGCTACGACCTTTCAGAAATTGGACGCCACCACTTCAACGAGCGTTTTGGTCTTTCGATTGATGCGAAGGCAGATGCACAGCGTACGGTGTCTATTGAGGATGTGGTGACTATCATCAAAAACATCATTGAGCAAAATAATACCCCAGGGGCGCTCGCCGATGATATCGACCACCTCGGCTTCCGACGGGTGCGCTATTTTGGGGAGATGTTGCAACAGCGTATTCGTGTGGGTATGACCCGCGTGAAGCGCAATATCCAAGACCGTATGTCGACGATTGAAACCGAGACATCACTTCCGATTCAACTCGTGAATCCCCGCCCACTCCAAGCGGCGATTAAGGAATTCTTCACGACCAACCAGCTTTCACAGTTCATGCAACAGCAAAACATGCTCGCAGAGCTCGAGGGACTCCGCACGCTCTCAGCACTCGGCCCGGGTGGACTCACTCGCGAGCGTGCTGGCTTCGAGGTACGTGACGTACACACCTCTCACTATGGACGCCTCTGTCCAATTCACACCCCAGAAGGTCCAAACATTGGACTCATCCTCCGTCTCTCCATGTATGCGCGTGTGAACCGCTTCGGTATCATTGAAACACCATACGCAAAGGTAGAAAAGGGTGTGGTGACTGATGAAATTGTCTACCTTAATGCCCACGAAGAGGAGCGGTACTACATTGCACACGCTGCTGTTGAGGTTGATGACAACGGAAAGATAAAACCAGACATCCTCGAAGCGCGACTCAAGGGTGAACCAGTCATCGTCGCGAAAAAGCAGATTGAATATATCGACATTGCATCCAACCAAGCATTCTCTGTTGCAACTTCGATGATTCCTTTCATCAACCACGATGATGCAAACCGCGCACTCATGGGTAGTAATATGCAGAAGCAAGCTACTCCGTGTATCGTGCAAGAGGCACCACTTGTTGGAACCGGTGTTGAGGAGCTCGCCGCACGAGATACGGGACGTATGATAATGGCTCTTGAAGCAGGTGAGGTGGTAGAGGCAGATGCACGCCACATTGTGGTAAAAAATAAGGACGGCAAGAAAAAGGAATACACACTCACGACATTCCAGCGAACCAACGATTTTTCAGCGTTCTATCACATCGCATCGGTATCGGTGGGTGATAAGGTCAAGCGGGGTGATGTGCTCGCAAATACATCCTCGACCGATAATGGTCAAATGGCACTCGGGCAAAACATGCTCGTTGCGTTCATGAGCTGGTCTGGAGCAAACTATGAGGACGCTATCATTATTTCAGAGCGTGTGGTAAAGAACAGCAAGTTTTCTACCATTCACATTGATGAACTCGAGGTCTCTGTACGTGACACGAAACTCGGTCCTGAAGTAACAACTCCAGACATTCCGAATGTATCTGAGCTCAAGCTCCGCAACCTCGACGAGGAGGGAATCATTCGTATTGGCGCTGAGGTTCGCCCCGGCGATATTCTTGTGGGTAAGGTGACACCAAAAGGTGAAACACAGCTCACTCCGGAAGAGCGTCTCCTCCGTTCTATTTTCGGCGAGAAGGCAAAAGATGTGAAAGACACTTCCCTTCGACTTGAAGCAGGAAAGCGGGGACGTGTCATTGGAGTAAAGATATTCACACGCGAAAATGGAGATCAACTCGAAAGTGGTGTCATCAAGCGTATCCATATCACGGTTGCACAGGTGCGTAATGTGTCTGTGGGAGACAAGCTTGCCGGACGCCACGGTAACAAGGGTGTTATTTCACGCATTCTTCCTGAGGAAGATATGCCATACACTGAGGACGGAAACCCTGTCGATGTTATTCTCACACCACTCGGTGTACCAAGCCGTATGAACCTTGGACAGATTCTTGAACTCCACCTCGGTATGGCGGCAAACACGCTCGGCTACCAAGCTATCGTACCTCCGTTTGCTGGTGCAACAGAAAACGAGGTAAAGGCGGAACTCGTTTCAGCGGGACTTCCCGCAGATGGAAAGCTCTGGTTGCGCGATGGGCGTACTGGCGATACCTTCGCACAGCGTATTTCAGTGGGGTACATGTACATTATGAAACTGCACCACATGGTGGAAGACAAAATCCACATGCGCTCAATTGGTCCATACTCACTCATTACCCAACAGCCACTCGGTGGAAAGGCACAAGTGGGAGGTCAGCGTTTTGGAGAAATGGAGGTGTGGGCACTTCTCGGGTATGGCGCAGCGTACACACTTCGCGAGATGCTCACCATTAAGTCAGACGATATTGTCGGACGTTCTGCAGCATTCGATGCCATTGTCCGTGGCGAAAAGATTAGTCATCCACATACCCCCGCAGCATTCAATGTGCTCGTCAATCAGTTGCGTGGACTCTCACTCGATATCGATCTCCGCAAGGAGGGTAGCAATCGCACTTATTAATTCGTAGTCTTTTAGTCATCATATGAAAACACAAGCTCCACAGCAATTCAGCGAAATTTCGCTCAAGCTCGCGTCACCAGAGCGTATTCTTGAATGGTCAAAGGGTGAAATCACAAAACCGGAGACCATCAACTATCGCACCCAGCGCCCAGAAAAGCATGGCCTTTTTGATGAGCGTATCTTTGGACCGGTGGAAGACTACGAATGTGCATGTAAGAAGTACCGCGGTATTCGCTACAAGGGTATCACCTGTGAAAAGTGTGGTGTTGAAATCACCCGCTCTATTGTGCGACGTGAGCGCATGGGCCACATCGACCTCTGCGTACCGGTGTCACACATCTGGTTTCTCCGTGGTGTACCAAGCCGTATTGCACTCATCCTCGGTACCTCAGCTGCATCGATTGAAAAGGTTATCTACTTTGCGGGATATATCGTCACCAAGGTAAGTCAGGATGAAAAAAATCGCATTCTCCGTGAACTCGATACTGAATTCAAGACGAAATACAAAGAGCTCGCAAATGAGCAGGCACGTGAAGAACTCCAGAGCCGTATGACCGATATCAAACACGAGATTGAATCAATCACGGTTGGTTCCATTCTCGACGAGATGCACTACCACAAGTACTCAATGAAGTATTCAACACTCTTTGATGCACGTATCGGTGCGGAAGCGATTTACGATATTTTCAAGAAACTTGACCTCGTCCTCCTCCGCGATCAACTCGAAAAAGCGCGTGAGACAGCGGGTGCAGCAGAGCGCACCAAGCTCGACAAGCGACTCTCACTCGTGAAAGGAATGATACATGCTGAAGTGCGTCCTGAGTGGATGTTCCTCATGCGTATTCCCGTCATCCCACCAGCACTTCGCCCGATGGTGGCACTCGAAGGAGGGCGACATGCATCTTCAGACCTTAACGACCTCTATCGTCGCGTTATCAACCGAAATAATCGATTGAAGAAACTCATCGATATCATGGCACCGGATGTGATTCTTCGAAACGAGAAGCGTATTCTCCAAGAAGCCGTCGACGCACTCATCGACAACTCAATCCGTCACGGCAACACCGCGTACTCGGCAATGAGCCAGGCACAGCGTCGTCCACTCAAGTCACTCTCAGACTACTTGAAGAGTAAGCAGGGTTACTTCCGCCAGAACCTTCTTGGAAAGCGTGTAGACTACTCGGGACGCTCTGTGATTGTTATCGGTCCAGACCTCGCGCTCGATCAGTGCGGTCTCCCAAAGCACATGGCGCTCGAACTCTTCCGCCCCTTTGTCATCGCACAGCTCTTGAAACAAGAGCTCGCATACAACATTCGTGGTGCAGGGCGCTTGATTGAAGACGGTGTACCAGAAGTGTGGGCAATTCTTGAAGATGTTATTCGAGACCGTCACGTACTCCTCAACCGCGCACCAACGCTCCACCGACAGGGTATTCAGGCATTCCGCCCAGTCCTCATTGAGGGTAATGCAATCCAAGTGCACCCACTCGTCTGTCGTGCGTTCAACGCCGACTTCGACGGTGACCAGATGGCAGTGCACGTTCCTCTTTCAGATGAAGCACAGTACGAGGCGCGAGAAATTATTTCTGCAAACAAAAACATTCTGAAGCCGGGAAGTGCTGATCCTGTTGTATCAGAGAAACTGCTCGATATGGCACTCGGTGCATTCTGGATGACTAAAATAATTGATAAAGCATTGGGAGAAGGAAAAGCATTCCAATCACCAAACGCTGCTATCCTTGCGTACGATTTTGGAGTCATTGATCTTCGTGCAAAAGTGAAAGTCCTTGCAACTGATACACCAAAGTACAAGCACTTCGGTGGACAGCTCTTTGAGACATCAGTGGGACGCCTCCTCTTCAACTCAGTACTTCCGTCGGATCACCCATTCCTCAATGAGAATGTCACACAGCGCACACTCTTTGGTATCATCATCGATCTCATTGATGATGAGGGTATTGGCGCAGTACCAAAAATCGTCGACCGCATGAAGCGATTCGGTTTTGAGTACGCGACAAAGTCAGGTGTTACGTGGGGTATTGATGATGTGGTGGTACCACACCAAAAGAAGGCAATCATTGAAAAAGCGCGCGGTGAAGAAGCGAAGGTCATCTCATTTTTCAATGAGGGTCTTATCTCTCGTGATGAACGACGTCGCATGATTATCGAAATCTGGCACCGCACAAAGACCGAGATTGAGGGGACACTCCCTGAAACACTCGATGTGAACGGCTCCGTGTACGATATGTGGAAGTCAGGCGCTCGAGGTTCTATGGGACAGATCGCCATGATGGCTGGTATGAAGGGACTCATTATCAACACGCGAGGAGAAACGCTCGAGTTCCCGATTCTCTCATCGATGAAGGAGGGTATGAGCCCTATTGAATACTTCATTACCACACACGGTTCACGAAAAGGACTCGCTGACACGGCACTCCAAACTGCAAAGGCAGGGTATCTCACACGACGTCTTTTCGTGGTAGCACAGGATGCCATCATAACTGAACCAGATTGTAAGACAAAAGACGGTGTCACTATCGGGCGCGTGTCATCTTCAGGTATCGAGATTGCATTCTCAAAGGCAATTCGTGGACGTATCCTTGCGGTAGATGCAGTGACTGGTAGTGGAGAAGTACTCTTTAAGAAGGGACATTTACTCTCACGCCTTGAGTCGATTGCTATTGAAAAATCTGATATTGCAACCGTTGAAGTACGTTCACCGATGACCTGTAAGACACTCCGCGGTGTGTGTCAGCAGTGCTACGGTATCGACCTCACGACCAACAAACTCGTTGATATTGGAGAGGCAGTCGGTACCGTGGCGGCACAGGCGATTGGTGAGCCGGGAACACAGCTCACCATGAATACGAAGCATGCGGGAGGTGCCGCATCGGTTGGTGGAGACGTAACGCAGGGTCTCCCCCGTGTGGAGGAGGTGTTTGAGAAGCGCTCACCAAAGGTGCCAGCGGTCATTTCAAAAACCGACGGTATCGTAACAAGCGTCCGTACCGAGGGGAAGGAAAAAATCATTACGATAGCGCCAACACTCGGTTCAAAACATGCAACGAAGAAAAATGATCCTATTGAATATGCAGTGCACTTTAGACGCGTCATTATTGTGAAAGAAGGCGAATCAGTGAAGCAGGGGCAATTCCTCACCGATGGTTCTGCACACCTTCCCGACCTCTTCAAATATGCAGGTCAAGAGCCAACGCAGGAATACATCATCAATGAAACGAACAAGATTTACGAGCTTCAGGGTGTGACCATTGCGCGTAAGCACATTGAGCTCATCGTGAAGCAGATGATGAGCCGAGTGAAAATCACCCACGTAGGTGACAGTTACTACACCGTCGGTGACGTTGTCGAGGAGTGGAATTTTGTTGAGACCAATAATACACTGGTCGGTGAAGGGAAGGAGCCAGCAAAGGCAGACCGTCTCATTCTCGGTATCACCGAGACCTCACTCTCGCGAAAGAGCTTCCTCTCGGCGGCATCATTCCAAAACACCACGCGCGTTCTCATCAATGCAGCTGTGCGTGGGAGCGATGATAAGCTCACGGGGCTCATGGAGAACGTCATCATCGGACGACTCATCCCTGCGGGGACCGGCTTCGTCGGAAGCAACAAGTACGAAGCGATTAAGCAGTTCCAAATTCAGGACACTGACGGGGAATAGGAACTAACGAAAAAAGAGAATGAAAACAGCCGGCGCCCACAGGGCGCCGGCTGTTTTCGTGACAAAGCACAGGGTTACCCTGTGGTGACATAAATACGTTTTGATGTCAAACTTTGTGCAGAGCAGGCGATGGTCGGGTATAATACTCGCACTATGTCACGCACCGCAGTCGAGCAAATCAAAGACCGACTCACCATCGTGGACGTGGTGGGTAGCTACGTTGAGCTCAAACCGGCGGGAAAAAATTTCAAAGCACGCTCCCCGTTCACGAACGAAAAAACCCCCTCATTTTACGTATCACCCGACCGCGGGATGTACTACTGCTTCTCGTCACAGCAAGGCGGTGACATGTTTACCTTTGTGGAGAAAATGGAAGGAGTCGATTTCAAAGGTGCACTCAAGATACTTGCGGATCGTGCACACGTGGAGCTTATCCCCGAAGACCCCAAGAAGCGCGACGAGCGAGAGACCGAGTACGCGCTTCTCGAAGAAGCAACACAGTATTTTTTTAGAGCGCGCGAACGTGCGCCACTCGTCGACGCGTACATTCTTGATCGTGGAGTGACGATGCAGACTATCCATGCGTGGCGGATTGGCTACGCACAGGATGAGTGGCGCGCGCTCCGCTCACACCTCGCGGGGAAAGGATACACAGATGCACAGATGCTCTCGGCGGGACTCATCAAGAAGACGGAAGGAGGGAAAGAACCGTACGATGTATTCCGTGACCGCATCATGTTCCCGATTTTTGATACGTCAGGACGCGTCGTTGCTTTTTCGGGACGGACGCTCAAAAAGGAAGAGGGAATTCCGAAGTACGTGAACTCACCCGAAACAGACCTCTTCAAAAAGTCTGAAATCCTCTACGGCTACGACAAAGCGAAAGCGGGAATTCGCCACTTTGATTTCTCACTGCTCGTTGAGGGTCAGTTCGACCTCGTGCTCGCGCACCAGGCGGGGTATACGAATACGGTTGCAGTTTCAGGGACAGCATTCACCGAGGAGCACCTCGCACTCCTCAGGCGCCTCTCCGAGCGAGTTGTGCTCGCGCTCGACTCCGATAGGGCTGGTGTGACCGCGGTGAAACGTGTTGCCGGCATGATGCTCACGCGGGGTATGGATGTGAAGGTTGCGCGCATGGAGGGTGGCAAGGACCCCGCAGATATCATCAGTGCAAACCCTGCTGACTTTAAACATTTTATCGGAAATGCGGTACATGTGGTCGAGTTTCTCCTTGCGGTCCTCAAAGAGGGAATGAAAGACGAGCGTACGTACAAACTCCGTGTGCGTGAAGAAATTCTTCCGCTCCTTGTGGCAATGGAAAATCGTATCGATCGGGAACACTTTGAAGGTATCATCGCTTTGCACATTGGTACCACGAAGGAAGGGATACACTATGAGGTAGAACGACTCGAAGTTCTGCATAAAAATACACCAAAGACAGATCATGTATCTCAGGCCCCTGCGGTGCATAAAGAAGTGTCGATTTCCAATCGTCAGGGTGGGCTCTACAATCATCTCCGTGCGCTCATGCACGTGTGTGTCGGTGAACGTACATGGATAGGGGATCGCATTAGAGCACACATGGAAAGCATTCTCAGCCCTGAAGTGTTCCTCTCGTTTATGGAAGCAGAAGTCACACCACAGATTCAAGCAGAGATTTTTACCCTCGAAGAACACCTTGAGGGACTGCGGGAAAAATACTTTTTGGAAGAGGTATCTGATGTGCTCACACAGTATACGCACACCATGGCACGCGATCACCTCGGCACACTCAGGAAGCAACTTGGGGCTCTGGAAGCAGGTAAAGACGATGAGAGAGAACTTGCCATACTCACCGAAATGAAAATTGCAGAAAAACTGCTCCAGTCACCGGTTAAAATCGAAAAAGAATAAAGACCCCAATCTTTCGAAAGGGGCCTACTGAAGCATGCGTTGGCTTCAGATTTTCAGGGTGATCCACGAAGGATCCTGCTTCGTTTTCATGACGCTTCCTTTCAGAGTAGCGGACATGCCCCACCAAAATCAGTGGTTTTCAAATTATAGCAGAAAATGCCACGTACACACAATTCAGGAACGTATATGGACATTTTTGAGTTTTAGGGTATAGTTGCAGATATTATGGCAAAAAAGGTGGTAGCACAAAAGAAAAAAGTAGCAAAAAAGTCGCCTGCAAAAAAGGCGATTATTAAGTCAGCGCCAAAGAGACAGGTTGCACCAAAAAAAGCACCTGCTAAAAAAGTGGCCAAAAAAGTTGCCGTCATAAAGAAAAAAGTTGTCGCCAAAAAAGTGGCACCAAAAAAAGCACCCGCTAAAAAAGTTGTCACTAAGAAACTTTCAAAATCAGAATTACTGCAAGAGCATAAAGCAAGCTCACTTTTGACTCTGGGAAGAACACGTGGATATGTGACATACGATGAAATACTCAAAGAGTTCCCACAGGTGGAACGCGATATTACGTTCCTCGAAAATCTCTATGAGCGTCTCGCGACTGCGAGTATTGATATTATTGGCGGTGGTGGTATGCTCGGTGATGAACAAGACAGTGGGCTTCTCGATCGAAAGAATGTATACAAGCGCAGTGATAGCGCGTACGACTCTATTCAGATGTACCTGCGCGAAATCGGCCAGTACCCACTCCTCACCGCGCACGAAGAGCGTGTGCTTGCGAAGCGTATCGTCGACGGTGACACCGAAGCGCGTAATCTCCTAGCGCGCGCTAATCTCCGCCTCGTCGTCTCGATTGCAAAGAAGTACGTGGGGCGCAGTCCCGACCTCACTTTGCTCGACCTCATTCAGGAGGGGAACCTCGGACTCTTTAAGGCCGTCGATAAGTTTGACTTTACGAAGGGTTTCAAGTTTTCGACCTATGCGACGTGGTGGATACGACAGGCAATTACTCGTGCTTTGGCCGACCAGTCACGCACCATTCGCATTCCCGTACACATGGTAGAAACCATGGCGAAGTACAAGCAGGTCGCCCGCCGTCTCGCGCAGGACTTAGGCCGTGACCCGATGGCGGAAGAGATTGCGACCGAAATGGATGTGGAGGTGGAGAAAATCTACCAGATTGAAAAAATCAGTCAGGACACTATCTCGCTTGAGCTCCCGATTGGGGACGACGATGACCGCTCACGTCTCTCAGACTTCATTGCGGATGACAAGATAATGTCTCCCGATCAAGAAGTTGCCCACCGCATCCTTGCCGACCAGATGCAGGAGATACTCGAATCGCTCTCCGAAAAAGAGCGAAAGATTCTCGAGATGCGCCACGGACTCCTCGATGGTACATACCATACCCTTGAAGAGGTGGGTAAAGAGTTTGGCGTCACCCGCGAGCGTATTCGACAGATTGAGGCAAAGGCACTCGAGAAGATACGCCAGCACGACAAGGCGAGGAGGTTGAAGAGTTACTAATTGTTAATTAGGATTACTTTATCAATTTGTTGAATCTTGTATACTGTAATTAAATTAAGTTGTAGAGTTACGCATGATTAAATATTTGAATAAATTATATGAAAGAATATACAAGTTTTACACTTAGATTGTTTAAAAAACAGAAAACATCACCATTTATTGAAGGAATGGCTTCTATTCTTGACAATTCAAATTCTGATTATAAATACAATTTTGACAAAACTGATTCTGATGCTGATAGAAAATCTATACAAGCAGATTGGAAACAAGTTGGTGCAGATTTACAAACTGTTATGATGCAACATGCCACAAAGTGAAAAACAAGATGAAGGTGTTGAGATTGTTAAAGAACAACGAGCATCGTCTGAGCAACAACTTGTATCTGCAGAATATTACGAAGGCATCATACCTCACCCACGCCTAATGAGAGAATGGGAAGAAGTGGTTCCTGGTTCAGCAGACTCTATTTTTAAGCGTTTTGAAGAGCAGTCCAAACATCGTATAAAAATTGAAGAAAAGGTTGTTGGTGCAAATAACTTTAAACTCATTATTGGTCCGATATTTGCATTCATCATTGCGATGACAACTATTGGCGGTGGTATTTGGATTGCTTTAGCAACGCCAACAACAGCTGGAGCAATATTGGGAGGATTTTTAACCTTATCTGGATTAGGTACTGTCGTCACTCCATTTCTCGTGACAGAGTTTAGAAAGAAAAAAGAAGATAATAGCTGAACTATTAAAGGACTTCTAGCCCGCGAGCGTATTCGACAGATTGAGGCAAAGGCACTCGAGAAGATACGCCAGCACGATAAGGCGCGGAGATTGAAGTCGTACTAGAATTATGGACATCCGATGTCCATAATTTTTTAAAAACGCGCGGGTTGCCTTTGGCAATCCGCGCGTTTTCGTGTGGCAAACAAAAACCGCGCGATGCATTGCGCGGCTTTTCGGGTAGTACTTCACTACTCAGTCACTACCTCTAGTTTCGGGAGGATATGTGCAAGTGCACAAGCAAGGATTTCCTCATCAGTGCCACTTGCGGGAATTCTTTTCACGCACTGTCTGGGATCTTTGGCGTATGTCTTGAAGGCTTCGCCCCAGAAAATCGCTCGTTCCCTCTGCGCCTCTTTGTCTGGACCATCTGGAATTGATTCCGGATCGACCTCCAAATAGAGGTAGATTGGGGGATAGATTCCCATGCCGAAGACGCACGCACTGACGATTGCATCATGAAGTGCAATGAGCATCGTACGCATTTTTTCTGTCTTCGCTTGTGCCAGAGCATGGATAAGTACAGAGCCCCCGAAACCGACCATTACGACCGGTGTGTTCTTGGTAAGGCAAGGCACGATATCTTCGATGATGATCAACACCAGGCGCGCCCAGAATAGAAATAGCTGGGCAATCGGATGAATGAAATCATTGAAAAGACCCATCTTTGAGATGGCTGTGATGCCCCTGACCACAGGATTGCCATTCTCCCCTTGGTGCGCCCCTGTGTCGAAGACAAAACTACAATGGGACAATCGCGGATCTTCTTGCAGGCCTCTGCTGAGTGTCGATTTCTTATCGTGGCATGTTCCGACGATTGCGACAAACAGAGGGTTGTTAGTGCTGAGTGACATGAATGCTCCCTTTCAAGGAATGCAGGTTATGAAATGTAGAACAAAAAACCAACCGCCATCATACTCCTCTCCGTGAATGCGTCAATCTTCACTATTCACCGTATATGTGTGTAATGTGAGCAAAAAATGGCGCTCCATCTCGCGCCATTTTGTTGTTCTGATCCAACACGACTACGCCTTCGTATGCTCCTTTTCGAGACGTTCGAGGAGTGCAATGGATACCTTGGGTGTCACCATAGCGCGCTCCTTCAGGTGTTCGAGAATATCTGTTTCAATTGAGTAGAGTGCGTGGCGGGTGAGTGATGCGTCAATCGTATCGAAGAGTCGGATATTGTCTTTTCGGAGTTCTTCCATTTTCATCGTGGAACCCTCGCGGAATGTTTCGTACACCTTGATGACATCAGTGACCGCTCTGTGTGGGGCCTCCGAGACAATCTCAAAACACGCGCTCAAGCGACGAAGCTCTTTGAGGACCTTCCGTGAAATGATGGCGAGTGCGCGGTAGTAGAGGTACTCATCCTGTACCCGCTCATCTTCCGACATCTTCCGCCACGAGAAGAAGCGGAGCCACCCGGCGAGAGTTTCAAACACGTCGAGCGCACCGCCGTGCTCATAGCGCGTGTCATATATGTCACGCTCTATGGCATCACTCTGGTAGTCAATTTTTGCCATCACCCGTCGTATGACACGCTCAGGCACCTCGTTCGTGGCGTAGAGTCTCCTGATAGACCTCCGCTCTATTCCCATGGCGTACAGTCGGATGACCTTCACGAAGATAAGTGGGTCATTCGTGTACTGTTCCAATTCTGCAAATGTCGTGCGCATGTACGCGTGTTGCTCCTTGGCGAGCGTCACGTACGCCTGCGGGGTGATGTAGTCCTTATCGGCGAGCTCTTTGAGTTTGCGGAGCGTCGTGTCGTAGATGTAGATGAGCATCTCTCGGTAATTGATTTCCTCAACTTTCGTGAAGTGGTTGAGTTTCATCTTTCCCATGAGCCATCCAATCGTGGTTGCCTTGATGAAGAGTGTCGCGAATACACAGCTCACGGTGACCGCGAGTATGAACTCTTTCGGGGTGAAGAGGTAGTTCCAATTCGGGAAGGAGAGCGTGTCGGGTATCATGAGCACCATGGTGACCGCGAGCGCACCGCGCAAGCTCCCCCACGAGAGTACGTGTTGCCATGCGCGGGGAATGCGCTTCTCTGGTGTACTGAAAAAGTTGAATATCGCGACGACGGGGTAGATGGAGAGCGCCCGCGCGGTTGCAACGATAAAGATGGTGACTGCTATCGGAACCATGAGCGAGTACGTTGCGGGTGGTAGGGTGACCGCGAGCATACCGATCATGATGAAGATGAGCGAATTGGCGAGGAACGCAAATTGACTCCAGTACTTCTCCACAAATTCTGCTCCATTCACGGGGATTTTGTACCGGCCGTAGTTTCCCATGAGGAGTGACGCAACGGCAGTCGCAATGATTGACGAGAGGATGATGTGCTGGCCACCGATTGTGACGTGGTGCGAGAAGAGTTCTGCACAGATGAAGGTCGTGTGTGCCAAGACCATAGTGAGTGTGATTGAGGCAAACTCATTGCTCCGCGTGTACCCGATCAGTTTTGCAAACGCCCCACCGAAGATGAGTCCGAAGAGAATACCCCCAAACACCATGATGGCAAACGAGAGGGTACCGTGGAGGATGTCCTCGGCACCGTATACGCCCGTCTCTGCTATCGCGAGCACGACGAGGAAGAGCGCGACACCGGTACCGTCGTTGAAGATGCTCTCCCCCTCAAAGATGAGCGAGAGGCGTCGCGGAGCGCCATACTCCTTGAAGAGTGCCAAGACCGCAACCGGGTCGGTTGCTGAAATGATGGCACCGAAGGTGAGCGAGAGGAGGAAGGGAATATCAAACCCAACCAAGGTGAGTACGGTATCGAGACCAAATCCGATGAGGAGTGCAGACACAAGCAAGCTCACAACGGAGAGTGTACTAATAATCACCGCATCCTGCGTGAGGTGTTTGATGTTGATGTTGTACGCGGACTCAAAAATGAGTATCGGGAGGAAAATAAAAAAGAGGAGCTCAGGAGTCAGTGACAAATCGTCAATGAAACCGAGGTAGGGGAGTGAGGCAAGGGAACCGAGTACGACACCTATGGCAACGAGGAATACGGTATGCGGGACCTTGATTCGCTGTGCGATAAAGAGTGAGATACTCGATATCGCGAGCATAAGAAAAAGTGCAAGTGCTGATTCTACGGTAAGCATAGGATGAGTATGTTATAAATGGGAAAAAATAAATAAATAAACATACACACAAGTGGTGTATGAGAAAGGACAGAGAACTCACCCTAACTCGCACTGTGAGTATCTCGAATACCGAGATACTTTGCAAGGATATGCTTGAGCCCGCGACGAGATATGACTCCGATGGGGCGGTCGTCGTGGTCGACAATGGGGATGTGTGCTGTCTGGTGCGCGATTGCAATTCCGGCGATGGTGATGAGTGAATCATCGACGTGCACGGACTGAAAATCGGTGTTCATGAAATCGCGCACTTCTTTTTCTGACGCGTCTTGCACTGCCATCTCAAAGAGTTCCTCAGTTCCGAGTCGCTTCATGACATGATCACCGTCTAAATTGGTGGGAACGATAGCGTCAAGCAAATCGGGCACGTTTACCTCCCCGACGAGCGCGCCACCTTCACCCACGACGAGGAGGGAATTGGTCTGTTTTTTCATCATGAGCGCGATTGCATCACGAAACGTCGCATCTTCCGAGATGAGAACCGCCTCTTTTGTAATATCGCGTATCTCCATATACAAAAATGATACTCTCCTTTGGTAGATTGTAAAGAGTATCGAAATGTGGTGTACAGCATCGTACGCCAGTCGTTGCACTGCACAAATGTGCAACTTACGATGTTGCACATTTTGGATATGTCGATATTCATAATCAGACATCTGAAGGTGGCAATGTTTTTTGAGGATACTTTTCTGTATAATACCGTAATGAACGAATCATTATTTTTGGAGGCGTACAATCGGCTCAATCCAGAGCAAAAGCGAGCCGTGGATACCATTGAAGGACCCGTGATGGTGATTGCGGGCCCGGGGACGGGGAAGACCCAGATACTCACCTTGCGCATAGCGCATATTTTGCGCACAACGGACACACAGCCAGAAAGTATTTTGGCACTCACGTTTACAGAAAGCGGTGCACGTGCAATGCGTGCACGTCTCCATACCTACATTGGTGCATCATCCTACCGAGTCCACATTCATACATTTCACGAATTTGCCGGTTCACTCATCCGCCAGTATCCCGATGCATACGAACGCGCAGTGGGTGGTAGGCCTGCATCCGATCTCGAGAAGATTGGTATCATTGAGGAAATTATTGAAACAGGCGGAATACATGCGCTTCGCCCACACGGGAACCCCGAGTACTACATAAAGCCCATCATGGGAGCACTCGCACTCCTCAAGCGTGAGTACATTACCCCAGATGTGTTTACAGCCATCATTGCTGAGCAGGAAGCAGAACTCGCGAAGACACCACAATTCCATGAGAAAGGTGCACACAAGGGAAAAGTGCGAAGCGAGTATCAAAAACGAGAAAAAGAGGTGCTCAAGAATAAAGAATTACTGTACGTGTATCGTGCGTATGATGCGCTCCTCACCGACCGAAACCTCTACGATTTTGAAGATATGATATTTGAGACCGTACGTGCACTCGAGCGCAACGAAGACATGCTCAGGGATTTGCAGGAGCGATTTTTGT
This sequence comes from uncultured Candidatus Saccharibacteria bacterium, assembly GCA_964576905.1. Taxonomy (GTDB): domain Bacteria; phylum Patescibacteriota; class Minisyncoccia; order Phycocordibacterales; family UBA918; genus Damh-18. The sequence continues at coordinate 32,593 of CAZNWG010000003.1, forward strand.
ACATCCTTGCTGATGAACATCAAGATGTAAACGGAAGTCAAAATCGAATTCTTGAACTGCTCGCCTCATTTCATGACCGCCCCAATCTTTTTGTCGTCGGAGATGAAAAACAAGCAATTTTTCGTTTTCAGGGAGCATCATTAGAAAATTTTCTGTATTTTGAGGAACAGTTTCCGCACACAGAAACAATCGCGCTCACGACGAATTACCGTTCTGTACAACAGGTACTTGATCTTGCACACACACTCATCACACAAGTGGAGAGCCCCGCAATGGCACTCCGTGTACCGCTTACTGCGAGCACCCACGCTGAAGGGAGTATTGAGAAGCGCATTTTTGGACATGAAGCGGTTGAGGATGAGAGTATTGTTGCACAAATCGTAGCACTTGTGGATGCAGGAGTACCGAGAGAAGAGATTGCAATTATCGTGCGAAGCAATAGAGAAGTAGAGCTTTTTGCGAGTCTGCTTCGTAAGAAAGAGCTTCCGGTCAGTGCCACAGCCGAGGGTGATATTCTCTATCATCCGCTCACGATTCAGGTGCGTACGATGCTTACTGCGGTACTGGAGCCGGGGAATGAGGAAGCACTTTTTGTGCTCCTCCATGCACCATACTGGGGTTTTGCGCATGGTGATTTGGTACACGTGCTCCGTGCACGTTCGTATGCGCGCCCACTTGCACGAATCATTGCAGATGGAGAAATACTGAGTACGCTTGGACTTCAGCATGCAGTACGCTTCACACACGTTGCCGAAATACTTGAAGGTGCGCGCGCTCGAATGACACACGAGGCACCACATCGCGTTCTCGAATATGTGCTTCGCGAGAGCGGATGTATCAATCATCTTATGGCCAATGATCCACTTGAAGGAGGACGTGTCGTCCGGCGTCTCTATGATGAGATTGAGTCGATGGTCCGTACGCACGAAACAACAACGCTTCGTGATATTACAACAATGTTTGCTACACGGAGTGCTCACAAGTTACCCTTGAATGCGCCCTATATACATACAAACACACACGCGGTACAGGTAATGACCGCACACAAGTCGAAAGGGCTTGAGTTTGCGCATGTCTTTGTACCCCACCTCACTGATGCCCACTGGGGCGATACATCGCGAGCATCACTGTTTCGCATACCTATTACCAAACACATTCGTGATGAGGGATTTGATGAACTCGACGATGAGCGCAAGCTACTTTACGTAGCAATGACGCGTGCAAAGGAAGGATTGCACCTCTCTCATGCACTTCAAAACAGTGACGGACGACCATTCACGGAGTCACCACTTACCGTCGATCTTTCGCCCGCGCTCTATACCGTATGTGATACGCTCGCTGAAGAAGAGTCATTTGATGCTCTCGAACGTCTTGCTCATGAGGAAATGCAGGCATCAATTGATACATCATTGCTTACACAGTCACTCAGTGAGCGGGGTCTCTCTGCTACATCTCTCAACAATTATCTCAAAAGTCCGTGGACATACCTCTATCGCAATGTACTTCGTATTCCTGAGTTACAAGAGGAGAGTGCACTCTTTGGAACGGCGCTCCACAATACGCTGTGTCGCATAACGACGTACCGTACCCAGTGTGGAGACATACCCTCTCTAACCCACATGAAAGAATACCTTGAGCAGGAACTGAGCAAGCTCCCCCTCACGGTACATGAATTCACACGCCTTCTCGAACGGGGTTTTGAAGCACTGACGATGTATCTCGGTACTGTGACATCCGAGCTTCCCCCACGTACGCGCGAAGAGGTGCACCTCGAAGCGCGCCTTAGGACGGGTATTGATACATTTCCGGAGGTGCTCCTTACCGGTAATCTTGACCGGCTCGACTACGATGCTGACGGAATGCTTATCCGCGTCGTTGATTACAAGTCGGGGAAGCCAAAGACACGGGGATATATAGAGGGAACGACAAAAGACTCTACGGGGGACTATAAGCGTCAGCTCACGTTCTATGCGCTCCTCCTCTCGCTTCAGAACGATGATAGACTGCATACCAAAAATGGTTTGCTCTCTTTTGTAGAGGCAGATCCGAAGGGGAAGATACACGAAGAGCCCTATACTATTACCGATGAAGAAATAAGCGCACTTAAAGATGAAATACTTCGTGTCGTGAATGAAATAACACACGGCGCGTTTCTGAACGCGCCGTGTGACCCAGAACAGTGTGACTACTGTCACCTTGTTGCGGAACTTCGATTACCGCTTAGTTGATTTCTACTGGTTTCGTATCGCCACCACTCAGCTGTGTGAGCATGGTGTCTATCATTTGCTTCACGACCGCATACGGTTGTGCACCATCAATAACACCCTGTTGGTCACCCACAATCATGACTGAGTATGGGGTCCCCTTCGCACCTGCTTTTACTGCCGCTTTAATGTCTGCGGAGATTTTGTCATTGTACTTATCTGAACCGACACACTCATTGAACTTTGTTTTATCCGCCCCCGCCTTTTCAGCATACTCGGGGAGCTTGGTGATGTTTGTCGGTTCATTGGTGCCACGATCGCTAATGACGGAGTCAGCAAATTTCCAGAACGCATCGTTGCCTCCAAGCCATGCCACACATTCCGATGCAGCGGCAATTTTTGGTGCATTCGGATGCAGTTGCTGGAGCGGGAACTGGCGGTATACCCATGCCACTTTGCCATCCTTGCCATACTCAGCCATGATACGTTGCATTGTTTGGTGGAAGTTTTTACAGAAAGGACACTCAAAGTCGGAATACTCAACAATCATAATCGGTGCATTGGGGTTTCCGAGTATGTGGTCCTCTTTGGTAACCGGTGCAACCACAATCTCTTTCGTTTCTTGTTCAGCTGGATTCTTCTGGTTTCCTATTTGAATTGGATTGCCATTTTTTCCTCCAAAGACAATCGCTCCAGCAATAATGACTGCTGCAATAACAATAGCAATCGGTACACCGAGTGACCCACCACGTGGTGTTTGTGGAGTAGGTGCGGGAGATGGTTGATTTTGTGTTGTGTTCTCATTCATACGTAAAGAAAAATTGTCCAATAATTATTGGAAAAGTATACCATAGTCAATATTCACCGTGCTATACTTCAGAAATATGGATATTCTTGCAAGTGGCGTTCTCGGTTTTGTACAGGGTATTACGGAATTTTTGCCGGTATCTTCGACAGGACACCTCGTGCTTATCCACACTGTTTTGGGAGTTGAGACGGATTCGTCGCTCGCCTTCGATGCGGTACTGCACCTCGCTACCGCTCTCGCAGTCGTGGTGTATTTCTTTGATGAGATATGTGTGCTCGTACAGGCACTCCTACGCAAGCTCGGTCGTCTCCCCGTGAATGAAAAGGATATTTTGATTGTGAAAGCACTCGCGATTGGTACTATCCCCGCAGTGATTATGGGGGTACTTCTTGAATCATACATGGATGCGCTTTTCCGTAATCCAATACTCATTGCAGTAGTACTCATTTTGGGTTCCTTTTTCTTTATGTACGCAGAGTATGTGTATGACAACAATTTTCACACCGGTGAAATAGATACCGCTACTGGTTTCAAGATAGGTCTTTTTCAAACACTCGCACTCATCCCCGGTATGTCACGCTCAGGCGCAACTATTGCCGGAGGGATGCTTCTTGGACTCAGCCGGAGTGATGCTGCACGGTTTTCATTCCTCCTCGCACTTCCTATCATTCTCGGAGCAGGTGCAAAAAAAATTCTTGAGCTCATCTCATCAGATATGCTCGTCGATTGGGTATCGGTCTGTGTGGGTGCACTCGTTGCGTTTGCTGTCGGCCTCGTGGCAATTCATTTCATGATAACTTTTGTGCGCAAGTATTCACTTTGGCCATTCATCTGGTACCGCATTACGCTCGCGTGCTTCGTCCTCTTTGTCGCGTTTTTCGGATAGCTTTGGATTATGCGTTGAACACTGCACGAGTACAATTCTATTTTGTTTGATTAAAAAACCGTCTCTCACCTATGCGCAAGAACGTGAGCCACACGAGTGTTGCGAAGACGACCACACAGAGATACGGGAGATCTGCCACCTTGAGTGCAGTGACGTGGAAGAGCTTGGCAAGGGCGGGTACAAAGAGTACGGCAGAAAGGCAGGTGATGGCACCAATTGATACAGAGAGGAATACACGGTTGGGCGATGCAAATGATACTGCCTTCCTCTGCCAAGAAAGATTTGCTGTAATGAGTATGATATTTGTAATAACGAGTGCACTAAAAGCGAACGCGCGTGCCTCTTGCTCACCATTTCCCGCAATCCAATAATAGAGTCCAAATATAATGCAGAGAATTCCAAATCCTTGGAGGATACTCATCACAATCATTCGTGCGGTGAACGGGCGGATGCGAATATTTCGGGGAGGTCGTTTCATGACATCTGGCGATGCTTTTTCCGCCTCAAATACCATAGAGCACGCCGGATCAATGATGAGCTCTAAAAAGGCGATGTGTGCAGGGAAGAGCACAATAGGAGAACCACTTATAAGTGGTAGGACCGACATGCCAGCAATGGGGACATGCACCGCAATAATGTATCCAATTGCACGTGTGATGTTGTCATAGATACGCCTTCCTTGCTGTATTGCCTGTACAATCGAAGAGAAATCATCATTGAGGAGAACCAGTGCAGACGCCTCGCGAGCAACGTCGGTCCCCCGTTCACCCATTGCAATACCAATGTGCGCTGACTTGAGTGCAGGAGCGTCGTTCACACCATCGCCGGTCATTGCGGTTACCTCACCGTTACCTTTTTTGAGTGCATTTACGATAAGGAGCTTTTGTTCGGGAAGCACTCGTGCAAATACCTGCGTTGATTGTATGCGTTTGCGGAGTGTACTCGTATCCATCTGCGTTAAATCATTTCCGGTGAGGTACACATCGGGGTTTGTGATACCTATCTGACGCGCAATGCATGTCGCTGTTGCTGGATGGTCACCTGTTATCATAACTACTCGAATTCCGGCAGTCGTTGCTTCCTCAACTGCTTCTTTGACACCCTCACGGATAGGATCCATAAATCCGAGCAAGCCGACAAATGCAAAATTGAATTCGTGTGGTGTTGTGGGGAGTTCATTCCCGCGATATGTTGCACGCGCTACACCAAGGACACGCATTCCTTTTTTTGACAGCTCACGCACACGGTGTTCAACTTCTCTCTGTGTGTTTCGATCAGCGTGACAGAGTGAGAGAACCGCCTCAGGAGCACCCTTTGTCGCAATCGTGAGTGGATCGGTATCCCCATGTCGCCATACGCGTGTTATCGCGAGTAAATCTTTAGAAAGGGGATACTCACGGAGGAGTGTGTACGTATTGAGTTCCACCGTGGTTTCTCTTTGTGTGTTTGTAACACGGAGCAGTTCTTTTTCTATAGGGTCATACGGCTCACGCTTGCTCGCAAACATTCCGTACGAGAGTAACGTTCGAATGTGCTCAGGAAATGGACGTGTCCCCCACGTACGTACATCGAAGAATGAGCTCTCGGTATAGAGTGTTGCGAGTTCGGTTTTGTTCATGGTAATGGTGCCCGTTTTGTCCGTGCAGAGTACCGTTGCCGCACCGAGTGTTTCTATTGCGGTCGACCTACGGGTGAGCACGTGGTGCTGTGAAATTCGCCACGCACCGAGTGTCAAAAATATGGTGAGCACGACAGGAAACTCTTCGGGGAGAATTGCCATACCGAGTGTGAGTCCAGCGAGTAAGCCATCCATGATGTTTCCCTGTCCGAAAGTGTATATAATGACTACAGAAACACACAGAATGACCCCAACGAACGCCATTCCGCGTACAAGACGAGCAATCTCTTTTTGAAGTGGACTTTCTTCGGGGACTATTTCTGTTACGCTTTTACCGATGATGCCAATTTCGGTATTGATGCCAGTATGAGTTACCTGTGCAATTCCTCTTCCGCTTACCACGAGGGAACCAGAGTATACAAAAGGGGACGAGGAGCCCCCGGGGCGTGCTTTTTCCATGATGCCATCCCATATTGTTTTTTCGACAGGGACAGATTCACCGGTGAGTAGTGACTCATCTACAAAGAGGTGTTCCGAATGGAGTACGGATGCATCAGCGGGGATGCGATCACCTTCATGGAGCATGATAGTGTCGCCCCGTACCACCTCGCGTCCTGCAATTCGCTTTTGTGATCCATCACGGATGACGAGCGCACGGGGACTCGTGAGATCACGGAGTGCTTCAAGCGTTCGTTCCGTTTTTCGTTCTTGGTGAAAGGTGATTCCGACGACCCCAATGACAGCCACAAGCATCATGAGTGCGTCATTGAGGTCACCCATCAGTGTGTAGATGAGTGCGCAAAAAAGGAGGATGAGGAGCATTGGTTCACTGAGCACCCGAAGCAGGATGCGGAACCCCCCATACTTTTTTTGTGTGGGAAGTTCATTGAAGCCCTCAGTACGAAGTACACGGCTAGCGTCTGCTTCGGTTAGACCAACAATTCCTGTGTCTTGATCCATAGGGCTATTGTAGCAGAGTCGAGCGTCATGTTTCTCACTAATACGTTGACTGTTGATACAAAATTTTGCGCGCGCGGTATACTGGTACCATGCTTAAGCACAAAACACTCTCATGGCTCCTTGTGGGCTATGCCGTACTTTTTACCATCCTCGCATTTAATCCTGTCGATAGACCAACATGGTTTGTCGAAAATCTCACGGTGTGGATAATCCTTGCGGTGATACTCATTCTCTACGCGCGGGGTATTCGTTTTTCTTCAGTTGCGTACATACTCATGTTTGTGCTCGTGTACCTGCACACCATAGGCGGACACTACACCTTTGCGCTTGTGCCATTTGACTACGTCACCAATTTCTTTGACTTCGAGCGCAACCACTTCGACCGTATCGCACATTTCTCGGTCGGTTTCTACGCGTACCCCGTGGCCGAGTGGCTCTACACGAAACGCCTCGTCGCCAACAAATTCCTCCTCTTCACCTATCCCGTGTTTGTCATTGCGACTGTCGCAATGAGTTACGAACTCATAGAATGGATATATGCTGCACTCGCCAATCCAGAAGCGGGCATCGCGTATCTCGGAAGTCAGGGCGATATATGGGACGCGCAGAAAGACATGCTCGCGGATACGCTCGGCGCGCTCATCGCGACAACTGCATATGTGTGGCACAAACGTATGTAGATAAAATAAAACAAACAAAATGGACGACGTCCGACGTCGTCCATAAAAATATGGACATCGGATGTCCATATTTTTATTTGAGGCTGGGTGGTGGTGTAGTTAGAAGGGGAGAGAGAACGTCATTGAATTATCCTTTTCAGCGACCCAATTTGCGGTATTGAGTAAGACCTCACGTTTCTTTGTTCCGTCTTTGTAGAAAATTTTTTGATTTGCAAGGGCGTATTCGAAAAGCTCTTTCGTGACTTTCACATCTTGCTTGCAGTACTTCTTGATAGAGGCAATGTCGCCCTCACGCCACCATTTGATCGCCATGAGGCCATTACCCATTTTTTTTGCACCGATGGTCGCTTGTGCGACCGAGTCGAGTTTGAGGCGTTTGCCCAGAGATTCACGAATCGACGCCATGATGTCGATACTCTTTATTTTGGACAGATCGCCCGGATAGTATTTGTTGAGGAGTGGAATATCAAAATGGTCGCTATTGTACCCCACAAGTACGTCCGCCTGCTCAATGACGGGCCAGAGTTTGTTGAGCTCATCATGAGCCACGGTGGTATATGTATCGGTCTCTGAGTCATAGACGCACCCCACAGATATGGAAAGGTCACGGGGGTCATTGCTCTCAACATCAGCAAAGGTGTTCTGTGTTTCCAGATCAAAGACAACGTAGCGCATTATGATATGTGTTTAGCAATAGTTACGGGAAGCCCAGTGAATTCCTCTTTTGTTTTGAGGTTCTTGAGTGTGTAGGTGTGTTTTATGACCTCATCACCACCAAGGACGATGACGAACCCTGCGCCTTTGTCGCTCGCAGTACCTATCTTTTTTGCAAGTTTTTTGTCGGTGATATCGACTGCTGTCCGAATACCGAGCGAACGAAACTCTGATGCAAGCGATTGTGCGCGTGTATGGTAGGCACCGTCTGTGGGGATGAGGATGAGCGTCGGTGCAGTGACGTGTATATCTGTGGGGAGGAGTTTGTGCGTTTCAAGAAAATCACGCATAACCACATCACCAACTCCAAACCCAACACCCGAGAGCGCATCACCACCAAAGAGCTGTGTGAGATTATCATACCGACCACCACCGAGGAGTGAGCGACTATTTTCGGATGAGGTGTCAAAGATTTCAAACACGGTGCCGGTGTAGTAGTCAAAGCCACGCGCAAGTGAGGCATCAAAAACGACATTGGTGATTTTGAGTTCTTTGAGTGCGTCAATAATTTTGGAAAGTTCGGTTTTTTCGCCGAGTGTATTGGGGTCTGTGGCGTTCAATCCTTCGATGAGTCGATCGGTATCGGGGACTATTGCACCGAGCATCATTTTAAACTCAGCACCGCTTACTTTCTTTCTGCGATCAACGATGCGGGTGACTGCACGAATCGAGTCACTATCGAGGTGAAAGGTATGTGCATACCACGACTCCATGAGCGCGCGGTCATTGATATGTATCTGGAATGTGTCAGGAGTTGCGCCGAATGAGGTGAGTACGCTGTGTGCGAGTGCAATACTCTCTACATCGGCAGAAATATCGTCGACGCCAAATATATCGCAGTTGAGTTGCCAGTGTTCACGGAGACGCCCACGCTGGGGACGTTCGTACCGAAAGAGGTTGGGGATTGCGTACCACCGTACGGGAAATGTGAGTTCACGTTTCCGCGCTGCTACCATACGCGCTACCGAGGGGGTCATTTCGGGACGGAGAGTCACCTCGCGTTCGCCACGGTCGGTAAAGGTGTACGTCTGTTCATTCACCATCTCCTCATTCTCGGCACCTTTGCTCTTGTAGAGTTCAGAAGGTTCGAGAATAGAAGCATCGTATCGCTCATAGCCAAAGAGCTCTGCGCTCTTGCTCCACGTATCGAAGATGTAACGCTGTATCGCCATATCTTCCGGGTAAAAGTCGCGCGTTCCCTTGTACGGGTCTGTATGCAATTTCTTAATCATTATGGATTGATTGTATGTGAAAGAGGGTACGAAAACAAGCTGGACTACACCTCGCTGTGTGGCTGTGATTGAGGGCTGTAGATGAGTTTACCGGTTGCCTGCAGTATGGTGGATTTTATTGCGGAAGGGTTCGGCATGCCGGTAACAAGAAATTTCTCTTCTTCACCGGCGGTTTGGATTTCGAGCGTGCCATAGTCAAGGAAGGTTGCGATAATGCCATGGATGTCTACCGTGATGTCTTGCATGCGCTCAAGACGGAAACTTGCGATAGTGCGTGAGAAAAAACCATGCTGATCTACGGCAATGAGTCGCTTGTCGGTCACTGTCCAGACGTCGAGGTAGTAGTTGGTCCATATGTTGAAGAGTGCCATCCACTGGAGGATGAGCCAGCACGTATAGAGAGCAATCGCAAATGGACCGTTCAGAGGAACGAGTGCAGAGAGGGTTTCACTCATGGATGTGAAAACATAAAAGGGGATAGGGAGAAGTGCGAGTATGAGTATCGAGAGCACCTGTACACACAACACAAACCAGTGTTTACGGACCTGAAGGAGTATCGTTTCGTTTTCTTCGAGTGTGAGACTTTCTAATTTCATAGTGTATTGAGAGCAAGTGAGAGAGTAAGGAAAAGTATGGCACCACCGACGAGATACGTCGCGAGTGCTACGAGTGACATTTCACGACTAGTGCCGTACTTGAACCAATGGTACGCAAGGAAACACCCATGAATGGTAAAGAAGAGGAGGAGTACAAAAAAGAGTCCTTCGGTGCCAATAAACATGTATGACGCAAGGGAATTTTCCATTACGGTAATTTTTGCACATCCTGAGGAGTTTTGCGAGTTATGACTGTGTACCGTGGTACTCCGTATTGGTCAGGAAATGTCTCTGATAGGTACCCATGAGTGGAAGCGGTGTGCGAGATGTGTGCGACATGCTCTGGTTCATGCTCAAGATACAGAACACCTGTTGGTGAAAGGAAGGGGGACATATCAGTAATGATCTGTGTGATGATATGGGTACCCTCTTCGCCACCATAGAGTGCGAGGGCGGGCTCATATCGTGCCACCTCGGGCGCTACGCGCCCGAGGGTTTTGTCTATATAGGGTGGATTACTCAGAATGTAGTCGTACGTATCCGTGAGTTCGGTAAAAAGTGTGCCACCAAAAATACGGGTACGACTGGGGTCGATGTCATTCTCGACAATGTTTTTGTGGATAGTCGGGTGGAGGCGCGGGGGGGGTTTGGAAGAAAAAACAAAACCCCAACACAAAAAAAAAGAAAA
>CAZNWG010000003.1:42988-48417 GCA_964576905.1 uncultured Candidatus Saccharibacteria bacterium
TGGGGGTCGTTTATATTCTCCTAATTTTTTTGTGGTCTCGGGGGGGGGGGGGGGGGTTGTTTTCCCCCCCAACCCCCCCCCCGCCTCCTTACGTGCGGTCAGTACTGCGACACCAATACACCCCGAGCCAGCACAGAGATCGAGGATGCGAAGCGGTGCACGGACGTTCATGTGAGCGATTGCTTTCTCAACCCAAAATTCAGTTTCGGGACGCGGAATGAGCGGGTGTGCATCAAGAAAGATAGTCGTATTAAGAAAGGGAATAGAGCCAATGATGTAGGCGAGAGGCTCGCCATTTTTGAGACGAGCGCAGTCTTCAAAAAAAGCATCGGTTTTTACCCCCTGATACTTTTCTCTGAGTAACCACACCTCATCCTGTGTCATACACATCGACTATACGCGCTTTTGTGTACCTCCTCAAGCTCCATATCTTGTGCACAAAAGTGGGGGGCACCATGATACTTCACTGTGATACACTGTGCGTATATGGCAAACAACACAGATATATACACAACCGTCACACAGCTCATGCAGTCAGGGAAGGGTATCCTTGCTGCAGACGAGAGTGATACCACAGCCGGCAAACGGCTCGAGATAGCAGAACTTCCCAACCAACCCGGTAATCGACAGGACTTCAGAGAGCTTCTTTTTACCGCCCCTGGCATAGAAGAATACCTTTCGGGTGTTATTTTGTACGACTCGACTATTCGCGAAAATACCGACCAAGGCGTCCCCTTTGCCGATATCCTCGTCGCACGAGGAATAGTTCCCGGCATCAAGGTGGATATGGGTGTAAAACCACTTCCAAATTCTGGAGAGGAGATGATTACCCGAGGTCTTGATGGGCTTGAAGATAGATGTCGCGAATACTACGACATCGGAGCACGTTTCACCAAATGGCGGGCGGTCATTACGATTGGCGAAAATATACCCACAAGCGCGTGTATCGAACTCAATGCAGTGCAAATGGCGCAGTACGCGCTCATTGTCCAAGCACAGGGTATGGTACCAATTGTCGAGCCGGAAGTGATGTTCCCCGGAGATCACTCAATTGAAACTGCTGAAGAGGTAACTACAGAAACACTCACCACCCTCTTTTCAGTATTGAAAAAATATAATGTGGATTTGCGAGGACTTATTCTCAAATCAAGCATGGTACTTGCAGGTGATACACATAAGGAGCAATCAACTCCCGAAGAGGTTGCATCCGCGACACTTCGCACCTTTAAACTCTCTGTCCCCCGCGAAGTGGGGGGTATTGTATTCCTTTCAGGTGGGCAAACACCAAAGCGAGCGACCGAAAATCTCCAAGCAATCGCTTCATTCGGTGCACAGGCGTGGCCAATAACGTTCTCATACTCACGTGCACTTCAAGAGCCGGTACTCACCGCGTGGCAAGGTAAGCCCGAAAATATTCCACTCGCACAGAAGGCACTCATTTTCCGAGCGAAGATGAATAGTCTCGCACAGCAGGGGAAGTATGTTTCCGCCGATGACGAGAAGTAGAACATGTCCAAGACTTTATATACATGTTCTCAGAGATGAAATAAAAAAACGGCGTCCCAAAGGGACGCCGTTTTTTTATTTTTTCTCTTTGTAAACCGTGTGTGCCTGTGCGATTGGGTTGAATTTTTTGAATGAAAACTTTTTATCAGCGAGCTTCTTCTTGTTCTTGTGTGTGTAATAGGTATGGCCTTTGCCAACGCCCTTGGCGTCGCCTACTGAAACGAGTTTTATGAGTTTATCCTGTGACATAGTGGGACGATAGTACCAAAAATAAGGATTTTAGTCAACAAAATGAAAGAAAAAGAGGAAATCTAAAAGCGTTTTGTCCAGATGCCCCACGATGGGCCGAAAGGGAAGTAGCGTCCAATTTTGGTGCGGTGAATGGAGTAGGCAAGGCCACCCGTACCCAACTGTGCGCCCACATACTCTGCCAAAGAGCGCATATAGGTGCCCGAGGAGGCAATCATGGTGACCGAGATGAGCGGGAGCGTGGTGGGAGCGACGGTGGCAAACCGGTCCCAAGACGCACGAACATCACCTCGCCTAAAGTCCGCTCCGAGTGCCTTGCTCTCCTCGGTGACTTTTGGAATGGTTTCAATTTTTGCGCGGACGGTCTCGAGTACTTCTTCACGCGATACCATGCGCACACCGGTAAGTGCGGTGCGATGGATAATTGAGTGCTGAGTGGGAATTTCAATCTCATGGAGGCGCTTCTCGAGCGCCCATGTGTGGAGTGGTTTCCCGCGAACGGTCTTTGAGGAAAAGTGTGGATAGGGGAGTGTGAGGTGTCCACGGAGACGGGATATTGTCTTTCCCATATCCATTTTACCGAGTGGGGGAAGAAAGCACGATTCAATGAGCCCGAGGACGTCCCCCGTGTCCGACCGTGCACCGAGGAGGATTTCCACTCGGTACTCTTTATCAAAGGAGTGATACTCTTTCTGCTTTTTGCACTCGTCGCCAATGAGGACGAGGAGTGTGCCCGATGCCATGGGATCGAGGCGTCCCGCGTACGCCATGGGAACGCCTGCGGGAATCCTGAGGGATTCCCGCAGGCGTTCCACCGCCACAAGCGGTGTCTCACCGACTGCCTTTTCAACCGTAGCCCATTTGGGGTAGGAATTCATGTACATAAATATAGCATTCGACAGGCAAGAAAAAAGCGGCTCCACAAGGGAACCGCCGTACACACAGGTAAGTGCGCTTATGCCAGTGTACAGCTGAGCTGTACACCTTTGTTCGTGTCCAGCATGACAAACCTGTGGACAATCAGATTGAATTCGCGTTTCAAGGCATTGAGAAACACCCTGATTTCTTCGACCTGACCATCAGTAAGGGTTGAATCATGGCGACTTTCATCGCACAGAGTGAAGATAACTTCGATTCTTCTCGTGTTCCCTTCGTCGTGGTTGATAGTGAACTGAAGTCCTTTGCGTGGTTTGAGCCATTTTCCGATCTCATCCCTCAATCTGGCGCGGGCATTACTTGGTTTGGCTTTTGTAGCCATTAACAAACACCTCCATGATAGTTGAACAAACCACAATCGCACACGCGACCGTGGGACTTAAGCACTATAACACAAAAAGATATTTCGTCCACAAAAGTGATAAGAAAAAAGGCGACCCGTGGGATCGCCTTGTGTCCATTGGACTTCGGGTATCAGTTTGCCTTCGGTACCAAAATGAAGGTCAGGCCGGTGCCAAAATCCTTGACTTCTTGGACAACTTTCTTGAAGAATTCCTTCAGCTTGTTGATCAGCGTTTGGATCTCGAACCGTTGGATCGGAGTCAGTTTGGGTGTGTACTGCTTCGCACAACCACACCCACAGGTGCGCTGTCGTAGCGTAAGGGAAACAGGCCCCTTGCAATGACTGGGCGTGATCGTGTAGGAGAGTTCAGTTCTTCCCTCCCTCAACCAAGCCACGACTACTGACCTGAGCGATGGTTTTTTTGTAGGCACTATCGTATCTCCGAAAGTTGGTTAAAAATTATCTCATGGGCATCCACAAGACAGCCGTACTATATAACAGTATCTAGTATATGTCCATAGTTATCCACAGATTTCGGTATGGGCGGGGTGTAAGGTATCATGTAGGTATTCGTCACTAGAAGTACACATTACTATTTATACATTTATTCCAATGATATATCGAAATTTTGCCGTTTTTTGCCTCATGGCGCTCATGGCAACACCACTTTTTACTCACGCGAGCACTTCATCAACTGATTTGGAAGTATCCGGTTGGATGCCGTACTGGCGTGACTCTGAAGCGATTAAGGATGCGAAAAAGCACCTTGGGAGCATTGATGCGGTGTACCCGTTTGCTTTTACCGTGACCACGAAGGGTGAACTGCGTGACCAAGCGGGACTCACCGATAAAGAGTGGAAGGATTTCATCAAGCTTGCGCAAAAAAAGAAGGTAGAAGTCATTCCTACTATCATGTGGAGTGATGGCGCGAGTATTCATACGGTCCTCAGTGCTACCTCGACACGCACCGCACACATTAAGGAAATCACCGCAATGGTGAAGAAGGGGAAGTTTGACGGTGTCGACATCGACTACGAGGGGAAGAAATCAGAGACCATCAACTACTTCTCGCAATTTCTCAAAGAGCTCGATACGGCACTCGGAGAGAAGTCACTCCTCTGCACCATAGAGGCGCGCACACCGCCTGCGTCACTCTACAAAGAAGTACCTGCAGTCATCAACTACGCGAACGACTATAAAGCAATCGCACAATACTGCGATCAGGTCGAAATCATGGCGTACGACCAACAGCGTGCCGACATCAAACTCAATGAGGAGCGCTCAGGGAAGCCGTACATGCCTGTCGCGGATGCAGAGTGGGTAGAAAAGGTCATTCAGCAGACACTCAAGGATATTCCGAAAGAGAAAATCGTCATTGGTGTTTCTTCATACGGGCACCACTACGCGGTCACTGTGGCACCAAATTGGTACCGTGACTACTGGAAACTTGGCGCGATGAATGTGCCGAGCCTCCTCGATGTGGCAAAGGAAAACAAGGTGACCCCAACGCGCAATAGTGCCGGTGAGATGAGCTTCTCCTACCTTCCGAAAGGTTCATCGCACGTCAAGCTCACCTCATCGCTCAAAATCCCCAAGAATACTCCGAAGGGAGACATTGTGGCCGCTCGCGCGCTCGCGTATGCCAACAAGACGGGAAAGGAAGTGGTATTCAATATAGGCTGGTACTCAGATGCTGAAGCAATGAAGCAAAAAATCGATCTTGCTAAAAAGTATGGACTCAAAGGCGTGGCGTTCTTTAAGATTGACGGGGAAGAGGATCAGAAGGTGTGGAAGTATTTGAAATAGTCTTCCGCTTGAGGAGTATATACTCATCGTTGATGAGGTAGAGGATAATTGCATCAAGGATAATGATGCATGCGAGGACGAGCGAGTGTGTGTAGCTGAAGCGGAAAACACCATACAGGATGAAGAGACCAATGATACCCATTGCGATAGGGAACGCTTTGCGTATGTGGTGGAGCAGACAGAAGGAAAGCACAATATCGATAGTTCCCCAAAAGAGAAAGTAGATTGCAAGAAAATGGGTGATGGCGAAATCGTGTATTTCAAAAATAGTGTAGAGCTTTCCGAGGAGGACATCACTCATCTTTCCCGTGAGCTCATGTGACATGAGGAAGTAGATGAAATCGCTCAGTTGCTGACCGACTAGGCGGAGGAGCGTTACGCCGAGCGCGATACGGAGGAATCCATAGAAAATGCGCCACCACATACTGAGACGGAAGAGAAAGGTGAGGTGTTTGTCTATTTCGTATTCGATTTCTTCTGCGATGTGTGACATGGGGGAAGTATAGCAAGTATAGCAAAGAAGTGCGCGAAAAAAAAAAACAGATAAGTTTGTTTTTATGGACCGAATTTTGTGGGAGAAACACAAAAA
>CAZNWG010000003.1:48427-57164 GCA_964576905.1 uncultured Candidatus Saccharibacteria bacterium
TTTTCATGCTACTTATCCCACTGTTCTGCTTCAAAACACCTCTGTTTTTTTTTTTTTTTTCGCGCACTTCTTTGCGCTCTACCGCTCTACAAAGGTGAGCGCTTTTCCTGATTGTGTACCGCGACCGGTGCGCCCGATACGGTGCACGTAGTCTTCATAGGTTGCAGGGAGGTCGTAGTTGATGACGTGGGTGACGTTATCGACGTGTATACCACGTGCCGCCACATCGGTGGCAACGAGGACACGTGCGTGTCCACTCTTGAAGCGTGTGAGCGCACGTTGACGCTGGGGGTGAGACTTGTTGCCGTGGATAGAGTCGGCGCTCACGCCATGTTCTATGAGCGCGTTCGCGAGTTTTTCTACACTATGCTTCATCGCACCGAAGATGAGTACACGTTTCAATTCTGTGTCTTCGAGAAGTTTGGTGAGTGTCTCGAATTTATCGCTGTGTGAGAAGCGCACTACATCCTGGTGGACGCTGTTCGTGATATCGCGTTTCTTTACTGACACGGTGACGGGATTTTTCAAGAAGTCATTCACGAGACGCTTGATATCGTCAGACATCGTTGCGGAGAAGAAGAGTGTCTCACGATTGGGATCAATTCCTTTGAGTATCGATCGCATATCATTGATAAAGCCCATATCGAGCATGCGGTCTGCCTCATCGAGTACGACTGTCGTTACTGTTTGTGGGCGGAAGACACCGCGGTCAATGAGATCAATGATGCGACCAGGGGTACCAATCACAAAATGATTTTTTCGGCGGAGTCCCTGTATCTGTGGGCGAATGCTTGTGCCACCAACACAGGTTGTTGCGAATATCTTGAAACCATTTGAGAGTTTCTTGAGTTCCGCTTCAATTTGAATCGCAAGTTCTCGTGTGGGGGTGAGGATGAGTGTCTGGCGAGAGTATTCACGAAGCGTTTTGTCGATGAGCGGAATGAGAAAGGCAGCAGTCTTTCCTGTGCCTGTGTTGGAAAGTCCAATGACATCTCGTCCTTCCATGATGTGGGGAATAATTTCGTCTTGAATATGGGTCGGTGAGGTGAGTCCTGATGAGGTCACGGTGAATGCGAGCTTCTTGTCGAGTCCAAATTCAGAAAACTTGTGCTTGGGTGTAAACACCTCATCCGCTTCGGGAGTAACGGGATTTGTGTTCATGTAGCGGGAGACATCAAATGTCTTCAGTACCCGTCCTTTGCTCGTACGAGTGCCACCGCTCCGTGATGATGACGAAAAAGAGGAGCGACCACTTCCGCGGTCATGGGTCGAGCGGGGAGCGGCGGAGTACGCGCGCCCGCGGGTGCTCCCGTGTGTGTGTGCAGGGCGTGATTCTGTATAGGAGGTCTTTGCTCCGGTGTGCTCGCTTTGACGCGGGCGCGCACTTCCACCACGATGACGTGATGAACTTGGCGTATGAGGAAGTCGCTTATGAGAAACGTATTCTACGTGTGTTGAGCGCGATGGAGACGCACCCCGATCGTGTCGATGTGTTGTGTTCATTACAATAGTTTAATTTGTGGGCTGTGCAGGTTATAAACCGAAAGGGTATTCGAACCTAGAGAGCCCTACACGAGAATCTTAAGGTAGTGTCATGATAATATATAAAGAATAAATTGTCAATACTTTGATACTCACGGGTTCATTTATGCAGTTGCACTCCTATGAGAAGGAGGGATTGTAGCGTATGATTTTTGTATGGAAAGTCTTCTTAACTTCTCAGACCCAAACATTGTGTATATAGTTAATATCGGGGTTTCGCTTCTCGCAGGACTTGCTATTGGTATTGAACGTGAATCAAAAGGTAAGGATGCAGGCATCAGCACACACTCACTCGTCATCATGGGTTCGATGCTCTTTACCTTTCTTTCGATGCAGGTTGACCCTGCATCCACCTCACGTATTGCCGCACAGGTGGTGACCGGTATTGGTTTTTTGGGCGCGGGACTTATTCTGAAAGAGGGGACTTCAGTACGCAACCTCACGACCGCAGCAAGCTTGTGGTTTGCCGCTGCTATCGGTATGGCGATTGGATTTGGATTTTATATCCCTGCCGTACTCTCGACGCTCATTGCAATTCTCACCTTGCGCATTCCCCACATTGTGGAAGCACACAAAGATCTCGACGATCACGGATAGCAAAAAACCGAGGCGCGCGCCTCGGTTTTAATTTTTTATGAGTTTTTAGAAGTATAGAAACTTTCTATTTTTTCTTGGCACTCAGAAACTGTTGTCCCTTTGCCGTGATGCGGTAGTGTGGAAGTGGAACCGGGAGTGGTCTATCGGTATAGCCGAGCACCTCACGCTCTGCCATGCCTTCCTTTACCAAAAAATGGAGTATGGGCGCAATTCGCTCCGCACTCATTTCGATACCGATAACGCTCTGTATTCGGCTCGGTGGGTAGGACGTATTGTATTTGTTAGTTATCTCACTCAGTGATTGCCACCGGTAACTGAGGTACAGTAGGGTACGTGTGACGTATGTATTTTTGAGCGAGTAGTTGCTCATGTTCTATCCTTTCTCTCTGAACAATGTCTCCACGCATAGTAGAGGAAATACGCGAGGAGTGCAACTTCATTTTCGATGACTTATGCACTCTATGGGCGCGCGTTTTTATCATCTCATTGCCATATCGTGATACGATAGATACGACTGTTCTCGGTGCACGCACGGACTGACATCAGGTACAGTTATTTTTATACGTCATGAGGGTTTTGACATTCGGGTGGGATTACCCGCCTATGAAAAATGGGGGTCTTGGAGTCGCGTGCCAAGGTCTCACCGAAGAACTACTCGAGCTGGGACTCGACATTGTTTTCGTGTTACCCCGTGAGCAACCAATCGTCGGTGGTCAAAAATTTATCTTTGCAAATAAAACCCCGAGCACTATTCACGTTTTCGCATCACCGCTCCAGCCATACCAGCAAGCGAATTCACTCATTCAGTATTTCACCCCAGGAGGTACGCGGGTCACTTTTTCACGCCGTATTATTGATGAAGTGTATCGCTACGCAGATGCCGCATACGCTATTGCGATGCGCGAGCAATTTGACCTCATCCACGCACATGACTGGACATCATACCTTGCGGGTGTGGCAGCGAAGTTTGCCACAGGGAAACCTCTCGTGCTCCATGTGCACGCAACCTCATTCGACCAAGCCGGAGGAAATAACGTCGACCCCGACATCTATGCCATTGAGCGACACGCATTTCACACCGCCGATTCCGTCGTTGCAATCAGTCATTACACACGCAATCTTGTACTCGAGAAGTATCATGTTGATCCCGAAAAAGTGACTGTTGTACACAATGGTATCAAACCGTATTCGCCACCAATACTCCCACCAGCACTTGCTGAGCTCAAAGCGCAGGGGAAGAAAATCGTCTTCTACAACGGCCGTATCACCATTCAAAAAGGCGTTGACCACTTCATTCGCGCAGCGCGTAAGGTGGTGGACCACAATCCGAACGTGGTGTTTGTTATATCGGGATGGGGTGATATGGAACATCAAGTGATGCACCTCGTCGGTGCGCTCGGTCTTTCAAAGCATGTCATTTTTGCCGGTGCACTCTGGGACGAGGATCGTGACCGTATGTACCAAGCTGCTGACCTTCTCGTGATGCCTTCAGTCTCGGAGCCCTTTGGGCTTGTACCACTTGAAGCTATCCAGCACGGAACACCAGTGCTTATTTCCAAACAATCAGGTGTGGCGGAGGTGCTCACCCACGCACTCAAGGTTGATTTTTGGGATATTGATGAAATGGCCAACAAAATTCTCGCTGCATTTCGCTACGATGTTCTCAACAAACAGCTCGTAGAGGAGGGGCGCAAGGAAGTCCTTCGCATCACCTGGCGACGCGCTGCCGAAAAAGTGCAAATGCTATACCAAAAGTTACTGGATTGGTTCCACCGAAAAGGGTAAAATACTGTATGCTTACCGTCTGTCCGTATTTTCATGTACACCAGCCTCATCGTATTAAGCGGTACCGTGTCTTTGATATCGGAAATGATAGCGAGTATTTCAACGCGCAAGACAATACTGACCTCAACAACGAGAAGGTTTTACGTAAAGTAGCAGAGAAGTCGTACATCCCCACCACACGACTTCTCGGTGATTTGCTCACTCGGTATCCCGAGTTTCGTTTTTCACTTTCATTTTCGGGTACGGTGCTCGATCAGTTTGAAGAGCACATGCCCGAAGTGCTCGAAGCATTTCAGGCACTCGTGCGCACGGGGAGAGTTGAGATACTTGCCGATACTTACCACCACTCCCTTGCGTTCTTTTACTCACGCACCGAGTTTGAGGCACAGGTAGCACAGCACAAAAAGCGCATTCAAGATTTGTTTGACTATACCCCACGTGTCTTCCGCAACACGGAACTCTCGTATACCAATACGCTTGCGAAGTGGTGTGAGGACAATGGCTACATTGGCATCATGGCCGAAGGGTGGGACCCCATTCTCGGGTGGCGGAGCCCAAACTACCTCTATACTCCGAAGGATTGCTCAACGATTAAAGTACTGTTAAAAAACTACAAGCTCTCCGATGACATCGCGTTTCGTTTTGGCAATCAAGAGTGGGAGAGCTATCCGCTCAACTCAGAAACGTATGCGAAGTGGGTACACGCGCACCATGGGGACGGAGAAACCATCAACCTCTTCATGGACTTCGAAACCTTCGGAGAGCACCAGTGGGAAAATACGGGTATCTTTAATTTCCTCAGTGCACTTCCCGAAAAAATTCTCTCGCACGGTGAGACGAGTTTTAAGACGGCGAGCGAGACCGTAGAGTCGTACGGCTCTGTGGGTGAAATTGACGTCCCGCATATTCTCACGTGGGCAGACACCGACCGCGACCTTACCGCATGGGTCGGGAACGATATCCAGCGTGATGCGATTTCTGCAATCTACGGAATGGAGCATGATGTACTTAAGACAGGTGATTCAATAATTATAGAAACATGGCGTAAGTTACAAACGTCAGATCATTTTTACTACATGTGTACGAAGTGGTCTGAGGACGGTGATGTGCACGCGTACTTCAGTCCGTACCAATCCCCATATGATGCGTATATCGCTTTCATGAATGCCTTAAGTGATTTACAATTAAGGGTATCGCAGGCATTAACGCCGAAGGAGGTGATAACGCCGATCAGCGTCCGCAAAAGTTTCTGGAGTCGTGTGTGGAAATGGATACGCACACAGTTTGGAAAACTTCGCGAACGTGTTTTGCGAGTAGGAGAGCGATTTCGCTCTCGCACATTTTAATAATCTAGTTCATTGAGTTCTTATGCCCACAAAAAAAACAGAAGCGACGACTGCAGTAAAGACCAAGAAGGCACCAGCAAAAGCGGTTGCAAAGACGGTAGCGAAGAAGCCAGTAGCAAAGGTATCAAAGTCAAAGCCAGAAATCGTGTGCGCCCCCGGGGAGCAGTGCTTCTGGACAACCGATGGCCGTGTCCTCGCGAACCTTGTTGAACTCCGCGACGCACTTGCTGAGATGGATGAAGAGGTGTTTACACACCATGTCACAGAAGAGCGTAATGATTTTGCTGATTGGGTTGAGCAAGTACTCGGTGATGCTGAGCTTGCGAAAGCTATGCGTAAAGCAAAGAAAGCGGGGAAGGCGTATGATCTTGTCGTAACGCGACTTCGCATCTATAGCGTTTAGTGTATGGCCCGTTCTGTTACACTTGGGAACGGGAATCTTCTCGTGGGTCTTGATCAGCGTGGTCAGGTGCGCGACTTTTATTTTCCCTTTGTGGGTCATGCAAACCATGTGAGTGGCGCGAGTGGTTCATTTGTGCACCGCGTTGGTGTGTGGGTGGATGGTACCCTTAAGTGGCTCTCCGACCCATCATGGTCGGTTGAGGTACGCTATACAGAGTCGTCGGGTACGAGCGATATCTACGCCAAGAACTTTGAGCTCGGTGTGACGCTTCACTTTGTTGATGCGGTCCATAATGAAAAAAATGTTTTCATACGAAAGATAACCATCACCAATGAACGCGATTCTGCACGTACTATAAAACTCTATTTTGGGCAGGAGTTTCGTATTACTGAATCGCGTCGTGGTGATACCGCGTATTATGACCCGCGCGTTCATTCTATCGTTCACTACAAAGGCCATAATGCGTTCTTGGTGTATGCAACAATAGGAGGCACACCGTTTGCAAATTACAGCGTCGGACTTTTTGATATTGAGGGGAAAAAGGGTACCTATACCGATGCTGAAGATGGTGCGCTCTCAAAAAACCCTATTGAGCACGGCTCTGTGGACTCGGTTCTTGAGCTCGTGTTTTCCGCAGATAGTTTTGAATCTGCCGATGCGTACTATTGGATTGTGGCAGGGCGCAACGTACATGATGCGCATGCGCTCCATGCGTATTTACTCGAAGAAACTCCTGAACGCCTCATTGAGTCAACCGATCACTACTGGCATGCATGGATGGAAAAAGACACACGAAGTTTTGTACCACTCGGCGAGCGTATCATTGCTGAATACAAGCGTTCACTTGCGGTCATGCGTACCCATGCCGACAATCGAGGAGGTATCATTGCCTCATCCGATTCTGACATGCTCAATCAGGGACGCGACGCCTATGCGTATGTATGGCCACGTGATGGAGCTATTATTGCAAACACACTCGATCGCGCGGGGCATATAGATGTGACGCAACGTTTCTTTACCTTTATGTCACAGTGTATGGAGCCGGGAGGGTACCTCATGCACAAGTATCGCGTGGACGGTGTTTTGGGAAGCTCGTGGCACCCGTGGTTACAGCGGGGCGTGTTTCGCTTGCCTATTCAGGAAGATGAGACAGCGACCGTCATCCACATGCTTGCTGAGCACTATGCAGTGGCCCATGACCTCGAATTCATCGAGTCGCTCTACAATCCGTTCATCGAGAAGTGTGCTGACTTTATGAACGACTACATCGAACCAGAAACAGGGCTACCGTCTGATTCGTACGACCTCTGGGAAGAGAAGTTTGGTTCTTCTACGTACACGGCATCGTCGGTGTATGCGGGGCTTATGAGTGCTGCAACACTTTCCGCACTGCTTGGGAAGCGCGAACAAGCAACAAAATATCGTGAGACAGCGATGCGCATCAAGGATGCGATACTGACCTACCTCTTTGACGTCAATTCAGGGACATTCATCAAGAACGTGCGACACGAACAGGGGAAGCTTGAGTACGACCGAACGCTCGATATGAGTAGTCTCTTCGGTGTTGTCTTTTTTGGAGTGCTCGACGTACATGACAAACGAGTACAATCGAACTTTGCAAAAGTGATTGAACGACTCAAGGTACCAGGTCCCTTTGGAGGTTTTATGCGATACGAAGGAGATAAGTATTACAAGACGAGTGAGAGCGCTCCGTCAAACGCGTGGTGTATTACGACACTCTGGATTGCACGGTACTACATTCGTATTGCAAAGAGTAAGGTAGAGCTCGAGCGCGCCATGGAAATTCTTAATTGGACATGCGACCGCGCGACTCCGAGTGGTATTCTGCCCGAGCAGATACATCCGTTCACTGGCGAACACCTTTCCACCGCGCCTCTCGTGTGGAGCCATGCAGAGTTTGTGATTACCGTAGATGAGTACCTCAAGAAATTAGCGACTCTGAAGTAAAAATTCTCAAGGCATGATTTTGAACAGAAAAGAAGACCCACGCTACGCGAGGGTCTTCTTTAGTATTAGAGGTTGACGATACTCTCGACAATAATGAACGTGAGCCAAAAGACGGCGAGCGCGAAGGACTCGCGGTGGGTGATGATTTTCCCCGAGCGCATGAAACTGAAGAGAATGAATGCGGACGATACCATGAAGACTCCCGCGACATAGATGATGGTGGTTGGGAAGGCAAAGGGATTGATGAGTGCAAGGAGACCCACGACGACCGTTGCATCGGCGAGAACGGTCCCGAGCACGTCGCCGAGCGCAAGTGAGTCATGCTCGTGCTTCATTGCGTGTATGGAAAACGAGAGCTCAGGTATTGAGGTGCCGAGTGCCACGACGAGCATGCCGATGAGTACGGGGCTGATGCCGAGGATACCTGCAATCGAGGTGGCTGACGAAACGGTGAAGTGCGCGCCGAGGAGGAGAAGTGCAATACCGAGTATGAGAAAGAGCGCATCGAGCATCTTTTGAGGGCGCACTGCGGTGCGTCCTCCGACACCCGTCGTGTGCTTAAGCGTGATGCCGTAAAAGACGAGCCCCGCAATGATGAGCGCCATACCATCGACGCGAGAGAGGTGGCCGTCGAGCCCGAGCACAATGGGTATGAGGAGCAAGAAGGGATAGAGCGCATGGCTCACGAGTATTTTGCTCTCTACGCGGAGTGGGCGTCGCGCAATAAGCGTAATGAGCGCGATGATAATGGTGAGGTCAGCGACGTTTGAGCCGAGGAGCATACCGAAGCCAAACTCGGGCACTCCTTCGAGTGCAGCATTGAGCGCAATGAAGGTCTCGGGGAGAATAGAGATAACTGCAACAATGATGAAACCTACCGTGTACTGTGACAGGTGAAAACTGCGCGCAATGAGCGACGCGTACTTTGTAGAGAGCGTCGCACCCCGCACGATACAGAGAAGCGCAAAGATGAAGATGCAGAGCTGGATTATCATGGATACATATTATTGTACACCAATCTCACCAACGCAAAAATAAAATTTCTGCAAACAATCACCCCTTGTATTTCAATTACTTTAATCATCAACGGTCGGAT
>CAZNWG010000004.1:0-43715 GCA_964576905.1 uncultured Candidatus Saccharibacteria bacterium
AAATACTGAAGACGGGGGCGAATGCTTTTCTCACGGGGGAGCCGGGGTCAGGGAAGACGTATGTGCTCAACCGATACATCGACTGCCATAGTGAACACTATTCCCATTAATGGGAATAGTGTCTATTTTACTAAGGTCACGCCATAGGGAAGTATTCCATTTCCTTCCATAGTGTACTCACAATGTGTTGACAATGTGAATACACAGGATTATGCTGTAGCAATGACAACTTTAAACATACGCATTGAGGAGAAGACAAAGAAGGAAGCGACGAAGACCCTCGCTGCGCTCGGGCTTGATATGTCGAGTGCGGTCAAAATGTTTCTTCACCAGGTCGTGATAGAACAGGGAATTCCTTTCAAACCCACACGCACACCACGTGAAATTGTAGATGAATATGACAAAGAGGTGGCATGGGCATTGAAGCACGGGAAGCGATATACCAACGCATCAGACATGTTTGCTGATATCATGAAAGAGACTGATTAGGTATGTATCAAATAGTCTACGCAAGGAAATTTGAGAAGTCGCTTACGAGACTGGTGAAGGGTGGACTCAAGAAGTCGACACAGAAGAAAATTATCGAAACAATTGATTTGATTGCGAGTGGTTCAAAGTTACCTCCGGCATACAGAGATCATCAACTCCATGGCTCGTTTGCAGAATATCGTGAATGCCATGTTCAGGGAGATTTGCTTTTAATGTATCAAATTATCGACGCAGAACTTATACTCTTTATGGTCAATGTAGGTTCGCACAATGATTTGTTTTCATAATACTGTGCAATTTGCCCAAAATCTTGCCGAGGGGAATTTATTACGACACTTATTTCTCAAAAATAATGGACCTGTCCCCAATTTCAACAAAAATAACGGACGTATCCCCAATTTCAAAATAACAGATGTATCCTCACTTTTTCATTTTCGTACATCTACCTTGCGTTTGCCGTGATTATCGTATGGGGGGGTTTTGAAATGAGTTCAAATGTTTATAAAGAAAAAAAGCCCGCCGAAGGCGGGCTTAAATTCACTACACATGGCGAAGGGAAGCATTATTGGCCGAGCGCTTGCACGTGTGCGGTCACACACTCACGAAGAGGCGGGATCGTGTATCCTCCTTCGAGAACTGAGACAATACCCGCACCGCATTCATCCGCAACTCCCGTGAGAATCTTGGTCAAGATTCTGAAATCAGACACGTCGAGCTGGACTTCCGGACGGAGCGCGTCATCCCTATGCAGGTCAAAACCTGCTGAGATGAGCATGATGCCCGGCTTGTGTTTCCGTATCGCCGGTATCACCTTTCTGGTA
Organism: uncultured Candidatus Saccharibacteria bacterium; assembly: GCA_964576905.1. Lineage (GTDB taxonomy): Bacteria > Patescibacteriota > Minisyncoccia > Phycocordibacterales > UBA918 > Damh-18. Next base: position 1,311 of record CAZNWG010000004.1, read on the forward strand.
TACAGTGTCAACACCTCACGGTACCCACTACCAAGTGGTAAGGGTACGCGAATCAGCTTCGATTTTGTACCGGTTGGCATCGACCGTTTCGCGTACTTGCAGTCCTCCTGATACGATGAAATGAACAAGAGTCTCTCGTCGTTCGCATGTGCGATGATCTCCTCCGTCCCATTTCCATGATGACGATCGAAATCAACGATTGCGACACGAGCGCCTTGGCTTCGCGCTTCAAGTGCTCCGATCGCGACATTGTTGAGGAGGCAAAAGCCCTCACCGCGCTCTCGGCCGGCGTGATGGCCGGGTGGCCTAACCGCGCAAAAGACGCGCCGACGGTTTCCAAGAAGAACTTCTTCCACGCCGTCACGGACCGCTCCCGCCGCAACCTGAGCCGCGGTATATGAAACATTGGACGTGCCCAAATACCACTGAAGATACTTGCGGTTTCGGAGCGTATAGAGCATGCCCCGCAAACGGGATATGTCCAAAGACCCAAAGAGTACATTGAGGTACTCACTCGAATGTGCGCGTAACAAGATCGAATCTGGCGCAATAGATCCCACTCCTTCACGATAGACAGGAAGATCCAACTTGGTGGGAATCTCACGCAAAACAACCAGTCGATCCGGCGTCTCGGCGGTAAACGGATATGGTTCATGGTGTCGACAATATTTGGGGTGGACCCAAAGCACCTCTTTCGAGTTTAAGGGCATGATATGCCTCCTATCAATGAAACTACACAAAAAATTTATACATCAACTTCTGCCGCGAATATATCATCGAAATCGGACTTTGTCAAAATGTTGCCTTAAATTCACCTCTGAAACGCAACTATCGTTGCTTTGAAATGCTATACTAGTCCCATGACACAGGGGCAAACACTTGAAATACTGAAGACGGGGGCGAATGCCTTTCTCACGGGGGAGCCGGGGTCGGGGAAGACGTACGTGCTCAATCAGTACATCGACTGGCTCATGGCGTGCGATATCTCTGTCGCGGTCACCGCGTCGACCGGTATTGCGGCGACCCACATTGGCGGTACCACCATCCACTCGTGGGCGGGTATTGGTGCGCGCGACACACTCACGCAGTACGACCTCGACAACATTATGACGAACGAGAAAACTGTCCGCCGTGTGAAGAAAGCGCGCGTGCTCATCATCGACGAAATCTCAATGCTTGATGGACGGGTGCTCGAAATGGTGGAGACGGTCTGTCGCACCGTGAAGCAGTCGGGAGAATCTTTTGGTGGCATGCAGGTGGTACTCGTGGGAGACTTCTTCCAGTTGCCACCGATTGCGGGGAGGGGGGAGATGTCGCGCTTTGCCTTTGAGTCGCGTGCGTGGGAGAGTGCAAAGTTCCTCACGTGCTACCTCACTGAGCAACACCGCCAGGAGGACGAGCTCCTCTTGGGGCTCCTCAACTCCATTCGGAAGAACGATGTCGATGAGAGCCACTACACGCTCCTCGGCGAACAGACTGATATTGGGTACACCGACATAGAGCCGACGAAACTCTACACACACAACAGCGATGTCGATAGCATGAACACTTCGCGACTCCGGGAGCTCAACTCGCAGAGTGTGCACTTCAAAATGGACACGAAGGGCACGAAGCATGTCGTCGAATCACTTGTAAAGAACTGTCTTTCACCCGAGACGCTCGAACTGCGAAAGGAGGCGATGGTGATGTGCACGAAGAACAACTTTGAGGCGGGTTACGTGAACGGCACCTTGGGTCGCGTGACTGATTTTGATAGAGAGGACGGGTTCCCTGTGATTGAGACGAGCGATGGGAGGAGCATAAAAATCTCTCCGCAGTCGTGGTCAGTCATTGAGGACGGGAAGGTGAAGGGGGAAATCACTCAGGTACCACTCCGGCTCGCGTGGGCTATCACCGTGCACAAGAGTCAGGGGATGTCACTCGACGCAGCAGAGATTGATTTGCGGAATGCCTTCACCTATGGGCAGGGATATGTGGCACTCTCGCGCGTACGCTCGCTCAGTGGTATGAAGATTATTGGCCTCAATTCACAGGCGCTTCTCGTGGACCCACGCGTGGTGCATCGGGATGAGCACTTCCGCGAGGAGTCGGACGACGCTGAGTTTGTGTTCAATGAAATGGAGAGTGAGGAAGTGACCACGATGCAGAAAAACTTTGTGAACGCATCGGGAGGTAAGTGGGCAGAGAAAGTGGAGGGCAGAGTGAAGCACGCGGGTGTACCTGTGCGTGAGAATACGTATGCGGTCACCAAGGAACTCGTAGAAAAACGCATGAGTGCGAATGAGATTGCAAAGGAAAGAGGTATGGCACTCTCTACCATTTGGTCACACATTGAAAAACTTGCTGAAGATAAGGAGATTGGGAGAGAACACGTCGAGAAGCTTATTCCATCACAAGCGGTATGGACGGTGGCGTATCCCCACATAGAGAAGGCATTTGCAAAACACGGTACTGAAAAACTGAAACCGGTTTTTGAAGAACTCAATGAAGCGTACGACTACGACCTCATTCGACTCGGGAGACTCATGTACACCTATAAGTAGTATGCAGGGTGTTGGATGGTTTCGGGTGAGGAGGAGAGTGAAGACCCGGCGCCTACGGCGCCGGGGCAGTGACGCGCACTACCGCGCGCACAAGGAACGCGCGCGTGCGCTCGTCCATGAGCGCCTCGCGTACTGGAGTGCGCACTACGGGTGTTCGTATGGCAGAGTCGCCATACGCGACCAGCGCACGCGCTGGGGAAGTTGCTCGAGCAAGCAGAACCTCAATTTCAACTACCGCATTATCTTCCTTCCACCACACCTCGCGGACTACATCATTGTGCACGAACTGTGCCACCTCCTTGAGCTCAACCACTCGGAGCGCTTTTGGGCACACGTCGCGCGCGCATGCCCCGAGTACGTAGCACACGTGCAAGAACTGCGCACAATCAACATGCACACACTCACTTCGTGAGTTTTTCGATATTGGTGAAGAGTGCTATGATGTACCAATGAAAAAATTTGGATTGTTTTTTGCTTCGGCACTTTTTGCATTTTCGGCGTTCATACACCCCGTATTTGCAGAGGAATCAACCGTAACCATTTACTTTTTTGGACGCAACGACTGCGCACACTGCACGGAAGAGAAAGCGTTTTTGAAAGAGTACCAGAGTACGGTCGAGGGCGTGACCTACACCTACTACAACGTCACTGAAGATGCGAGTGCCAAGGAACTCTTTAATACCGTCATAGAAAAACACGGCCTCTCACACATTACGCCACTCACCGTCGTGGGGGATTCGGTCCTTCAGGGTTTTGATACCAAAGAGACAACGGGTGCTCAGATTATCGATGCTGTGGCGCGCGCGCGAACGTCAGACATTCGCACGCTCGACGACCACATCGCGCGCGCGCCAAAACAATCAGAAAGTTTTGTGGGTAGTGGCTGTGACTCAGAGGGGACAGAGTGTACCTCAACGGTCAATCCAAACAAGTTTCAATTCAACCTCCCCATACTTGGGATTGTTGACTTGAGAACATTTTCACTTTTTTCAATTTCGGCAATTCTTGGCACCATTGATGGTTTCAACCCGTGTGCAATGTGGGTACTCATCACGTTCCTCGTCCTCCTCACGCAGGTCGGAGATAGAAAGAAGATGATATTTGTCGCGGGACTCTTCATCCTTGCGGAAGCCATCATGTACAACCTCATCCTCAATGTGTGGTTTACCACGTGGGACTTTGTAGGGCTCGATGCGGTCGTGACACCACTCGTTGGAGTGCTCGCACTCGGTGGAGGGGCATTTTTCCTCTACCGTTGGCACAAAAACCGTTTCAAGCCACTCATCTGTGACATTTCTGACCTCGAGACGCAGGGAAAGACGATTGCCAAAATTCAAAAAATTATCGAACAGCCCACAACCATCATCACCGTGCTCGCGGTTATTGCGATAGCGTTCTCCGTCAACATCATCGAATTTGCGTGCTCGATAGGTATTCCACAGGCGTACACCAAAATCCTCGAGCTCAACGACCTCTCCTTCATTTCACGCCAGTTCTACATTCTCGTGTACACCCTCGGCTACATGGTCGATGACCTCATTGTCTTCGGGCTCGCTATATGGGGCTTCTCACGCCTTGAGTCACATGGCCACAAGTACTCCCAACTCTCACTCCTCATCGGTGGTTTCCTCATGCTCCTTTTAGGCGCGATACTTATCATTGACCCTGCGATTTTTGTGCTCTAGGGTGTCAAAAACCACACGTGCCCACTGCTCCAAGGTGGTATACTACTCTCATATTCGTTATTACAGCCCTACCATGTTTGGATTATTTCGTTCACCAGATACTGATTTACCTCAATCAAATTTTACTCATTCGAAAGATGATATTATTGCAGCGTTCGCGGAAGATGAGGCGATGCAGATGAAGCAGAAACAATTCGCAGCCGAGCTCGGAGTGTCTCTTGAAGAGGCAATAGAAGTACGTAAAAAGATTTCAAAAGAATACAATGATGCACATATGGTGCGAGGTTTATCTGAGGCAGAGGCAATTGCGGACGTCATTGAAAAAAATCAGAGCTATACCAATGAGCAGATATCAATCATTCTTAGATCTATATGGGGAGTCGATATGCCCGGAGTTGTTGAGGATCCCCGTGGGCATGAGTCAGTGCACGGTACCCTACACTAATCACATCTGTTCATGCGTGACAGTGCACTTTTCATAAACCGTATCGTATATAACCATGCTTTTTAAAAAGAAGAAATTTTCAAGGGAGTCATTCGCAGGGGTGGGTATTATACTCATCTTTGCATCGGTTGTGTCCGCATATGCTTATTTTCTTTCGGATGTACTCAACGACCAGTATTCTGTGAGTAACACAGAAATCGGTGGTGGAGCACAACATGCGGAAGAAACAAAGAAAGCAGAAGAGGGCACAACAAACATTTGGGAAAATCTTTCAGTACATGGGCTCAGTGGCGAATACTACGAACTCAGTATTCAGGGCGTTGCAGATGAATTTGCATCTGAAAATTGTATCGGTGGCAGTGATGATGCAACCATTTTTATTCGTGGGAACGGTGATAGTGCAGACCGTAATCAAATCCTTGTGGTACAAGATGAGACAAAAGGGAAGCGTACTTCTGTTTTGGCATACGGTGTGCGCGATGCGTGCACCGCACCGCTCGACGGCGACCCCGCAGAGGTGACCATACCGTACAACGAAAAGGGGTACATCGTCACCACGCGTGCGCTCGGACGACCGACGCAGAGCTTTGAGTATACCATTCAGGGAGACCTCATGTTTGCGAAAGATGAGTTTGACAATGATTTTCTCGTGCTCGGTGTGCAGAGTGACACGGGTTTTTTTACCGAAACTCAGATGCGCTCTCAGAAAAAAATGAAGGGAGCCCCGACAGACATCTCGGGACTTTTTGAGTGGAGTGGTTCGGTGTGTTACTTCAGCCCGGAATACCACTGCTCTGATGATTCTGATTCACACACGTGCGCTCCGGCACAGGTGTGCTGTTTGGATACCAATGAAGACGGTATTTCTGATTCGTGTACTGATGCAACCCCAGCGAGCGATGGTACGGCGACCTGTGTGACAGGGACACTCACCGATGTCGCATGTCGTGTGTACACAGACGAGTGGGTATTCAGTATAGATGATTTTGTTGCATCACTCTGGAATGTAGATGATGCAGGTCATTTTAAAGATGCACAGATACGGTTGTATCCAGTGCAGTGAGTGTTATATACAATTAATTCAATAGCATATATGTCATCAACACATTTTGAGGGAAGCAACGAAAAGCTGACACCACGTCAAGCACAAGCGCGTGGCATGTATCCACTTACTCCAAAGCAAGCACGAGCACAGGGTATTCCATTCGAAAAACAAAGAAGTATAGAACCAAAAACAGGCGCAGACGGTGAATATGATCTCGGAGTGACAAGTGCAGTTTTTGGTGATGAACCGGGACCAAAACCACTCTATGAACTATCCCACGATGGAGATAAAAATGATCCTCTCAAGCGTGCTCATTAGTTCATTTCAGGATATATCGCTTTTTCCTCCTTGGTATATACTATATACATTTATACACTAATTTTATAAAGCATGAGCCATCCATTCGAGCAAATTTTTGAAAAAGCTCTCGAACGAAGTCGTGGTGATGAGAACCATGTACTCGGAGAGGCAGAAAAGTTGCGTGAAAGTGGGTACGCAGGAAGTGAGATATACACAGTGCTTCGTAACATGAAGCAGTCACACATCAACCCGGCCGATGAAGAGATTCTCGACGAGGCGCTCGAAGAGTTCGCGCAGTATGTCGAGATAGACAGTATCTCTGAGTCAGAAGAGGTCACTGATGATTGGGAGGATGAATAGCGCCCAAGACTCATTTTTTATACTGTGGAGCTCACAGATGCCTTTAGTGTTTTGTATCAAAATATGAAAAAGCGCCGATAGATTGGCGCTTTTTTGATTTTGGAACGTTGCCGTTCAGCAAGTGTGCTTGTTGCAGTGACGACAACCAGTCGTCACTGAGCCTTCGATAATCGGTCCAAGTCCAAACTCACGGACGATCATCACCAAAAACTGGATCTTTCGCCTCACTTCCGTAGGCGCCTGGGGGTTGATGACAAACCAGAAGTCGCATTCGCCATCGGTGAGGTGAAAATCGAAATCTTCCCGTATGCCCGGGTTAAGTCCTTTGTCGATTGTCTTAAGGACATCCGCAAGTTTCGCAACAGTGACGCCACGTTGGGGGATGCGGACCTTCATCCTGCAGAGGCCGATGTTGTCAGCTGGATCTGGGATGCAAACAATTTTGGGCATTCAAAAAACTCCTGTAAAAGATTGTAGGTGGGAACAACAAAAACCAATATGATAGTATACAGAAATAACTATTTGTCAATATTTAAAAGAATTAACCCAAAACGCGGAGCGTTTCGGGTTATTTTATCTTTTTAGTCAAGGTCTTCATTCGTCTCGTCTTTTTTCAGGAGTGAGACCGTCTGATATCCTAAGTTCGTGTTCTTGGGCATCTCTCATGAAGGACTCATCAGTAATAGGTAAAGAGAGGGCATTCTTGACCTGTATGATTATTGAATTAAATATTTCCTTCGGAATACTTACGTTCGCTCGGGCGGTGAGTCTAACTTTTCTCTCAGTGTCTAATGCGAACATGTACTCTCTTCCTTCCCACGTGACGATACATCTGTTTTGTCCTTCATGTAGTTCGTACCGCACACCATCCACTTTCCAAATTTTAGGTAGTTTTGAGCTTTCACCTCCTTCAAATCCTGCCATATCGTATTTGCTTATGTATAAAAATTGTCATTCATCATGTCAAAGAGAGGGGATGAGTCCATGACACACCCTACTTCAGTACCTCCTCCACGACAGCCTTCACATCGGCGCCGTCCGCCTTTCCCTGGAGCTCTTTCATGAGAGCGCCGATGAGCATACCCATCTTCGATTTGTCGGGGGCTCCCAGCTCTGCGATTTTCGCTTCGACAATTGGACGGATTTCTTCATGACTCATGAGCTTGGGGAGGTACGATTCGAGTACCGCAAGTTCCTCACGTTCAATCACTGCAAGGTCCTCGCGACCACCGGCTTCAAACTGCTGGATTGAGTCCTTGCGCTGTTTTGCGAGGCGTTTGATGACGGTGAGCACCCCCGCATCATCGAGGGGTGTCTGCGGGGTGCGACCCGTGGCGACGAGCTCATTCATAAATGCGGTGAGCATACTGCGCACCGTGCGGAGCTTCACTTCATCGTGTGCCTTCATTGCTGTCTTCAATTCTTCTCTAATTTGTGTTTGTAAGTCCATAATGTGCTTAATTTAGAGTTCTATAGTACCACAAAACTCATGGTAGAATAATCAATATGAATACAATTGAAATTGGAATCTTCCTGTTACTCATCGCCATTGTGGCGATACTCGTGTACGTCTTTTTCCTCAAGAGGGAAGAGAAGGACACGCAGTCTTCTGATGGGCTCATGATGCTTCAGCAACAGTTGCACGACCTCACGCGCACCATGGACGAGCGCATCGGTGAGACGAACCGGGTGATGCAGGAGGGGTCCCGCGCGCAGTTTCGAGAGAGTAGGGAGCTCATTCAGGAAATCAACAAAGAGGTGAACGAGCAGTTGCGCAACGTCGTGCGGGGTGTCACCGAGGTGTCGGAGTCCTCAAAGCAGGTGTTCACCATCGCGGACCAACTCCAAAACCTTGAAAAAATTCTCACGCACCAGAAGCAGAGGGGGAACCTCGGTGAGGCGTCACTCCAGCTCGCACTCGAAAACATGCTCCCCGCAACCGCGTACAAACTCCAGTACGGTTTCCCCGGGGGTGATGCGGTCGATGCGGTCATTATCACCAAAGACGGGATGATACCGGTCGATGCGAAGTTCTCGCTCGACAACTACCGCCGTCTCGTGGATGAGACAAACCCCGAAAAGAAAGAAGAGCTTGAGAAGGAGTTCAAGAACGATCTCAAAAAGCGCATCGACGAGACTGCGAAGTACATCAGGCCAAAGGACGGCACGCTCCCGTTTGCCTTCATGTACATTCCCGCAGAGGCAATCTACTACGACCTCCTTGTGAATGAAGTGGGTGCGGTGAAGGTCAATACGCGCTCACTCATCGACTACGCGTACAAAGACAAGAACGTCATCATCGTGTCACCAACCACCTTCGCCGCTTACCTTCAATCGGTACTCTACGGCTTCCGCGCGTTCAAGATAGAGGAGTCCGCAAAGCAGATAGGGAAGCATGTGGAGGGTCTCGCGCGTCACCTCAAGGCGTACGACGACTACTTCAAGAAGGTGGGTATCTCACTGGGGACCACGGTCAACCACTACAACGCCGCGCAGAAAGAGCTCGGAAAGGTAGACAAAGACGTAGCAAAAATCACCGACGGAGGTATTGACTTCGAGACAATCGCACTCGAAAAGCCGACTCAGGGGGAATAGGGGTTGTATATAGAAAAGAGGCGCGGACTGCGTCCGCGCCTCTTGTGGTGTCTCCTTGTCAGAACACCGTTCAAATCGTATCTTCACCACCAGGGTCCCTCGGTGCATCTCTCTTTGTTGGAGGAATGCTTTCGACGTTGTTTATCTGATTCGTGTTTGGTCCACTCATTATGAATGTGTGGCCATCATTGCATTTGAACACAATTGTGACCCCGGATACATTTTCGTGTTTGTATTTCCCGTTGACAGCTCTGATTTCAATGAAGTCTGCTTTTTTGAAGATGATCTTATCGAAATCACCACTACCGGTACAGATGATTTTACCGGTCTCGATAAGTTCCTTCACCGTTGTGGCCTTTTTCACGGGAGGATTTTGCTTCGGCGGCTTGGCTTCAGCGACTCCACTCGTGATGAAAAGTGAAAAGAGAATTGCGGGTATTGCAGCGTAAGACCTCATTTTGCCTCCTTGGCACAGAAAAAGAAATTGTTGAAGAACTTCGTTATTATTATACAATATAATCAGAAGAGTGCAAATTCAAGAGGCCAGATATCGCTGGCAACATATTTTGATAAAAAATTAAAGCGCGCAGTCCGAGGGATGCGCGCCTGTCTTGTGTTTCTCTCCTTGATTCTGGACAGTGTTCATATCGAGATCCTGCGCAGGTTGTAAAACTTGTTGTACTGGGCGGGCTCTCTCACCGGTACCACACGTATCTCCACTGTGTGGTCTGTGCAGAAGTAGTGAATGTTCACCACCTTGCTGTGCACTTGATAGTTTGCTTTGAAATTTTCAATGCCACCGTGTGCCTCACAGGGTGATTTCATAGGTGTCGTCACCATGTGCTCCGACTTCGTTCCCTGAAATACTGGATACGCATGAACGTACGGAATCGATGCCAGAATGACTGCGAATGCATAAATCGTTTTCATGAGCTTTCTCCAGTTGCTGATTGGAAAAGAATGAAAACGCGCGGGGTTTTAATCCGCGCGCTTGAGCGAGGATCAGCCAGCTCACTTCTGTATCTGGTGGAAATACACCCACGTTTTATCGGCGCAGGTGATTTTGTCCATGGTATCCTGGTACCAGTATTTCCTTTCGCCTACGTCGATGCTGAGAAGGCCACCATGACCGTTGTTGCAGAACTCTTCTGCTTTGCGGATTGAGGAGATGTAGACAGGAACCCCACCCTGCTTTCTGAGTTCTTGTAGCTCCTTCTCGCTTGAGGTCCCATACGAAAGTCCGAGCAGGAATCCAGCCGACAAAACCCCTAGTCCCACAACGATTAGGAATATGATGACTAGAGCATTGGAACTCGTGTTGGCAGGTTTGTTCGACTGAGTAGTTTCCATCATTGCCTCCTGGCAAAAGAAAATAAATTGTTGAAGAGCAATACGTCAGATATTATACGATACAATTGTAAAAAAGCAAGTATCTGAGTTCCTGAGGCTCAAAACCTATAAATTTGAGCTTTCTCTCAGCATATCCCCAAATGTTGCATTTTTTATGCTTTTCTTGTACAATCGTGCCACTATGAATACAGAGAAGACAACAACAGAAAAGCCAACAGAATTCGCCATTATTGAGACGGGAGGAAAGCAGTATATGGTCTCGGTGGGTGATGTGCTCGAAGTTGAGCTTCTCGGTGACCACAAAGAGGGTGATGCTATAGAATTTGATAAAGTACTCATGGTGGACAATGGTCTTGATACGACTATTGGGGAGCCATACATCAAGGGAGCTGTGGTAAAGGCAACTTTTCAACAGGAGAAGAAGGGAATTAAGCTCCACATCGTCCGCTACAAGGCAAAGAGCAACCGCGACCGACGCATCGGACACCGCCAGAAATACGCGCAGGTGAAGATTGACGCACTCAAATAATTTGAATTTGAAATAGGAAACCGCCACGACTTACGTCGTGGCGGTTTTGTGTATACAGGCATTCATTCATACCCAAAACAAAACCCCGTCAATGAAGACCGGGGTTTTTCTTGTTTCGCTCGTGACCTCTGATTGGGGAACTCTTTCTTATTGTTTCCTGATATTTTCTAAGGTACCTTTTATCGCAAGGTCAGGCATTTTTGCCAAAGAATTGAGCATTGTGTGTGTTATGGGGGCGTTGACTATGAGTGTCTTCCCACCAGTAACCCTCACTTCACTTACTCCTTCCCATTTGAGCATTCCCATGATGAACAGCGGCGTCTGTCCATCAATTGTCCTCGAGGTGTATGTCTTGGAAGGCATAGCAGGGTAGCGTGTCCCAAGGGAGATGGTCGTAGTATTTCCTCTCGTGATGAATGACGTGCCGTCCGTACACCCACCTTCAGCATAACCGCTGTCTGAACTGAGAGCAGAACACCTTACATCGGAAGCGAGAACTGAGCCAGACAGAACAGCAAGGAGTAAGGAGAGGACAGGGATGATGAGCTTGATCATCTGATGATTACTCCAAATGAAATTTGATTGAAGTGCCACTAAAATAAATTTCGTGACGGAACGTAATACTGGGAATACTATACAATATTCGCTAAAATAGTCAAGTAATGCTGAATTTAGGACCAAAACCGCCACGACTCACGTCGTGGCGGTTTTTTAGACTTTTCCATATGTGGTTACATAACAAAACCCCCGACCTTTGTGGGGCGGGGGGTTCGATGGTAATCTTGTCGATTACCAATTGCGGACCTTCAGGTTGAAGCAGACGGCGTACATGAGCTCCTCCTTCTCGAACAGAGTGCCATGGTAGATGTCGAGAGTGTATGCGTCAACGACTCTTACTCCCGTGACACCTCTCACATCGAGTAATTCTCGAACTATCGCCGGGGCATCCTTCGATTTTGAACGTTCGAAATAGTTCCGGTTGGTTGGGAGGGCCGTCGTGGTGTGCAACGTTATGTATGTTGAAACTCCATCAACCAATTTGAACCTATCGATTTTCGCAACGAATTCCTTCGATAGCTTCCCATTTTCAAGGCGGTACGCAATGCACTTTTCGCGAGCATCACGGATCCTTTCGATGTTAGGATGTGTAGAAACGTCACCGCTATTGCCGTTATGTCCGATGTAGAAGATATGGTTGCCATTGGCGATAGGAGAGGTGGCGGTAACTTCGTGAAGAAGGTGTCCCCACTTCTCTTGGGTAGTGTGATTACTCGCGTCAGTACCGCAACTCTTTGCCGGTTCTCCTGCAAAGGCGGTCAGGGATGCGAAAAGGGAAATGAGGACTGCGAGGACGACGGACTTGAACATGATGATTCTCCTTGGTTGGTTTTTCAATGCCACAAAGTGTGACGGAACTTAATACTCTTATATTATAACATAGAATAAAGGCCAGTCAAGTGCATACATTTCTTTATACACAGAGCCATTTTTCAGCTATCCCCATGTGGCGGAAATTACTGTGGATAGGGCTCATTTTCGTGTGGATAACTGTTGTAAAGTCTGTGGATTTGTGGGATAATGAGGTGGTCCGGAAAGTCCGAACTTGGTCTTTCATAACTCAGCACTTAGGAGGTGCATCATGGATTACTCACCTGTATCATATGGGCTTCAGCTCTTTGGTTTCATTCTCGCGATGGTACTCTCGACGGTGGTTCTCCTCACCATCACGATTTCAGAGTTCGCAAATCGCCCGGTTCACTTTGCGATTCTCAAGTGGTTCAACAAGAAATCCACGTTTTGGGGATTGGGAGATCGGGGTTGGTATCTGACCCTCAGGTTCCTCCAAGTGTTCGGAGTATTGGGGCTCGTCCTCATGCTCATTTTCGGAATTCCGTTTCCATACTCATTCTACCTGAGTTTCATCCTCGGGTGCCTAATGGTTTTACGGAAAATGTCATGAATAATTCCGCAATACGGTGAAGAGCCCGCAGTATGTACTATGCGGGCTCTCTGTTTGAAATATGATTTTGGTACCGGCTTGCCATTTTAAAAATCGCGTACAGGGTAGACGAAAACAACAATCGTGGTATATTTATATCAGTAGTTCCGCAGTTATATACGAATACCTTTGGGTAAAGAGATGAAGATGGAAATTTTTGAAATCGTTGGTGTCATCTTCGTGATGACGTTTATCTTTTGGTCCGCGTGCCGTCTGCCTGCAGAGCCGTGGACCGAAATGTCATTTGAAGGCAACCGTTCGAGCGCCCTCACGATAGTCACAGTGACCCTGCTCATCGGAGGAACCCTCCTTTTTCTCCTCATGTCCCCACGCTAGCATATGATCCAATGAGGTTCTGGGAAAAGCGAGAACCCGGCGTCTGCACAGACAGGCCGGGTTTTTTCGTGTCACAGAGGTCGCACTTTAAAGGGTGTGAAGGGTTTTCAGAAAACGCGAAGAATTTCTTGAATCGTCTTTACGCTCTGTTTTTGAGTGCATTCTTTATCGTGTCGGGGTCAGCATACTCGAGCTCTGAGCCAGTCGAGAGGCCACGACCGAGGTGTGTGATTTGTATGCTTTTGCCTTCAATGAGTGGTCGGAGGAGAGACTCCACGTACCGTGCGGTGTTCTCGCCGTCGGGATTGATTGAAAAAGCAATGATTATTTCTGAAAGACCGAGTGGAATTCGTTCCTCCACGATGTGTTTGAGCTGTCCACCACGGAGCTTTTTTATGTCCTGTGTATCGAGGAGCGGTACGGTACCACCGAGCACAAAATACAGCCCATCATACATACCACTCCGTTCTATGGCGTCGATGTCGGTGTCGCGCTCGACGATGGTCAGCTTGGTGTGGTCACGCGCCGGTGCGTTGCAGAGTGAGCACTGACTGTTGGTACTTTGCTCACTGTGATAGCGCGCGCACGAAGGACATGAGGACACCTGCGCGCGTAGTACACGGATGAGCTCAGCGAGCTCGACTGCATCATCGGGGTGCATGGTGAGAATGTGAAACACAAACCGCCGTGCTTGACGCGAACCAATACCGGGGAAACGTTCGAAGTGCTTGATGAGCTTGTCGAAAGTGGTCATGGACTAAAAATCATCACGATCAACACCAACGGTGTGGTGTGTGTCGAGATTGATAAATCGCACGTGTTTGCTATCAAAGTAGAGCTCAGCACTTCCGACGGGGCCATTACGGTGTTTCTCAACGAGGATTTCTGCAATGTTGGTCCGGTCTGACTCCTTGTTTATTTTATCCTCACGGTGAATGAACATCACGACATCGGCATCCTGCTCGATGGAACCAGAGTCACGGAGGTCGGAGAGTCGTGGCTTACCACCGCGTTGCTCAACGGCACGAGAGAGTTGAGAGAGCGCAACGATAGGTACGTCGAGTTCGCGCGCAAGTATTTTGAGTGAACGAGAGATCTCGGTGACCTGCTGTACCATCGAGTCGCTCGCCTTGCTCGACGTAGGGCTCATGAGCTGAAGGTAGTCCACTATGAGGAGGTCGAGCCCATGCTCATTCTTGAGACGGCGTGCCGATGAGCGCATTTTGAGGATGTTGTTGCCCGGTTGATCATCGATATGGATGGGTGCTTCCGCCAGACGGGCCATTGCTGATTGTACCGCTTCAAACTCACTGTCGGTGCGGAGCTTGCCGGTGCGGAGCTTCCACGAGTCGACACCCGCCTCAGCCGCGAGCATGCGGTCGACGAGTTGTTGGTCGCTCATCTCGAGAGAGAAGATACCCACAGATGCACCATGGATACATGCAGCATTACGCGCAATGTCGAGTGCAAATGTTGTTTTTCCCATGGAGGGACGTGCTGCAAGTATGACGAGGTCGGATTTTTGCAAGCCTGCAAGGATATTGTCGAGTGCCAGAAAACCTGTAGGGACACCACGATGGGTCTCTTCAGATGAATTCAGTTTTTCAAATCTATCCCATGCTTCGGAGAGGGAATTTCCAATTGGATTAAAACGCTGGGTCGTCGGCGCATTGGTGACGTGATATATCTTTTTTTCTGCACTATCCATCGTTTCATCAATGTTTTCCGGATCAGAGTATCCCAATTCGGCAATCTCATCGGCTGCATTGATGAGTCCACGGAGTATTGATTTGTTCTGCACGAGCTCGGCGTAGTAGAGTGCGTTAGACGCAGCGGGAACAGTTTCCACGAGCTCAGTGATGTATGCTGCGCCACCGACACGCTCGAGAAGACTGCGCGACTTAAGCTTCGTGGTGATTGAGAGAATATCGATAGGGTCTCCGTGCATGAATGTATCCAAAATTGCACGATATATTTCTCTATGCTTGTCTGCATAGAAAGATTCCGGATACACCGTCACAGAGACATCGTGCATCGTTTCTGCTTTTAGGATAATAGCTCCGAGAAGCGCTCGCTCCGCATCAATGTTTTGGGGCGGGGTACGCAAAAGTCGGCTTCGGGTTCCTTGATTGGTGTTGCTTTGTGCAAGTTCATCCATAGAGGTTCACATTGTAGCACGAAGAAAAAATCGTGATACAAGCGTGGAAAGTGGGGAATGAGTGGATAAGCCCAGTATCCTACACTTTCGAGATTTTTTGGCCCTGTGGCGTGTCTTCTATGGTGTATCCTTTCAGATTGATTGCCTCACGAATGCGGTCCGCTTCTTCCCAATTGCGCGTTGCACGTGCTATCTCACGCTTATTGATGAGCTCTTGAATGTCATCCGGTACTTCGTTCGGTGCGACGATGCCGAGCTCGCGCACCACATCATCTTTTTCATCGGAGAGTCCAATATCAAAAATAGTGTCAAATTCACGGAGTGTCGCGACTTTGTCTTTGTTGGTGATGTCTGCATCCTTAATCAATTCCCACATGAGTGCAATCGCCTTTGGGGTATCGAGATCGTCATTGATGAATGTGTGGAAGCGCTCACGGTATGATTCACTTACCTCGCCAGTCTCATTTTTGCAATCCTCGTATATGAAGCGCTTGAGGCGGAAGAGTGCCTGCTTTGATGCAGACAGTGCCTCAAAGGTGAAATTCATCGGTGAGCGATAGTGTCCCGTGAGGAGCCAGTAGCGGTACGTAAGTGGTGAAAAACCATGATCCATGAGTCCGGAGAGGCGAATACCGTTTCCGAGAGATTTCGAAATTTTAGTATCGTCAATGCGTAAGTGGGCATTGTGGAGCCAGTACGCAACGTAGGGCTTGCCCGTCACCGACTCTGCCTGTGCTATTTCGCCATTGTGGTGGGTGTACTTGAGATCTTCACCTCCCGTGTGAATGTCTATTTGACGACCCAATGTACTAAAAATCATTGCGGTGCACTCTATGTGCCAGCCAGGGAAACCCTTTCCCCACGCGCTCTCCCAGCCGAGAAGCCCTTTTTTCCAGAGTGCAAAATCTGCAGGATGACGTTTTTCTGAGTTTACATCAACGCGCGCACCACTCTGAAGCTCGAGTATGTTGATGTTGCCGAGAATGCCGTATGCGGGAAATTTGGAGATATCGAAATAGACTCCATCGCTCGTCTCATAGGCATATCCCTTTTCGTAGAGTGTTTGGATGAGTCGAATCTGCTCCTTTACATACTCGCTCGCTGGTGCGTATTTTGTGGGAGGAATGTTGCGAAAAGCACCATTGTCTTCTTTGAAAGAACGCATGTACGTGTCCGCTACCTCACGCATCGCGGAGAGGGAGATGGGCTTACCCTCGCGCTTGAGAGCCATCATCATCTTGTCTTCACCGGCATCTGCATCATCGGTGAGGTGACCAAAGTCGGTGAAATTGATGACGTGCTTTACCTCGTACCCATTGTACATACAGACACGCTTGATGAGGTCGGGGAGGAGGTATGCGCGGAGGTTACCGATGTGGATGTGATTGTATACGGTTGGGCCACACGAATACATCGTGACCACACCTGGTTTCAGTGGGGTAAAAAGCTCCTTTGTATTTGATGCGGAATTGAAGAAGTAGAGAGGAGGATGCTCTACGGCTTTTGTTTTTGGTGAAAGTAAATCTAAAAAACCCATATAAAACAATTATAAAATATGCGCACAGTGTACCAAAAAAGATGAGAGAGCGCACCAGCTACATCCATCGTTTGTGCTTGAAATATGCAAAGAAGATTACGGCAACGGTGCACATAATCCCAAGAATAATCCAGAAGTCATGTTTCTGACCGATGATAGGTGCTGAGACAACATTCATACCAAACATCGAAGAAAAAAGAGTAAGGGGGAACGTGATGAATGCGATAATTGTAAAAAGCTTAATCACCTCATTTTGTTTTGTGGTGAGCATTGCACTGTTGGTGTCACGGAGTGCAACGAGTGTTTCAAACTGTGTATTTGCTTTATGTTGGAGCGAAAAAAACTGAGTGCGAATGTTTTGGAGGTCACGATCAAACGTGTCTCCATACATATCTTCAAAGGTAAGCGTCAGTGAATAGAAAATATCCTCATGGCTTTGGATAGTGTGCCGAAACGAAATCAGCTTCTTACTGATATTTGAGATTTCGTAAACCATGTGTTTTTCATTATCAGTAAAAATATCTGATTCTATTTCAGAAAGTTGTGATTCGATATAATCGAGTTTTGAGTGTGCACTATCGTAGAGATTGCCGAAAAGCGAGAAAAAGAGATGAGCACCAGTCACATCACGTTTAAACTTATGGAGTGTCGCAGCGACTTCAAACTGTTTCTTAAAACGGTCAAATCCCTCCATTTCCTCATATTGGACTGTGAGGAGGCTCTTTTTGAGTATAAAAAACTTAACCTCAAATTGCCTATCTGCTTCAATGTGCCGAATCGCAGGAAAATCCAACGTGAGCTTTATGACGTCTTCCGCCACAGTCACCGCATTCTTTGGTACGACCGAGGTAAGATCAGTCATGAGTGCAGGAGAGATATCAAGCTCATGCATGACCTTCTGTACCTCATCTTGAGTAGGTTTTTTAAGGTTTATCCAAATGAGCTTTCCTTGCCGAAGTCGTTCTATCATAGTGCAATGATACCACAGGGAACTTACTCCCAAGGCATGGTATTGGTATAAATGTGAAGAAGTGCGATAATGCACGTATGATACAAGACGAAGATATACTACAGACTGTTCCTAAGTTGGACACCTCATCAAATGCCAAAGAATCCGTTTCATCACAGAAACGAAAACCTCTTTTAAGTGTTGGTTTGGCAATCCTACTCGCGACTGCGACATTTTTTTCGGGACTGCATATTGGTATTAACAATGCACAAAATGTTGACTCATTTTCATTTTTAAAAGCAGAAACGCACGCTGATAATTCAATCGATCTCTCTGAATTTTGGGAAGTATGGAATTTACTCGATACACGATTTGTCGTTTCTCAAAGTGCCACAACGTCACCAGATTCTGCAACCTCAACAGCACTCACAAATACAGAAAAAGTGCGTGGTGCTATCGAGGGGCTCGTGCGATCGTATGGTGACCCATACACAATGTATTTCTCTCCGAAAGATGCCACGATGTTCCAAGAAGAAATCAGTGGTAATTTCAGTGGCGTCGGTATGGAGGTCGGGATGCGAGAGGATGTGATTACGGTCATATCGCCACTCCCCGATAGTCCTTCCGAAAAGGCAGGTATCTTAGCAGGGGATGTTATTGTGCGTATTGATGATGAAAGTACAGAAACAATGGGCGTTGATGAAGCGGTACAGCGTATACGAGGAGAAAAGGGAACAGAAGTCCATTTGACTATATTTCGCGAAGGCGAGGAAGAGTTTCGTGAGATTAGAGTCATGCGTGACACGATCGTGATTCCGACAAGCAAGACCGAGGTTCGTGATGATGTGTTCATCATCTCTTTGTACAGCTTCAATGCTATTGCTGAAATGGAAATGCAAAAAGCGCTCCGCGAGTATGTGGCAAGTGATAAGAAAAAAATAATTCTTGATTTGCGTGGTAATCCAGGAGGGTACCTCCAAAGTGCCGTTGCAATTGCAAGTTATTTCGTACCCGCAGGGAAGCCAATTGTACGAGAAGGCGACGGCACTGATGAAAATGAAGAGGTGTATCGAAGTGCGGGTAAGCTCCTTGGGAAGCACGCACCAGAAAAAATGGTCGTCCTTGTGGACGGTGGTTCTGCATCTGCTTCAGAGATTCTTGCAGGAGCGCTCCAAGAGCACGGTATCGCTACGCTCATTGGAGAGCAAACATTTGGAAAGGGTTCCGTTCAAGAGCTTATTGATTTGGAAAGTGGCGCATCACTGAAAGTAACGGTGGCGAGGTGGTTTACACC
Organism: uncultured Candidatus Saccharibacteria bacterium; assembly: GCA_964576905.1. Taxonomy (GTDB): domain Bacteria; phylum Patescibacteriota; class Minisyncoccia; order Phycocordibacterales; family UBA918; genus Damh-18. Next base: position 20,436 of record CAZNWG010000004.1, read on the forward strand.
AAACGGTGTTTCGATATCTGAGGGTGGACTCACACCGGATATTGTAGTCGAACGTACTCCCGAAGACCGCACTGCGGAAAAGGACCCACAGCTCGACTCTGCACTCGAATTTCTCGCGAAGTAAGCCCTAGGATAAACTCGTTGTCTATTGTGAGAAGTTGGCACAGCTGCATCATCGATAATTATGATGCTTTTACAGAATCTGCTATAATATGACGTATTATAGAGATGGTTTATTAGTAAGTAGTATTGAGTAGGGTACCGTATGAAAGTAATTCTTATAAAAGATGTTGCACGATTGGGGCGCAAATCAGAGGTGAAGGATGTTCCCAGTGGTCATGCGCTCAATTTTCTCATCCCACGGAAGTTTGCGGTCATTGCCACGGATGAACAATTGAAACGTATTGGTGAGGAGGAGAAACAACACGGCGTTCAGAAAGAGCACGCACAAAAGGTATTTATGGATGCGTGTGCAGTCTTGGCGGAGAAACACATCAGGTACCCCGCTCCTGCAAACGAGAAAGGACACCTTTTCAAAGGAATTAATGCAGATGATATTCAAAAGTATCTCGAATCCACAGAACACATTGTTCTTCAGAAACAAGTCATTCTCCTCGCACATCCAATCAAAGAACTCGGTATCCACGAAATACCACTTTCGTTTGGAGGGGACAAGGGCATGTGCACATTAGAAGTTGTTAAAAAGTAGTATGGCAAGTATCAAACAAATAGCACTGGTGCTCGGAGGGTCTATTCTCCTCGTCGCGATTATTGGCTGGTGGTTTCATACACACAATACACAACCAGAACTTGTACTCGATGTTGATCAGAATATAGAAGGTCCACTTTCGCCCGAAGAATTAACAATCAATAAACCTGACATTACAAACACCATGAACCGCATTGCAGTATTTTCGACCAATAAAGGGACATTCGAGATTGAACTCTTTGAAGATAAGATGCCTATTACAACGGGAAATTTTATAAAGCTCGCTGAAGAAAAATTCTATGATGGTATAAAATTCCATCGAGTGATTAGTGGATTTATGATTCAGGCAGGAGATCCAAACAGTAAGGGAGATAATACCGCATCGTATGGTTCCGGTGGTCCCGGGTATACGGTTCAGGATGAATTTGTAGAGGACCCACTCCTCTCGAATGTGCGCGGTACTATTGCAATGGCTAATACCGGCCAACCAAACTCTGGAGGAAGTCAATTCTTCATTAATACCGTCAATAATACCGGCCTTGATTTCAACAAAGAGCCGTTCACCTCAAAGCACCCCGTATTCGGGCGCGTGGTGAAGGGAATGGATGTTGTCGATGCAATCTCTGCTGTTCCTGTCGGGCAGAGAGATTTACCAATCGAACCAGTTGTTATTGAGTCAATTACTATAAAAGCACAGGAGGGTTGATGAAAAATACAAAAACCGGCGCCCACAGGCGCCGGTTTTTTGATGTTTTTATATTACGCTTCGATGACAGATACGCGCTTTTTTGCAACTGTTTGCCCATCAAATCTTAATTTGCGCATGTTTCCAAAGGATACTTTGCCTGCTTTTCCTGCATGGAGTGAATGGTCCTTGCTCACGAAGACATTTTTTCCAGCTTCAATTTTTGTACCACGCTGTCGTACGATGATTTCACCGAGCTTCACGGTCTGTCCATCTGAGCGTTTTACACCAAGATACTGCGGATTAGAATCAGTGAGGTTTTTTGCGCTACCGCCCGCTTTTTTGTGTGCCATATATGATTATTCCTAAAATATACTGCGGGTATCCGCAAGTTCATGTATAATAATTTTGTGAGTATACAAGACTTATCCAATAAATTCAAGGGTCTTTTATTGAACACGGAAGTATTGCTCTCTGTACTTATTGTTGCTGTGGCGTGTATTTCATTCTATCTCGGTACGCTGTCGGTCAAGGGAAATATAGGTTTTGAGCCACACATTGAGCAATATGCACAAGCAATTGGTTCTAATCTTGAAACTGCTCCAAAAATAGAAACTGCGACAAGTACTGACACAACAACTACAGCGGAGGACTCACAGATTAAAAAGGGGGAGTATGTCGCTTCAAAAAGTGGTGCAAAATACCATCTCCCGTGGTGTCCCGGTGCTAAACAGATAAAGGAAGAAAACAAGGTATGGTTTACCTCAAAGGAAGAAGCTGAAAAGGCAGGGTATACACCCGCAGCAAACTGCAAAGGCATTTAGAGCATGTCCAAAAACCTTTCATACTGCGTTGCACTGCGTTCAAAGACGCTCATCATATATTGATTATGCCTCGCATTTTCTCACTTGTGCGCCTTGTCTGAAAGGTTTTTGACCACGCTCTCTGTTGGTTGTACAAGTTTTCGAAATATACTCCATTGTTCGTGTCCAAAAACCTACATGCTCTAATCGAAATAACCGGCCAGGTGTTGCTTCACACGCTTCACGATATCTTCAAGACTGGTATTTGATTTTATGATGTAGTCATTTGAGCGAAGGCCCACACCCTGGCTGATGTTTGTTGGATCGTCAGCGTTGGTGAGCAGTAGTACGTGGATGTCCTTGCCCCAAGGAGTGTTACGCATTATTTTGAGCATTTCATGGCCATTTGTTTTTGGCATCTGAATATCGAGTAAGATAAGATTGGGAAGTTCATGTTCGGCGACGAGTAATCCTTCCGAACCATCGCGTGCTTCACGTGTACTGTACCCAGCGTTCTCCAAGGCAGTCTTGAGTGCTTCGCGTAATGTACTGTCGTCATCGACAATGAGAATTTTGTGTTGTGCCATACGATACTAGTATATCACTTCTGGACGAAATGTGAGCAAGATACTATTATGGACAGCTCTCAATTATGAAAAAAATACTCATAATGCAATTCAGGAAGAATCCTGCGGACATCCAGAAAGAGATTGAAATCTATACACGTGATTTTGCGTCATTGCCCGTCACACTCTCATTTAAAAATATCTTTTATGATTCTATAGATTGGAGTAATCCAAAAAGTATTTGCGAAGATGCAGACGCACTTATTTTTGGTGGGTCGGGAGACCTCTTTTTTGATGGAGGTCTTTGCCACGATGATCAAGCGATAGTGTCTTCGTGCGCGTATGCAAAATTGCATGAACCACTTTTTAAATATCTTTTTGCGCACCATATCCCCACACTCGGTATTTGTTTTGGACACCAGATGTTGGCGTACACACATGGTGTTCAGGTACGGAATGATACAGAACAAGCAAAAACAGGTTCACACGAGGTAGTCCTCACCGAAGAGGGAAGAATGGACCCACTCTTTGCGGGTATTCCATCACAATTCACCGCACAGTATGGTCATAGAGACTCAATCTCTTCACTCCCCGATGGTGCAGTATTACTCGCATACGGTGAACAGTGCAGGTACAGTGCAGTCCGTCTTGGGCCGAAGCGATACAGTCTGCAGTTTCATCCGGAACTTATTGCAGACGATATGCGGAGACGATGTGCAGACAATCCCACATACCTTCCTCCCGGAACAGACATCAATACCGCAATTCGAGAATCAGATGACGCATCAAAAGTACTTCATAATTTTGTTTTCAATATTATGCACGCCGGCGCCACAGAAGAATTTATCGAAGAAGAGATTGCAATGCAAGAAAATAGATTCACCACAGAACAGGTTCTTTGCTCCGTTTCATCAAATACGCGTTCGTCTTACTAAAGTGTTTGCACCCAAAGAAGCCACGGTGTGCAGAGAGTGGTGAAGGGTGCGGTGCTTCGAGGACAAGGTGTTTCTCTCTGTCTATGAGTACTTTTTTCTTTTGCGCATGTGCCCCCCAGAGGAGGAAAACGAGATGTTCTTTTTCATCTGAGACTTTTTTGATGACTGCGTCGGTGAATGTTTCCCACCCGAGTCCTTGGTGAGAGTTGGGCAGACCATCTCTCACCGTGAGCGTGGTGTTGAGGAGAAGCACACCTTGCTGTGCCCAGTCAGTGAGGTCTCCCGAAGTGCGGGGAGGGGTTCCCAAGTCGCTCTCGAGTTCTTTATAGATATTTTGGAGTGAGGGTGGTGTGCGAACCCCATCTTGCACGGAAAAGCAGAGGCCATGCGCTTGCCCCGCACCGTGGTACGGGTCTTGACCGAGAATAACCACTTTTACGGAATCAAAGTGGCACAGTGTAAAAGCATTGAAAAGGAATTGCTGAGGGGGGAAGACCGGTTCATCACCACGGTATAGAGCACTCACCGTGGTAGTGAGCGTCAGAAAATAAGGTTTTTCAAACTCATCACTGAGCGCCTCTCTCCACGATGCTTCTATGAACTCTTTCATGCACAATAGTATACAGCGAATGAAAAAATGTGCGCACGAGCCTGATATACTGTTATCTATAGTATGGATGTGTGGTTTCACAAAGTGTTTCGGTACATGCTCTTTTTGGCGTATGGCATTTTTGCTTTTGCGGTATATGGTGTGGCTCGTGTACCCGTCTACGCGGAGGAGTCATATGCGCAAGACACACAGACTGAGGTACCAACAGAGATCAACACAGTGGAGGACACGGCACCGCTGAGTGAAAATGTGAATTTTGATGCACCAATTAGCAAGACAGGAGAGGATGTGTCGCCACCAGATGTTGCGGAAATAATTCCACCTGAGCCGGTCTTGGATACCGATATTTCGCTCCCCGTTACTCCGCCGATTGAAGAACCTGTGGTATCAGATACACCTACCGAAGGTGATACACCTGAAGAGGTTCCGAGCTCCACAGGAGCCGAAACTTCTTTTGAAGAGAATGCATCGACCACTGAAAAAATAACTGAGGTACAGGTACCCGTTCCGTTTCCCGCAGATGAATCGCATATTCTTACGGCAGATACCTATGGTCCTTTTGCACTCATAGACCAACCTGTTTTTGTACTGCATGCCGAGCAGCCGTTTCTTAAAATACGTGAGGACATAGATGGTGATACCAATGAAGGTGGTGTGATTGAAGACATGTTTACGACAGTCGACAATGTTGTCGACGCAGTAGTGGAAATGGTAGGAGAAGTAATTGAGGTGGTGGTCGATGCGACAACTGCCGCCGCCACCTTTGTGGTGGATGCAGTTATTCAAAGCGAAGAACCCACCGAAGTACTCGAGGTTCCTGAAGTGCCTGCGGAGGATGGGGAAGTGCCATCCATACGTGCTGGTGAAAGCACAGTGGTCACTACAACATCCACAGAAGAAATCGCCGTTGCCACAGACACTGAAACAGAGTCGCTAGATGCTCCTCCAATAGAAGTGGCTCTACCCGATGCACTATACACGGTGCGCGTACTCGTGGACGGCCAACTCTGCACACACACGAGTAATTTACAGAGTGACACGACGCTCGAAGTGACGGTTGCGCCTCCATGCATGACACCGGGTACGCATCAGGCACACATTGAGGTGGAGGTGTCCGACACCATATATGTGTGGGAGGGGGAGTTTGTGTGGGGTGGTGAGGTGATAGCTACACAGACACTCGATACAACTCGTACACTTGCACTCATCGTCTCACCTCTGAGTGGGGCAGGGCTCTGGCTTCGTGAGTTCGTCAATGGTGACACGCTCTACACATTCCTCGAAGTGCGAACAGGTGCGCTAGCGCTTCCGCCTATAGGTATGGAAGGTGAAACAATCCTGTGGGTCGCCGATGCACAAAATGCACTCATTGGTTTCGACTTGCTCTCACGCACCATCTTTTCACAATCACTCGAGACTCGTCGCGTCGATACCGAAATACCGCTCCATGAAGCGTGGTATACGGTGCACACCGATGCGCAGACGGTTGACCTTGTACCCGTGCCACCAGAAGAAATACTATGATGCAGTACTCCCGCCCACATGTATACACAACACTGCGCACAGTGTTCTTTGTGTGTGTTTCAGTGGTCAGTGTTCTCGCGTTTTTTGAGGTGGCGCACCTCCTTGATGGCGCACACTATGCTAAAAAAGTGGTAAGTGAAATGGCGCCCGAGAAGGCGCTCGCAGTGTATCAATTCTCCCCCACCTCCGGCACTGTCATAACCGGCACTGCCACCACGACCATAGGCCCCACGCACACCGACTCTTGGAAAGCCACCTTGGGTAATGAATCCGGTACCAACGGTGCCGGCAACTATTGGACCATCGCTCGTACCGCATCAGGCCTCGACGTGCAACTCCAATTTGATGGAGTGGAACTCCAGGGTGCCAACAAACTTCTCATCACCATGGAGGACACCAATCAAAACACCGCCTCTGCATACGTCCACCAGATATGTGACTGGATATCAAATACAAGTGTCGACAATGAAGCCGACGCACAGTGCACCGGTGGTGGGTGGCGCACGCTCCAACCCCGCAAGACCGCTTATACCACGAACAACACCGACACCAATCGTGTGTATGAAATATACGACGGATACTTTAGTACCCGTGTCACCACCCCCGGCACTTCCATTGCAACACCACTCACCAACTTTGTGGATACCACAAGCAAGCGTGTCCTCATCCGCGCCTCTTCCACCGTCTCGGGGACACAGGAGATACGCATCGACTACGCACGCGTGGAAGTGGCCATTGACTCTTTCTATGAACCCTCAGGATTCGCGACCACCTCTGCTGGCGCCACCACCAACTACCTCTCCGACCTCGTCGGTGCAGTCTCCACCAATCTCACCGGCTCTGATGGAAACAAACTTACCATTCCTATGGTCGGCGCGTCGCAGGCCGCAGATTTCAACTTCACCTTCGGAAACGTGAAGACCCTCACCGGTATGAACACCATCCACGTGGTACCTGAAATCTGTGTCTCGAACGTCGCGCTCCAATTCAACATCTACCTCTATAACTACAACACCGACACGTGGACGCGAGGCGGTGCGACAACGACGAGTACCGCCTGTGCCACCGACACCGAATACGGCTTCTCCTTCAACGACACCTTCGTCCCCGGGTTTGTCATGAGTGACCACATTGAAAACGGGGAAGTGAAGGTACGCTTTGTCACCAGTTCTACCTCCGTTGCATACAACATGCAGTTTGACCGCATCTACCTCATGGTGGGTGCGGTGAATGACGATACATCGCAGTGCGAGATCAGCTGGGGAAGTGGCACCGCGACCAACTGTGACCGTACCCGCTCCATGGGTGAGGGTATTGCTGCTACTCCCACGACGACCACGTGGCAATCCACTGTGGTACTCGAGTATCCTGCAGACCATCACTCGCAAGACAATGACGACGATGCGACAAACGGTGAGTACGCGCAGTCGATGAATCTCTCGTTTCCCATGCGGGTAGCCTCGAATACTGCTATTACGGGGACACACTACGCGGTGAAGTTCCGCTCGGGTACCACGACGATTACCAATGATGTCCAACTCAACAAATATGGTGGCGCTTCGGGTTTGGGTGGTGAAGCTGCAGGGTCGGGATGGATAAACACTCCCGGTACCGACACGAACGCCTCCCTCACCTACAGCTACTTCGACACCTGGCGTCTCGCGGAACTCGAAGCATCCCCTGAAGACACCGTCGACACGGTGAACGACCGCATGAACCTGCGTCTCCGTACCTCGGCATCTACCAACATCGCCGGCGGTACCACGAACGACTGGGACTTTGCGATGGTGGGGGTGCGGTGGGTGGAAGAACCGAAGCGCGTTACCGTGACCACACAATTCTCCCCCACCTCCGGCACTGTCATAACCGGCACTGCCACCACGACCATAGGCCCCACGCACACCGACTCTTGGAAAGCCACCTTGGGTAATGAATCCGGTACCAACGGTGCCGGCAACTATTGGACCATCGCTCGTACCGCATCAGGCCTCGACGTGCAACTCCAATTTGATGGAGTGGAACTCCAGGGTGCCAACAAACTTCTCATCACCATGGAGGACACCAATCAAAACACCGCCTCTGCATACGTCCACCAGATATGTGACTGGATATCAAATACAAGTGTCGACAATGAAGCCGACGCACAGTGCACCGGTGGTGGGTGGCGCACGCTCCAACCCCGCAAGACCGCTTATACCACGAACAACACCGACACCAATCGTGTGTATGAAATATACGACGGATACTTTAGTACCCGTGTCACCACCCCCGGCACTTCCATTGCAACACCACTCACCAACTTTGTGGATACCACAAGCAAGCGTGTCCTCATCCGCGCCTCTTCCACCGTCTCGGGGACACAGGAGATACGCATCGACTACGCACGCGTGGAAGTGGCCATTGACTCTTTCTATGAACCCTCAGGATTCGCGACCACCTCTGCTGGCGCCACCACCAACTACCTCTCCGACCTCGTCGGTGCAGTCTCCACCAATCTCACCGGCTCTGATGGAAACAAACTTACCATTCCTATGGTCGGCGCGTCGCAGGCCGCAGATTTCAACTTCACCTTCGGAAACGTGAAGACCCTCACCGGTATGAACACCATCCACGTGGTACCTGAAATCTGTGTCTCGAACGTCGCGCTCCAATTCAACATCTACCTCTATAACTACAACACCGACACGTGGACGCGAGGCGGTGCGACAACGACGAGTACCGCCTGTGCCACCGACACCGAATACGGCTTCTCCTTCAACGACACCTTCGTCCCCGGGTTTGTCATGAGTGACCACATTGAAAACGGGGAAGTGAAGGTACGCTTTGTCACCAGTTCTACCTCCGTTGCATACAACATGCAGTTTGACCGCATCTACCTCATGGTGGGTGCGGTGAATGACGATACATCGCAGTGCGAGATCAGCTGGGGAAGTGGCACCGCGACCAACTGTGACCGTACCCGCTCCATGGGTGAGGGTATTGCTGCTACTCCCACGACGACCACGTGGCAATCCACTGTGGTACTCGAGTATCCTGCAGACCATCACTCGCAAGACAATGACGACGATGCGACAAACGGTGAGTACGCGCAGTCGATGAATCTCTCGTTTCCCATGCGGGTAGCCTCGAATACTGCTATTACGGGGACACACTACGCGGTGAAGTTCCGCTCGGGTACCACGACGATTACCAATGATGTCCAACTCAACAAATATGGTGGCGCTTCGGGTTTGGGTGGTGAAGCTGCAGGGTCGGGATGGATAAACACTCCCGGTACCGACACGAACGCCTCCCTCACCTACAGCTACTTCGACACCTGGCGTCTCGCGGAACTCGAAGCATCCCCTGAAGACACCGTCGACACGGTGAACGACCGCATGAACCTGCGTCTCCGTACCTCGGCATCTACCAACATCGCCGGCGGTACCACGAACGACTGGGACTTTGCGATGGTGGGGGTGCGGTGGGTGGAGAAAAATCCCTCACAGTACATTGCCTTTAGGTTATCTGATAATTCGGTGGGTCTCGGTACACTTTCTCCCGGTGAGACACGCTACGCAACAGGGAACCTCTTCGGTACTACAACCGACAGTGAAGCCCACACTATTTCGGTGAGTACCAATGCTGTTGCGGGCTACGTGGTGACTCTTGATGGTGCAACGCTTACCTGTGCGGGATGTGGCGGAGCGACTTTGACTCCCATAGGGAACACCGCAACCACCGCACTTCCGGGGACAGAGCAGTTTGGCGTCCGCTACACGCTCCTCTCGGGTACCGGTACGACTACGGCACCCTACGACACATCACTCTACGCATTTGATACTGCGAGTTTCCCTGACGCGGTTATGAGTGGTCTCGGAGACAGTTACACCTCGGTTTTTGGCGCCCACTACCTAGGAAACGTGACCAACGAAACTGAACCGGGCACCTATATGGGGACGGTGACGTACACCGTGACAAGTACGTACTAGATTGTTTTTAAGTTTTACACAGGCGCGGTCAATTTTTATGCAAAAATTGACCGCGCGCAAGGTACAATACATCTATATTAGTGAGGGAATTTATTTCTAATAATTTATTTTTTGTATGCGTAGTATCGGAATAGAAGTGGGAGGAAAAATGACCGTAGCGGTGCTCATGACTGCAGTAGTGCTACTCAGCTGTATCGGTGTGCGCGTTTCGTATGCGGCATCAATCACCTCAGCGTCAGACACCATGTCTTCACAAAAGGTGAACGCCTCGTCTTCACACGTACTTCGCTTTGTGACCCCCACCGGAGCGTCGGACAACACTGACACCATCATCATCACATTCCCCTCAGATTTTAACTTCACCGGAAAAAATATCTCTTCACTTTCCTTCACGCACGGCCCTTCGACCGGTCTTGAAACTACCGAAACTCTCGCGGGGAGCGCCACGGCAGGTAGTTGGGGTGCCGCTTTTTCAGGTACCCAAAATCGCATTCTCACACTCACCGCACCAACAGATGGCGTGGGTGCAGGAGCGGTTGCTGCAAGTGACAAAATCATCATCACCTACGATGCAACAAGCTCGGTAAACCCAAGTTCCCCAACTACCTATGGTATTGGCATTACGGGTGCGTTTGGCGACTCGGGTACTATAACGGTGAGTATTGTGAGCGATGACCAAGTGGCTATCGACGCGACCGTGGCACAATCGATTACGTTTTCTATTTCAGACAATAGTGTGAGTTTTGGAACGCTCACCGCCGGTGCAGCGCGTTACGCTTCGGGTACCGCTTCCGGTGATACCTCAGAAGTGGAAGCGCACAATGTCATCGTGGGTACCAACGCGGCAAACGGCTACACCATGACCGCATCAGGAACGACACTCACCTCCGGAGGCAACACTATCAATCCTATTGGTGCAGCAAACACGGCTTCGGCGATAGGGACTGAACAGTTTGGACTTCGCATGAACGCGTCTGGTGGTAGCGGTGCGGTTGCCGTACCATACGCTGCGGCAGGTTTTGCATTCGACTCCGCTGCATTCCCCGATGTGGTGGCAAGCTCTGGTACCGCATCAGCAAACACTACGTATTCAGCACGATACATTGCAAACATTACCTCAAATACAGAAGCGGGAAGCTACACCTCAACGATTACCTATTCGGCAACGGCCAACTATTAACGTTTTTGTACAGGGGTGACGAGTTTAACAGACTGGCGTACAATAAGGCCCATTCATGAAAATACATCAGATATTCATACTTATACTCTTCACGCTTTCTCTATGTGCGGTACCAAAGGCTTCCGTATTCGCGCTCACGCTTTCTCCGGTACGTATCGAAATTGCTGGTGATCCCGGCCAAACGCTCCATGGTGAAATTGAAATCTACAACGAGCAGTCTGAGCAAAAGACGTTCTATACAACATTTGAAAATTTTGAACCGAGTGGTGAGGACGGGGCACCTAAGTTTGTGGGCGGTGGAAGCGAACTCGCTACATGGATACAGACAGAAGAAATGGTGATTCTCGCACCAAGTGAGAAGCGTACGGTTGCGTACACCATCACCATACCTGAGGGTACTGAACCAGGAGGGTACTTCGGTGCAGTTTTTTTTGGAGGTCAAAACCCCGACACACTCGAGAACGGGGAAGTGTCGGTGGGAGGGAAGCTCGGTACTCTCGTGCTCCTTACCGTCCGCGGTGACATAAAGGAAGGTGCGGGCATTCTCGATTTTGGAGCAAATATCGGTCGTGTGGGTGTGTATCTTCCGATATCATTCAGCTACCGCATGAGTAACGACGGTGCCGATCGTATTGTTCCGCGGGGAGATATTCGCATCACCAATACCTTTGGCATGACCGCCGTATCTATTCCGGCAAACGAACTTGAGGGGAGTATTTTGCCAGAGAGCGCACGTCGCTTCACGAGTGTATGGGCAGGCACAAATGGACCCGGAGCAGGATTTTTTGATGCAGTACGCTATGAATGGGAGAATCTCCACATTGGCTGGTATACAGCGCATGCACGCGTCGCGTGGGGTACGCAGAATGGTGTTTCGACAGCTCGATACGATTTTCTTCTCATCCCGTGGCATTTACTCGTCGTTTGTATGTTCCTTGGTGTTGCACTTACGTATGGTCTAAATAGATACAACACATGGATCATCAAACGTTCGAAAACAAACTCGAAATAGGAATTGTTTTCGCTATAGTAGTTGCAGGAATGTTCTTTTACTCTCCCGCAATGCTTTTTGCTGAAGACGTGGTGCTCGAAGGCCGTGTGCCGGGGTGTGGTGATGGGGTGGTGGAGAGTGGAGAATCATGCGATGGCAGTTCACTCAATGCCCAGTCGTGTACGACACTCGGCTTTAGTGGTGGGGCACTCGCCTGTGCGCCGACATGCATTTTTGATACGAGTGCCTGCACCATATCGAGCGGAGGGGGAGGTGGGGGCGGTGGTGCAAGCACAAAGTCTGCAAAGTCACTTGTTGCTTTCGAGGGGAAGGCAATGCCGTTTGGGCATATTACGCTTCTTATAGATGGAGCTATTGTTGCTTCGACCACAGCGGATCAGCTCGGACAATTTGCCTTTTCAGCACGAAATCTTCCACGGGGTACGTATCAGTTTGATGTATATGGGACCGATTCGTCTGGGATTCAAACAGCTTCATATTCACTCCGTTCAACAATAGCGAGCAAATCAGTGCTCAAAATTGAGGGTATTTTTTTGGGACCAAGTATAACTTCCGATATGCTCGAAGTTGTGCCAAAAAAACCCATTGTATTTTCTGGTTTTGCAGTACCGAATTCGCGAATACTCATAACGCTGAGAGGTGAACAAGGACATACAACCTTCTTTTTTGCGAGTACAAGCGCAGAGGGGATGTACTCATACACAGTTCAGACAGATATACTGCAGAGAGGATACTATTCTGCGTCCGCACAGTCTTTTCTATTTAATGCAAGCAGTACACCGAGTCGAACGATATGGGTTCGTATTGGGGATGCCAACATATCTCGTACAGAGACTCAATCGACTTGCCCAGCTCGAGGTGATTTGAATAGCGATTGCAAAGTAAATCTCACTGATTTCTCGATTCTTATGTTTTGGTTCCGCCAAAGATTGAACAGTGATTTTATCCAACGGGAGAAATCATCCCTTTCTGGTGATGGTCAGGCTGACCTTGTCGACTTCAGTATACTATTCTTTAATTGGACTGGGTGAAGTGTGTGTATGCACATGATATACTCATCATATGATAGTTATAGATATTGAAGCATCGGGGACTGAATATGCGAAGCATTCGATAGTATCTATTGGCGCACTTGATTTTGAGCATCCAGAAAATCGTTTTTATGAAGAGTGTCGTATTTGGGAAAACGCACACATCATGGAGGAGGCACTTAATGTGACTGGCTTCACTGAGTCAGAAGTTACCGATGTCACCAAGGTACGCGAAGGGGAATTAGTACGGCACTTCATGGAATGGTCACAGCATATGAGTGACCGAACGCTTGCGGGACAAAATGTTTCATTTGACCGAGATTTTCTCAAGGCTGCCTGTGACCGTGAAAACCTGCCATGGGACTTAGCACATCGCACGATTGATACCCATACACTTTGCTACATGCACATGGTAAAGAGAGGACTCACACCACCCATCGACCCTCAGCACAGGCGTTCCGCACTCAACCTCGACGCCGTGATGAACTACTGTGGCATTCCTGAAGAACCCAAGCCACACAACGCGCTCACAGGCGCTCTTTCCCACGCTGAGGTTATCTCACGGCTTTTGTACGATAAGAAACTTCTCCCCGAATTTGAACAGTACTCGATTCCGTGGCTGTAAGTACATGTTACAATAACAAAATGGCATTAAGAAAAAAAAGCAACACAACAGTAAATAAGTTTGATATTAAGACGGATGTACGCAATATGCACTGTCGCATCATGACAGACCTCTTTGAGACTGACAGTGCAGTGCAGTCATGGCGTATTTTTCGAATCATGTCAGAGTTTGTGAATGGATTTGATATCCTGCGAAAGTACAGCACCGCAGCAACCTTTTTTGGAAGCGCGCGCATCAAGCCAACAGAACCAGCATACAAAGATGCTGAAGCACTCGCAGCAAAACTTGCAAAGAAAGGCTTTGCGATTATCACGGGAGGTGGCCCCGGTATCATGGAAGCTGCAAATGTCGGTGCATTCAAAGTGGGTGGGAAGTCTGTGGGACTCAACATTCAACTCCCCATGGAACAGAAACTGAACCCCTACGTCACCGAATCAGAAAGTTTTCACTTCTTCTTCTCGCGCAAGGTGATGCTCTCTTTTGCTTCAGAAGTCTACGTCTATTTTCCCGGTGGCTTTGGCACACTCGATGAACTTACTGAAATCATCACCCTCATTCAGACGAATAAGATATCAAAGATACCGGTTGTCCTGTACGGTAAAAAGTTCTGGGATCCATTCATGCACATTTTTGAAACTACTATGCTCAAAGAATACAAAACTATTAGTAAAGAGGACTTTGAACTTTTCCATGTTGTTGATTCAGTTGATGAAGCATACGACTACATCATTGCGCACGTTGATCCAAAAACACCACGACAGGTTTAAGCAACTAATCACACCGATATGCAGTCCACATTTCACAATAGTACGTTTCCGAAAGATTTGGTAAAAGAGGTCACAAAGAAAGCACGCATCTACACAGGGAAAATTGAAAAAGTCCAGAAAAGTAAAGTTTTCGAGCGCTCCGAGTCGTCTCTTTTCATTGCGGGTGATACCGCGTACCAGCGTGACATAAAGAAGAAACTCTCACGGTTTAATCGTACGAAACACGTCATACTCGTTGCTATCGGTGGCTCGATGCAGGGAGCGCAAGCGGTGTACGATGCGTGCAGTCACAAAGATATACCGCGGTTCAGTATCGTAGACAGTATTGAGGAGAAGTACGTTGAGGATATGGACCGTGTCATAAAAGCTACCGACGACGCTCGGGACATTGTGCTCGTGGTGGCAAGTAAGTCGGGTACCACCACTGAGACCATGTTCAACGCGCTTCACATCATCAATCTCTGGGAGAAGAAATTCGGGGAAGCATTCCTGAAGCAGGTGATTTTCATTGGGAATGAGGGGACGTCTTTTTTGGAAGTGGGTGAAAAAAAGGGCATTCTCTGTTTTACACTCCCGCACGCGATTGGTGGGCGCTTTTCGGTATTCACCGCAGTCGGCATTGTGCCACTCACACTGCTCGGCATCAATATTCCGTTACTCCTCAAGGGTGCCATAAGTGCCACCACAAAAAAAGCCCTCGGAGATATTGAGACGAGCGCGGTGACGCTCGCACTCCACGCATACTCCGGAGCGCACACGGTCAATTTCTTTTCATTCAATAGGCGCTTGCGCTCTTGTGGACTTTGGTACCGCCAGCTCGTTGCAGAGAGTATTGGGAAAAATACCACAAAGGGCGAGACCCCCTTTACCCACCAGTTACTACCTATTGTTTCAACCAGTGCCGATTTGCACTCGAGCGCAGAACTGTACCTCGGTGGTTATGCGGGTATCTACACGCACTTTGTGTACTACAGCGAACACGCCACTACGCGGATGCCTCAGAACCATTGGATGCTCGAGCACATGCCCATATTGAAGAGCAAAAAAGCGACAGTGGTGAAGGATATTATTACGGAAGGGGTGCTCCATGCGTACAACGACCAGATGCTCCCCTATCGATATACAAAAATGGAGAAATGCACGGAGTTTGAGGTTGGTTTCCTGCTCGCGTCGCTCATGGCTGAGGTGATGTACCTCGGCTACCTGTTCAACATTGATGCGTTTGATCAGCCGAGTGTTGAATTTTATAAAAAGTACGTTCGCGCAGAATTAAACTAAAATTACATGTTCATTCTTTTTGATATCGGTGGAACAAAGACGCGCATTGCCACTACCCATGATCTTTCCACTATTGCACAAGTCGAAAAATTTGATACCCCCCGTACCTACGCAGACGGGATGGCGTTGATTATTGCAACCATAGAGCGACTGCGGGGAAGTGATCGTGTGGAGGCACTCGCGGGTGGAATACGTGGACCTCTCAATCATGAAAAAACAGGCATCGTAAGTGAAAAAGTATTAGTTGATTGGGTAGGGCGCTCCATAGCAGGCGATCTGAGTGCTCGTTTCAATGCACCAACATTTCTTGAAAATGACACAGCGATTGTTGGTTTGGGTGAAGTCTGTTTTGGTGCAGGGAAGGGAGCTGATATTGTTGCGTACCACACGGTGAGTACAGGCGTCGGCGGAGCTCGATATGTACACGGGAAACTCGATGTGGTGAGTGTGGGATTTGAACCAGGTCACCAGATACTTGATGTCGACCGCACCGTGCTTGGTCATTCAATTTCTCCAACACTCGAAAATATGGTATCGGGAAGTGCCCTTGAGCGACGGAGAGGTATGAAACCATATGAGATTGCACAAGAGGACCACATTTGGGATGAGCTTGCGGGATACCTTGCGTATGGACTCAAAAACACCATCGTATACTGGTCGCCGAATGTCATTGTGCTCGGTGGTTCAATGATTGTAGGCAATCCGAGAATTCTTCTCACAGACATCGTACGCCACACAGAAGAGGTTCTGGATGGATTTGTCCCATGCCCACTCATTGTCGACGCAACACTAAAAGACGAGGGAGGACTCTATGGTGCAATGGCACTCATAAAGCAAAGACTAAACAATAAATAGTGGTATGTGTCAAGTAAAAATGTTAATTCCGTGGCTCAAACAGTAGATGTCGTAATTTTTGACATAAATTATATTTGATTGCATAGTTTGCTTTTGAAGCTCAGAATGGTATAATCATTTGTGAACGGCTTCGGCTGTTTTTTGTTTGAAGAGAGGTGTCCCGCGTGCGACGCACAGGTACACATTTACTCACAAACAAATTTGTATGAAGGAATTTATACAAAGAGCGCTCGCTCGGTTATGTGAGAAATAACTAACGTTCTTTCTCCCACAACCCTCGCTCGCTCCATTGTATGAAGGAATTTATACAAAGAGCGCTCGCTCGGTTATGTGAGAAATAACTAACGTTCTTTCTCCCACAACCCTCGCTCGCTCCATTGTTGGATAAGACCCTTGGCTTATATTATCGAGTTTACTTACAGCAATATTCGCTGTATCGAACGTAGGTGCGGTACCGGTAACGGACATCGCATATGGGCACATTGCAACAAAAGAGCAACATATCACTGAAGAAAAAGTCGTTGTTGAAAAGAAAATACAAGGAATTGATACTGAGGCTACGGTTCGTTCCTACTTCAGTGATATACCAGTTATGATTCAAATCGCGCGCTGTGAATCACAATTTCGACATACGCTCGCAGACGGGACAGTCTTGCACGGTTCAGTAGATCCGGCTGACACGGGGGTTATGCAAATCAATACGCGTTTCCACAGTGAGAAAGCCAGAGAACTTGGGCTGAACTTGAAAGACTTCCACGACAATATGGCGTATGCTCGTAATCTCTATGAACGGCAAGGTACACGACCATGGACAGCTTCAGCTGCATGTTGGTCAAATACCATCGCAATGCGTTAATACAAAAAACTCCTTTCGGGGAGTTTTTTGCTGTATACAAAAGCACATAAAGAAACGTATAATAGATTGAGATAGGATTGTGGAGCATTAGTCGCCACACCAAGTGGAAGTACGATGAATCAAATATAAATATACTAGTAAACACATGAAAGCAATTATAGGAAAGCAGTATCGACACTATAAGGGGAAGATATATACTGTGCTTGCAATAGCGCGGAGTGAATCCGACTCCAGCGCTGAGCTCGTTATCTATCGCGCAGAGTATGATTCTCCCGATTATGGTAATCAGTGTGTGTGGGCGAGGGAGCGAAATAATTGGGAAGGTAAAGTCATTGTTGACGACGTAGAACACGATAGGTTTACAGTGCTCAGTAGTGATACATGATTCATGAAAATTGGTTTTTTTGATTCAGGTCTCGGAGGGCTTACCATACTCCACGCAGTGCGAGCGCTCATGCCACACTACGATTATATTTTTTTTGGTGATACTGCCAATCTGCCCTATGGTGACAAATCTGAAGAGGAGATACATCAGCTTACCTATGAGGGTATAAAACGACTTTTTGATGCAGGTGCAGTCCTGGTGATTGTTGCGTGTAATACTGCATCTGCTCGTTCAGTGCGCGTACACCAAGATGAAATGCTCAAGACTGAATACCCCGATAGAAAATTACTTGGGGTTATTGTACCAACCGTTGAAACCCTCCTTGAAACAGATGCAAAAAAAGTACTCCTCATTGGAACTGAGCGAACAATCAAATCAGAAAAGTATGTCATTGAGCTTCGCAAGGGTTCGGAGGGAATGCACCTGTACACGTGCGCGACTCCCGCACTCGTGCCCATGATAGAGGCGGGTGATATATCGCGCGCGTGCACATACGTATGCGAGCTCATTGACACGCGGTACTCAGACGTGGACACCGTCGTCCTCGGGTGCACACACTATACGCTCATCAAGGACTGTCTGAGAGCAGAACATGTAAAAAACATCATCTCACAGGATGAAATAATTCCTGCAAAACTAAAAAACTATTTATCACGACATCCCGAAATTGAATCTCGACTATCACGCAAGGGAAGTGTAGGGGTCGAGCTCAGCGCTGATACGGACGAGTATGAAAGAATCCGAAAAATGCTTGGGGTTGATGTGTAGAGAAAATCGTGCATCCCACTGAAAGGCCGAACGTAGATCATCAGACTCTGTGCAGTGTAGGAGTGTGAAAACCCTCGGTCAGATAACTGCGGTGTTAGTTGTGAGGGAATAGAGCCATATTCAAATATACTAAGTGTCGCACAATATATCTTTTACGACGTATAGTATATATACATCATGTTATACCTACACAGAGGCCTGCAACGCGTTGTGTTGTTTTTAGTGTCTGAGTATGTATTCCATCATCTCAATAGTGATGTTCAATCTCTTACTATAAAGTGCCCTCTTCCCCTGTGTGGTAGAAAATATGATGACACGAGATACGTGTCCTCAGTAATAATTCGTTCCAAAAATTTGTGAGAAAAAATTTAAAAGGTGTTGGTCGAATACTGCGTGCCGTCCCATACCATGGTTGAGTCGATGTCACCATTGATGCGTAGATCATGCATACCCATGGTGACGCTTTCGAGTATCTCAATTTCCCTAACAGCAAATGCAAATGGTACCGGCTCAAGCAGACCGTCCAGAGTGCGTACAAAGAGTGTTGTGATACATCCTCCGCCACCACAGGTGGCTGTGGACTCTACACGAGCAATGATGTCAAGGTTGTCGTCAGTATTGAGATGCGCGGGTGTGATGATAAGTACCGCGTCTTCGGGCACTATGGACCCACCAGTCAGTACGTGTTCGTTGTAATATGCTCGGACCACATTGTGAATCGTTTCTTTACTCATCCCACTCAATGTGAGCGACGCTCCTTGCGTATACGTTTTGATACCAGAAACAACCATCTGTCCCAGTACATAAACGATGCCAATGAGTATCAGTGTGAGGAGTAAACGCTTCATATATATAATGAAAGCATAGTTACCAATAACGCACAATCGACACACGCAGAAAACTTGACAAGTGTGTAAAACTATTGTGGGAGGTATACCATAGGGTCTATGTACGCATCAGATGCCGCAATTGGTGTAGTTGCCGCTCCACAGCTCGTGACCGCTTTTACTTCGTTAAATCTTCGTACAGAAACTCCTGCCTTAGCGTACACGGTAAAGTGAAGGTGTGGGCCAGTTGAGTATCCGGTATTTCCTGAGTATCCAATCACTTCCCCGGTGGCCACCTGCTGACCTGGTACGACACTGATGACGCTCTGGTGTGCGTACAGTGTCGAGAGTCCATTCGCATGGTCTATGAGTGTCCACTTACCCCATGAGTAACATCCGGGCACGGCATCGGTGTTGCCGGTTGCGCGTACCGTACCAGCAAGCGGTGCCATGATTTTTGAGCCGGTAGGAACACCGAAGTCAACTCCGGGGTGATACGCACGCCCACCGTATACCGATGCATTTTGCTTTGCAAACTCAGTACCGCCAAAGAGCTGTGTGATGATCACATTTGACACCGGCCAATTGAATACCTGTGTGCCACGAGGAGGAACTGTATTTGGATCGAGGATGAATTGGAGCTTTGATTCAAAATCACGCATCTCTTTGAGGACCGTTTCATACTCGGCTTTTTTCTGTTTGAGTAACTTCTGATACTCGGCCTCTTCATTTTTTGTTGCAGTGAGTAACTTTGATTTTTCTGCCTTGTTTTCTACGAGTACCTCATTTTGATCTGAGTATTCCTCTTGTAGGTTCAACAAATCTGAACGCTTTTGAGTATGCATATCATACTTTGTATCCAAAATTTCCTTTTCAGCACCCAATTCGCCCAACTTATCTTGAATGACCGCGTGAAGTTCCTCAAGCTCATCAACTTGTTCCCAAAACTCGGATACATTGCTGTGTTGTAACAAAATTTCAACAAATGAGTTGTCGTCAGTGCGATGGAGTTCTTGGAGTGTTTCTCGAATAGCATTTTTATTGAGCTCAATACTCGTTTCGGTGCCCCCTATTTCTATGTTCAGTTTACTTATCTCGAGGTCTGTTGCACCAATCTTACTTTCAGTGTAGCGAATATCAGCTTGTACTTTTTTTCGTTCGATTTCAAGTTGTGCAACAGCACTTTGGAGTGTCTTCTTTTCCCCACCGACTTTTTTCAGTTCGGTTTGATAATTTGCTATCTCTTCTTCAATTTCCTTTAGACGAGAATTTCGTTCACTGATTTGGCCTTGGAGTATCTCAACCTGCGTTTCAGCAAAAAGTGGTTGCACACCAAGCACACATAACAGACACAACACGAGCGCACGAAAAAATGAATAACGGATACTAAAATTCTGTTTCATAGATACAACCAACTATCACAGTATAGATGACTATGCTGTCCGTATAATTGTATCACATGCAGTATTGATGCGTTTGTATGCCTCTGCAGAACCGAGAATGTGAATAACGGAGAACGGGTCAGGAGAGCGCTCACGCCCCGTAAGTGCAACGCGGAGTGGCCAGAGTACTTCACCCTTCCCCACTTCTACAGCGTAGTCCCAAATGTAACTCTTTGCTTCTTCCGCAGAAAGTTCCTCAGGCATCTGAGCAATTTTCTCAGCAAGCTTTTGTAGACGAGAGAGGGTTTCTTTCACACTTGTATCATGCTTCCACTTGATGAGTGCAGGGTCATGTATTGGCGAAGAAAACGCAAAATCATACTCTCCTGCTTCAAAATCACGAGTGACATCAGTGCGCGTAGACACTCGTTCACGAATAAGCGGTAGTATTTTTGTAAATCGCGCTTCAGTAAATTGAGGAAGACGGGTAATACGTTCGCTGATACAGGGCTCAATGTACTTCAAGAATGCTTCATCGGTATATGTTCCAAGGTATAGTTTGTTGAACCAACCGAGTTTGTCTATGTTGAACACTGCACCACTCTTTTGAATTCCAGAAATATCGAATGCGGTGACAAGTTCTCCGAGGGAAAATTGTTCTTTGTCTGTTCCGGGATTCCATCCGAGAAGCGCAAGGTAATTGAGTATCGCTTCTTTGAGAAACCCTTGTCGCTCATATTCTTCGAGCATCACTGCACCATGTCGTTTTGAGAGTTTTGAACGGTCGGTTGCAAGAATCAGTGGTAAGTGTACGTATATAGGGCGTTTTGCTCCAATGGCCTCTTGAATGAGTATTTGTCGTGGCGTGTTAGAAATATGATCCTCACCACGTATTACATGAGTAATACCCATTTCATAGTCATCAACAACGACCGTAAAGTGATACAGAGCGTCATCAATAGAACGCGCGATGACAAAATCACCGAGTTCAGTCGTATCAAATGATATTTCACCACGTACCTCATCATGGAACGTGATTGTTGTATTTGGGTTTTTGAGACGTACTACATCTACAAATTCACCGGGACGCTGTTTGCTCTCCTCGTGGCTCACGTAGGCGTTTCCACTTTTGATTGTTTTTTCGAGATACGATCTATAGATATCGGTACGATCTGATTGGCGGTAGAACGCATCGAATTCCATCCCGAGACGTTTAATACCAGACACAATTTCATCTTCATACTCTTTTTTGCTCCGCTCTTTGTCGGTATCTTCGATACGAAAAATGAATGTACCTTTATGATGTTTTGCGTATAAATAATTAAAAAGCGCAGTGCGCACGGTACCTATATGAAGGTGCCCCGTTGGGCTCGGCGCAATACGCGTTACAACCTTCTCATTGTGAAATAGTGACATACAGGAAAATCAGTGTTGTTTTGAAACTTGCGTGATGAGGTTCACTATTTCTGCTGTAGCGTTTGGTTTTGCAAAAGCACGTGCACCTTCAGTCATTTCAGTGTAGACATCACCGTTTTGCATAATACGATTTATTTCTGCGAGGAGCAAGTGTTCAGTGAGATTTTTTTCCTCCATAACGATTGATGCCTTATAGCGTGCGTATGCATACGCATTCGAACGTTGGTCATGACTTATGTGCTCAGAAATGGGAATGATAATTGATGGTTTGCCATGACTACTGATTTCATAAATTGAGGTACTCCCAGCACGTGAAATAACCAATGATGCGACAAAATATGCATCATTGAGGAGTGCTCCATCGAAAAAAGCAAAAGGCTTGTAGTGCGCTCGAAGCTCGGGATTTGTGATAAGTACATCTGCAGACCGGAGGCAGTTCTCATAGTGCGCAGTTCCCGTCTGATGGATAATGGTAAAATCAGGAAGTAGTTCATCGAGAGAGCTCAGAATGAGCTCATTAATACGAAGTGCACCCTGCGAACCCCCGAGTACAAGAATAACAGGACGATTGGGGTCAATGCCAAGTTTTTGGATTGCATCAGTATGGGGACCTCCTCTCAAGACTGCGCGAAGCGGAACACCGAGGAGGTACTGCTGTGCATTCGTGTGCGGAAGTACAATACCCTCATACGAGGTTACCACATGCTTCGCAAAACGGAGTCCAAGCTTGTTTGCTCTCCCGACAACAGAATCTGATTCGTGCACAATAATGGGTATACGGAAAAAACCAGCTGCAAGAACAACAGGCACACTTGTGTATCCACCTTTACTCACAACGACATCGGGATACAGAATATACAGCTTTATGAGTGCAGTAAAAAAACCAAAAATCACTCTGAAAAAATCAAGGAAATTAAGCACAGATGCGTACCGACGCTGTTTGCCAGAACTAATACGCATGAAATGAATTCCTTCATTTCGAAGTGCCTCTGCATCATATTCATCAGGACCAGCATAATACAGCTCAGGGCGTTCTGGGTGCGTGTTAAATTCTTCTGCAAGCGCAATGAGTGGGTAGAAATGACCCCCGGTACC
>CAZNWG010000005.1:0-30376 GCA_964576905.1 uncultured Candidatus Saccharibacteria bacterium
GAACAACCCGTGAAGCATACCGATTCAACGGGGACTATGCAGTCCCGACTTCAGTTAAAGTAGGATCACGAATAATCTTGACATAGTTAGATAATCGATGTAGAATTATCACAAATTCTAGTTCCTCAGAAACAACGTAACGGAGGCCATCATGAATGGAAAGTGCAAAGAAAAACGCCCTCATGGGCAGGTGTATGTCGAGAGAATTCTCGCAGAAAGACGGAACGGTTCTCTCTTCGTTCATCCAGACAAATATCGATGTGGAATGGACATCACAGAAGAAGAGTACCATCTGAGAGGACCGTGTGAAGATGTCCTTGGTTTTCGCTCCTTTACCTTTGACGCACGGGGTAACCGGTCTTACGGAAGCGTCATGGTCTGGTACGCCGACCAAACAGATATCTACACCCTGAGAAGGATGCAAAAGGAGTTTCCGTCAGTCCATACCAGCATCGTAAACATCTACCTGGAGATGGACGTAAGTCTTCCTAAAAAATTCATGAAGTGTCGGGACGGCCACTTTAGGATTTACGAAAGTGAAGATGTGTACGAAAAGTTTCAAAAGAAAAAAAAGAAATGACCCAAGAAGGCCCCGAATACCCATCCGGGGCCTACTCTTTTTACCAATGTGCCCCCCGACAGAGTTACTTGGAACCAAATAGTTGAGGAACTTAAAGGATGGCTTGATTTGCGTGATGTTTTGGTTGCTTACGCATAGACGGGTGTACCCCCGAATTGACCCCACACCCCTTTTACAAAGACGTACCCATAGCTTTACGAAAAAAGTGTGTACGGACCAAATGATTTAACAGAAACTTTACGACCTTTTGTGTGCTGGTAGCCTTTTATCAAATGCTTTAAGTGAGCTTTCTCACAAGCAACTATGCAGTCGTGACTATGTTTGAGAATTTGCTGGTTAATAGCCCGAACGTTACTTTTTGATGCTTTTGTATATTGTTCACGCCTACCCTTAATTGAGGGGTCAATCATAAGACAAAGCGATGGTGAAAGCGGGAAAAACGTAACAGCGTTTGGGGAACATAATCCCGCACCTAGGGATAAGTTCTTGTAGGCAAAAGCAAAGCAAGGAGCATCTGAAGTTATAAAACTCGTGCCTCGCGGTGCAAGCATAATAGTCCAAGCAAAATCAAAGATATCTCTTGCGTAACGCTCTAGTTTTAAGATTTGCTTTGAGTGCCCCGCATTAGTAAGTTTTACTTTAACGTCATCCGCATGGATTGCATCAAATAGGGTTTGTTTAAATTCCTCATCTGTCATTTGTCTAACTTTTTCAAATACTTCTCGCTCCTTATCATTTTTTGGCTCTTCTTTAAGAATGTCCTCACGATTCATTTTTACATCCTCAAGTGACGGGGTATCAAGTCGACAAAGGTGCTTTATTTGAGCATCAAGCATTGCGTCACTATTTTCCCGATACTTTGGAGTTCGAATGTATTGCTGTGCAGTGTAGAAAGCTAGATAACAACGATTGAGACCCTCCAGCTGTTTCCCAAAGTTAATATTTTTTATGGCAGTCAACCCAAGGTTATCTACGTGAGCGGTAACCTCTTCTGGTAGATAATAGGCGTTCTCCTCACCCTTTTCATCATAGATATTAAAGTCCTCACGCCAGAAACCTTTCCAGCCTGGTCCTCTCTGAAATAATTGTTCGTCTGAGTGAGTGTAAATCCATAACTGACAATCTTTTACCTCCTTGCACCACTGTCTCAGGTATTTCTCTTGAACGATGTGATGACGCATATACCTTAATTCTATCAATTTAAATCATATTTACATAATCTAATTTATGTTGTATTATCCATGCGGTTCCTGGAATCCCCCAGGTGCTTCAACCTCCAAAATCCTCGAAAGGGAAAGGAGATTCAAATGAAAGCTAAAGTTCCTTCCATCAATGCGATGGGCTTCTACCACTCTGACGGTTTCGTCCCTGCTTGGAAGCAAGCAGTGAAGTTTGCTGGTGAAGGTGGGCGTATCGGTACCATGCTCGACGTGGTGGACGCTCGCCTCTCAGCCGGCATCAGCGACTTCCCGTGGAATACCTACTTCAGCACGACCAGTGCCGAATACTTTGGTTACAGCAAGGGCGGTACTCGCATCTTGATTGTCGCTCACGGCATCGGTCCGATGTCGACGTTGAGCGGCATTCAGAAAGCGTACAGCCACGAATACAAGGACAAGGAACGCGACCGCCATGGCGGTTGCGTTCCCCAGTCTGAGTTTCAGAAACTGGAAGACGGGTTCTATGGCGAGGTCAGTGTGGTCGAATTTGACCCCATCCTGTCCCGTTACGAACATCCGTTCTACGCTTACCTGACCGCCTCTCAGGCGCTTGCTGAACCTCTGGTAGCAGCTCGTCTTGGACCACGTGCGGTAGCATACGTGAATCATCATGCCGCAATGGCACGGAAGTACCACGAAGAAGAACATGGGCTCACCATCAACGACCCCTACATCTTCCAGGTTGATGCTCCTGGCAACTGTTCCTACTACGTCGGTGGCTTCGGTAATCACCCGATTCGGTACCCACATCTCGATAAGGGTGACGGGGCACTGGCTCATTTGCTCTCAACCGGTGCTCTGGCAAATGTTCACCACCAAAGCGAGCATCGGGTGTCATCGCTGGCAAACGACCTCGGCTGTCACGAGTGGTGGAATGGTGTACGACTTCTCGGTGTTCGGAATAGCCAACGGGTTGACCTGATTCATCCAGGATTCGGCAGTATTAGTCGCCTCATTTTCGACAACTGGATGAAGCTGATGAGACCCATCGGTGAGCCAGTCGAGCAGGAAAAGATTTACCCGCTCGTACAACGTGGCAATGTCATGTTCACTCAGTACCGCAAGCAAGGTGCTGGTTTGGACACATCAGAGCCGGAACATCTGGTGACATCCGCTGAGCTCGTCGGCAACCCCGTAGAGTTCGTGACCGAAACCCTGGGTTACCACGGATTCTTCAAGTACGATGTCCGTGGTGTACAGGCAATCATGCCGAAAGGAGCAAATGCATACGAGTTGGTTGGCGACCCCGAATGCATCTGGTCCGGCGGTAATCCTGACCACCAAAAGTGCATGGTGCAGTTCTATCGCGTTGAAGTTGACACCAGCAAGCGACTTGTTCGAGCCGATACGCTGGAAAATGACTACGACTTGCTGATGGAGCTTCTCGCTCCGAAAGCGGCGTAACACACGGACCACCCACCGCCATTGAGGTCACCCTCTCGTTTCGGCGGGAGGGTGGCTTTTCTTTTGGTTCCAATGAACTGAAACTTCACCCAAAATATCAACAATTGTTTTAAAAAACTTGGAACCATAAAACCGACCCTTACTTTCTTGGTGTTTCGATTTTTAATATTCAATTTTCTACTGTGGTGCCCTCACTCGGAATCGAACCAAGATTTTTTCCTTAGGACGGAATCGTTCTATCCATTGAACTATGAGGGCGTCGAGGTGTTCTTCATGTACTCTCGGTTCGATTCAAATCGAACCATGGCAAAACTCTGCCCCACATAGTTTTGCTCCCGCGGACGGGACTGTTCTTATCCATTGAACTACTGGGGCAAGTGAGCAAGGGTATGAAAACACTTTTTCATACAACTTGCGAACGCAGACCTTGTATGATTTTCTCATACAGGGGCAAGCGGTATGTACTGTATCATAAAATCCCCCGACACCGTAGGTGTCGGGGGATTTTATGATTGTGGCGATTACACCGCGAGCAACTCCTTTATCTTCGCCTCATCAAAACCGACAATGACGTCGTCACCGATGCGGATGACGGGGACGCCCATTTGGCCGGTCATGTCGACCATCTCCTTTCGCTTCTCGAGGTCTGTGGCTACGTTGAAATCCTGGAACGCGACATTATTCGCAGTGAAAAAATCTTTTGCTGCGTGGCAAAAATGACAAGTTGGTGTGCTATAAATTAAGACGTTTTTATCCATATTGAAAGATTATTTTATAAGTCTTAGCAGTATATACTAAATTACCAAAATTTAAACTTCTCAAAAAATGAAGCTGTTGCCTCGTCAGGAATAGTATCTTCGAGTGGTTTCACTTGTCCTTCCTTTTCTCCACGTGGGTCATCAACCAAAATAATCACCTGCTCTCCTTCCCGTGCGACATCAAAACGATTCCTGAGCTCTTCCTCTATACCGCGGTCATCCTGGAGATACTTCACCTGTGCATCAAGAACCTCGGCCCGCTGTTTCATATCTTTCAAAATATTCTCACGTTCTATGAGTTTCATTTTCATATCTTTTGCTACGGCATACCGGTTGTACACAGAAAACGAGAGCGCCACGGTAATAAGCACGAGAAAAATAATCACTGGACGCGAGTAGATGATACTCCGAATCTTGCGCTTTTCATGAAAATCAAACATGTGCTAATATTATACTCTATGAGTTTCTTATTTCACAAAAAGACAAAGACCACTATTAAGTGGATTTGGGGAGTTATCGCCATTATTATCGCGGTGAGTATGATTTTTGCGTATTCTGGAGGACGAAGCCTTACGAAGTCGCAGAGAGCACAAACACCTCCTCAGGATACTTCTACTCAGCCTTAATAATCTTCATAAAAACATCCGGAGGGATATTCACCTTTCCGTGCTCGAGCATGCGCTTCTTTCCCTTTTTCTGTTTTTCGCGCAACTTCATCTTTCGCGTAATATCGCCTCCGTAAAGGTGTGCGGTGACGTCTTTTTTCATTGCTGAAAGTGTTCGTGAAGAAATGATGCGACCAAGTGCTTTTGCTTGAATTTTTGTGACAAACATCTGACGTGGGAGTGTATTGTATAGTTTCTCCACAATTGCCTTGGCATCGGTTTCTGCTCTCCGAATCCCGACCACACGAGAGAATGCTGGTACAAGCTCCTCGGCGATGAGGACATCGAGCCGACACACGTCTGCCGAACGCATCTCAGCAATCTCATATGAGAGTGAAGCATATCCGCTCGAAGCGTTCTTTAATTTGTCAAAGAAATTGCGCATGAGCTCTCTGAGGGGCATTTCTACGGTGAGCAAATTACGCCCATCACGAAACACTTCTGTCTCGAGTACCGTTCCCTCGTGATCGTAGAGTAAGGTCATGACTGCTCCCAAATGTTCGGGTGGCAAAATTATCTGTGCAAGTATCCATGGTTCCCGCACACGCACCTTCGCTCCATACTCAGGAAATCGAGATGCTGCATACACCTCCTCCATTATCCCACTATTCTCATGTGTTATCTCATACACGATGGATGGCGCAGTAATGGTAATTTCTATATTAAATTCCCGTCTGAGTCGCTCGGTCACAATCTCAACATGGAGCATTCCCAAGAAACCACACCGAAACCCGCGTCCCAAAAGCCCCGAAGACTCCTCTTCGTACGTGAGTGATGAATCAGACATTTTTAATCTATCAAGCGCTTGTTTGAGAATGGTAAAATCGTCTTGACTCTCAGGAAACACCGACGCCCACACCACCGGTGGTACCGCCATGTACCCAACGAGTGGCTCTCGACTCCCCTTCTCAAAAACGAGCGTATCACCCACTCCGGCAACACCCGGTTCTTTGATACCCGTCACGATGTATCCAATTTCACCCGCATTGAGTTCAGAAACAGGCTTCCCTTCTGGTGCCTGAATACCCACCTCGAGCGCCACAAAACTCCGTCCTGCGGCGAGAAAGCGGAGCGTGTCACCTTTCTTAACACTCCCATCGAACACGCGAAAGTACACAATGATGCCACGGTGATTTGAGTAGTGAAAATCAAAGACCAAACCGCGAAATGACTCAAGTGATGACTCTCGCGGAGGTGGAATTCGCTCACAGATGAGGTCAAGTAACTCTTTTACTCCCTCTCCGGTACGGCCGGAAACATACTGTATTTCTTCGTACGCGCACTCGAGGAGTGTCACCACTTCATCAGCGACCTCATCACGCCGTGAATGCGGAACGTCAATCTTTGTGAGAACCGGAATAATGGTAAGTCCCTGCTCGCGCGCCATGCTCAAGACCGAGAGTGTCTGTGCCTGCACTCCCTGCGTCGAGTCGACGAGGAGGAGCACACCCTCCACTGCTTTGAGTGCACGGGAAACTTCGTATGAAAAATCTATGTGCCCCGGAGTGTCTATCAAGTTGAGCTCGTACTGCTCACCGTTGTACGTATGCGCCATGCGCACCGGTTGCATCTTTATGGTAATTCCACGCTCACGCTCAAGATCCATAGAATCCAACACCTGCTCTTTCATCTTGCGTGCTTCCACGGTATGCGTTATTTCGAGCATACGGTCAGCCAAGGTCGATTTCCCGTGGTCGATGTGCGCGATAATAGAAAAATTGCGTATGTGCTTCATATGGTGCACCCTACTCTACCACAGACTGCCTAAACTGCGAGTGTATCCTCATCTTGGGGCACGACAATGCCTTTTTTGCTAAAGCGCTTATGCAGTGCACGATATATTTCATGTAACTCTGCACTCTTCATGAGATATTGCAGTGCTGTATAGGTGATAATACCACCACTACATGCTAAAAATCCTTGGGCAAAAACAGTAACGAG
This sequence comes from uncultured Candidatus Saccharibacteria bacterium, assembly GCA_964576905.1. Lineage (GTDB taxonomy): Bacteria > Patescibacteriota > Minisyncoccia > Phycocordibacterales > UBA918 > Damh-18. The sequence continues at coordinate 6,569 of CAZNWG010000005.1, forward strand.
CGAATCGACAGTGAAAAAAGCGACAAAATAATTGAGAAGGAGATACGCTATGTATCCCGCAACACAAGATGAAACAAACGATTCGAAAAACGGCACAAAGAGTGAACGTACGCTAATGAAAAGACGTTTTCGCGAAAGAACGATGAGCACAATACTATGCACTATGAGAGCACATGAATACCCCAGTGGGAGTGCTAATACTTCAATACCCTGCACATCCGGAAGTCGCATCATCCGCTCGATGAAAAAATAGAAAGTACCCTCTCTGCTCAAAAGTATGGAGAAATAATGCGACAATACAAATGCTCCAATCGAAGAACCGAGTGTAACGAAAAATGGAATTCTTGTATTCCCTATCGCATAAAAAGCACGCACAATGAGCAAATGAGCCGATTGGGCTGTCAGTGAAAGAATGAAGAGAGCGAGGACAGCTGCGGTGAGACGCGTATCGCTCCAATCAAATGCTCCTGATCCCAATACCACACGCACAAACTGTGCGCGTATCACCACAAACAGCGCGATTACGGGGAGTGACCAGAAAAAAATATGCCTGAGTGTTGCCGTTATATTATTTGCAAATTCTGTGTATTTGCGCTCGGTGAAGAGTTGTGCAAGAAGTGGAAATGCTGCAACAGAATAACTGACACCGATAATAGCGAGTGGAACGGATTGCAGATTGTACCCAAATTGAAATACTGATACCGAACCTACCGTCATAACACTTGCAACACTTACAAATCGAAGGAGTACAAGCTGATGCAGAGAAAGCGTGAGTGCACGAGTGAGCGATGTGCGCGCAACACTAAAAATATCATCTCGGACAAATGAAAGTGTAAAATGTGGTACCAATGGGCTTTTTAGTACTGAAGGAATTTGAATACACACATGGAGGAGTGCTCCCAAAAGTACGCCGAGCACCAATCCATACATTCCAAAATATGGATACAGACATACCAGTCCGAAAATTATTCCGAGGTTATATAAGAGTGGACTTACCGCATAGAGCATAAACCTGCGCTCCATCTGCGTCACGATACCAAACAGACTTGAAATACCGAGGAGGAGTGGTTGCACAAGGAGAATACGTATGAGTGCGACAAGCATATCTTTTGACTCGACAAAACCTGGGAAAAAATGTGAGACGATACTTGGCGCACATACCATTGCAACGAGAGCGATTACACCATACAACAGTACAAACAACGAAAGAAACTGGGAAAGTAAATTTTGTGCCGCTTTGATTCCACCTGTTTCTTGTTTTTTTGCCAGAAACGGGATGAGTACATACACAGAGAGTGTTGAAGCAAAAATGACATACAGCACATCAGGAATGCGGAATGCTGCATAGTAGAGATCGAGCTCTGCACTCGCGCCAAATTGGTGTGCGAGGAGTCGATCACGTATGAGCGCAAGAATTTGAGAACCAAGGGTAAAAATAGCAAGAAGGTACGCGGCCTGATGGAGACCGCGTACTTCTTTGTAAACTATTTTAAATACACCTTCAACCATTTATGGTGTCGTTGTTTCCTCGACTTTCGGTATGGTGTTTACCTGGTTGAGAAGATCCCCTTCAGCTCCCTGTGGTGCATTTACGGTTCCATTTTCATCGGTCGTCGGGGTTGCCTCATTCACAATCTGATTTGTCTGTACTGTACCTTCGCGGAGACGCTTCAGTGATCCTTCAGTACGCAACACCTCGAGGAGTGACGTCACTTCGGTATTTCCAGGGTTTAGTCCAAGTACCACTTCGAGTTGTTTGCGTGCATCGTCACTTCTTCCCTTTGCATCATACGTAAGTGCAAGAAGGTATCGAGCATTTGCATAATTTGTATCGAGAGAGATTGCTTTCTCAAAAGCCACGATAGCATTATCTTGGTTACCACGCGCACTTTCAAGTACCCCGAGCTGGTAATACCGTGCAGGATTTTGTGGATCAAGCGTGATAATGGATTGAGTTGATTTTACCGCGCCCTCGACATTACCCGTTGCAATCTCAAGCTGTGTAAGGAAATAAAATGCTTCGGTGTAATTTGTTTTTAATGTAATTGCTTCATTTATGTACTCACGTGCTTTTTCAATATTTCCTGACCTTCCGTAGACGAGCGCCAGCTCAAGGAGCGGAAGTGGACTCTTTGGATTTAACTCACGTGATTTTTCGAGCGCTTCGAGAGAGCGCTCCTGTGCACCCTCTACGCCGATTCCACTGAGCACCGAGTAGATACCTGCAAGAACAGACCAGTTTGCAGGCTCACCCGTATCCTTATTGATGGCGAGCTGAGCGGCATTGATACCGAGCACGCTCGCTCGTTCAAACTGTGACTTATCTTCTTCAGTTGGTTCTTGTTTTGTGACGAGAGCATTCATACGTGCGAGCTGATACTCAGCAAAACGACGTGCAAAAATATCACTCGATGAGAGCTTGTATGCCGTTTCCACCTGTCGTTCAAGTTCATCGATATTTGTGCCATTTTGCATCGCACGCACACTTTCATTGAATGTATATACTGATGTGTAATGGCGACCAGTTACATAGAGTATCGACACAGAACCAATGATGCAGGCTATAACGAGAAGTGTGAGCACGAAGCCCGTGCGCTTGTTTGCTCCCACAACAAGAAAACGTTCGGGTTTGTTTTCAAGTATTGAGAAAGCCGAAAGAGCAATACCCGTACAGAGTGATCCTAAAAGCAATATGACAACTCCGGGAACATAGACAACCGACATTCCCCAGACATATACTGCACTCACGAATGATGAAACACCAATAAAATACCACAGCCGATCACTCTCTCCGGGATTAAGGAGTCGTTGAACTCCATTTACAACAAATAGAATCAGGAATAACAGCCATGCAACACTCCCGAGGACACCTGTCGTGACGCTAAATGTCGGAATATATCCATTCCCTGCATTGAACTCAGTATTCCAGAATGGAGTGAGGTTAATGGCATCTTCCTTGTATAGTCGCCATGCATCGACAAACTTGTTTGTGCCAATACCGAGAAAAGCATTTTCATGATATACGTTACGTGCAATGTTTGCGGTCGCTTGAAATGAAGGTCGTACTTCAACGTAGCTCACCCCTGTATATTTTGCGAGTGCACCTCCGATAGTTGCACCACCGACAACAAAAAGTGCTGACGCCGCAAACACAATGAGAGCAACTCCGAGGGCTGTTGTATTGAACTTTGGTGCAACACTCGTAAAGGAAGGTTGGACATCTGTATAACGATCTTTCCCAAGCGAGTAGATAACCATCACAAGACTGGTAAGACCGAGCACAAGCCATACCATAAAGAAATTGATGACTCCGAGCATTCCGAGCGAAAGTATGGTGACACTGGCAAAGAGAATTTGACCAACACGTGTGAGCGTGAGTTGTTCAAGTGCAATGAGAGAGAGGATGACCGTAAGTCCTAAGAGAAGTGCGAGGTCATTCCAGCTTCCGACGGGTGTTCCAACGTTCCCCGTAAAGACACCAAAAGAAAGGAAATCAGCGCCGAATACAAGACGCAATATATGAAAGACCACGAGTACGAGCGTGCTAATGGCAAGAAGTACATACATACGCATGACTGTTCCCTTATGCACACGGAGTATCATCCACACCGTAGGTATGAGTGCGAGCACTGCAACGAATGCGGTTGCATGAATACTGAACATGTCACCGACGAGTGAATCTTTGATATCGCCCGAAAGGAGCGACGAGAGAAAGGCCATGAGTACAACCCCCCAGAGCGCAAGGAGCGGGTATGAGAGCCCAAACACAACAGCACCGGAGCGCAACACGGAAAGACTGTATAGAACAAGCGCAACAAAAAGTCCCGCAATGACAACAAACACTTTTGTGTATTCAAATGGTGCTGCTACCGATGGAATAAAAAGCAATGGCAACAAACCAAAAATAACAACGAGTATATTTTGAGCATATCGACTCAAAGCACGTGCGATTGGATCATCTTGATGTACACGATTATCAGACAACATATATAAACTAATATCTTAAAACTCCACTAAAAACCCATGCACACATGCAATGTGTATGCATGAATACTACCATACAAAAAGGCACCCTTTGAAGGGGTGCCTGTTTGCACGTTTATAAGCCGAATTCTGTCTCCGAAACCGGAGTGTGATCATTTACCTCGGTGTACTGTTACCAGCACACTCATGCGGCACTCCCCGTACCACTTTTTAGGCAAGAGCCTAAAAAGTGGTACGGGACACGGCCTTGCACACAGGTACGTATTTAGCCGTTTCATTTCTATGTTTCCATAGAATTAGCCCCGGTGAAATGCGCTATGCGCAAACAAATGCTTTGTCATTTGTATTTCACTGGGCTCCCTCGGGCTTGCGCCCTCGGTCGTTTCTGTTCGCAACGCGATGGTTACCCACGACGGGCGTTACCCGCTACCCTTCTAGGTCGAACCTAGTGTGTGTTCGGACTTTCCTCTCCTGGTGAAATGCCGTGAGGCTAAGGGTCGCTGAGCGACTCTATTTCACTGGAGCGATCACAAACGCCTTCATATTATACAATATTTTTATAACTCATCAAGGGGTATTCGTACCTTATTACCAACATGAATACCCACGAGATCTGCATGTCCTACTTCTGTTTCAAGCACATAACGAACCGGCTTTTCAGGTCTAAACACTTTTGGATATGACTCTGGTGAAACATTCTTTGTGATTCCAATCACTTCGAGTTCCTCACTAATCCAAATAATATCAATGGGAAACCGCATGTCCTTCATCCAAATACCATGGTAGTCGGTATCAGGAAAAATAAAGAACAATCCGTCTTTATCACCCATATCACTCCGTCCGGAAAGCCCTTTTGTCAATTCACTTGCTGAATCTGCAATCTCGACTCGTATAGGAAGATCACCGAAATGCACAATTGGCGTCTTTGTAACAAAAAAATCTCTGAGCGAGATATTTTCCCTATCGAGATAGAACATGAAGGCGATGATAGGAATGATAAGAATTATGATAATTTGCAGTTTATTTGACATACGTATTTATTTTACCACGGCCAAAACAAAATAATTCCAATACCCCCAAAAATACTTATCGCGAGATACCCTGCATGAATTAAAAAATATACAGTTGAACGTTGCTCTCGAAGTACGAATGTCACAAAAGACGTGCACGCAAAAAGAAAAATACTCATCACGGTAACGGTGGTCTTCCCAGACATTGATACGTTGTGGAGTAAAAGCGCAACACATGTATAGAGCGCAAAAAAAGCAGTAATACGAAAGCACGAATCACGGAGTATGTACCATATACTTTCTATTTCTTCTTCCTGTGGAAGTCCCGCACTCTTGCGCCACACGTCTCCAAACAGAAGTGATGAATACCATATGTGCTCTACCGCAACAGCGAGTATTGCCGACACCAGTACTGCAATTTCATTAATCGATGCAAATATGCTCATAGTACCTATAGTGTACCACCTTTCGAGCGACGCATTCTCCACACATATACACCTATACCGAGACAACAGAGGAGCATGATGAGTGGAATATAGACATATGCTGATTCAATTATCCAGAATGCCGAGCGTTCAAAAAAGTGTTCAACGTCGACTAAGCGCCTGAGGAGCTCAAAATATCCAATCTCCATCTCATCGCGCGTACCCACCATGAGCATGTACTTTTCTAGGTTGTCGGGTGTATGTACTTCAATGCGATATACCCCCGAGTCAAGCTCTTTTTCAAACGTGGTCCCCGTACGATAGTTTGCCCCACTCAGACTATCTTCTACCACTTCCCATGAAGCACCCTTCCCCTCCATGCGTGTCACCTCCTCCACACGTCCACGTTTCTGCTCTTTGATGATAATTCCAGAGAGTGTATTGGTGTTTTTCGGCAAATCCGGCGCATTCACTTCAACCCTGAGCAAAAATGCTTTCTCCGCACGTATTTCAAATGTGTGCGGGAAGCCGGTCAATTCTCCATAAAAACCTTGCAATAGGGTCGGGTCTTCTATGGTCGAGATGGTTGAGAGTGACTCCTGTGTCACCAAAACAGGAACATATGCATATGCGGGTGCACTATAAAAGAACGCTATACATACAAAAAAAATAATACGTGAATGTGCTCTACTCAACATACGTGTCATAAAATACATCAAAGTAGTCTTCGAGCAACACAAAAAGTGGTTCGTTCTGAAGATTTTGGGTACAGGTGTCGAATGGATACCGTTCACCGTCGTACGTCACCTCGAATCGATACGCAGTGCCGTCGTAGTCCGCTGGGCACGTGCCTGAAAACGTGCTCTCTGATACTTTTTCAAGGTTGGTCTCATAGAGAGTTTGAAAAAGTGTTTCGAGTTCTTCCGTGGAGAGGGTGTCTTCCCTCCGCCCATCATCGTCACCACCACGGAGCACGTAGGTTACCGCGCCGTCATCAGCGATGCGGTATGAAGCGCACCCGCTCGCGCGAGCACACCCCCCGTACCGATATGCAGCAATGACCGTCGTGTTCGTCTCACTACTTGCAGATTGTGACTCTCGAACACTCGGCTCGATTGTATCGACACTACTCGCTTCCGGATCATCCTTGCCGACGTTGTTGTACAGAAAGAGAATAACGCCCGCGAGAAAACCGAACAGAAAAGTTGCCACTATGATAATGTAGGTGTGTTTCATACGTACGTGTACCTACTACGATACCGCCTTTCTATTTTTGTGACAAATGGAGTACACTATGCACCGTGGAGAAATGGAGACGTCGCATGGAGTGAGAAAGCGCGGGGCGCTTTCGCAAGACCTTGAGCAGTCTCTGCGAAAGGTGTACAGCGCCTGTAAGGCGAGGAAGTGTGGGACCCATTCTGCAAGAGGTTGTAAGCAAAGCTTTCTGATTGCGCTCGTGTCATGTATGAAAGTAAACTTTCATACTGTACACTCGCTTATCAGTCGATATTTTGACGCAAGGAAAAATATCATACAACCTGAACAGCGTCTGTAGGACGATAGTGCGCTCGCTTGGAAAGCGAAAATATCCTCGAGGGTTTGCAACAAAGTAGAGTACAATTTAATAACATACGGAGACGTCGCATAGTGGTCTAGTGCGCTCGCTTGGAAAGCGAGTAAGGTGAAAGCCTTCGAGGGTTCAAATCCCTCCGTCTCCGCTCGTAGAAAATACCACCGGTCGAGGTGGTTATTTTCTTGAGCGGAGACGGAGCACATGCTGGGAGCATGTGCGTAGGGATTTGAAGCCGTTCAGAGATAGTTTTGGAGGCGAATGCCGAACAAAAATATCCTGAACGGGTACTGAACATGTAATGTTCAAATCCCTCCGTCTCCGCCAAGTCGTGCTAGCACGAGACGCATACAAAAACAGTTCTGCCTTGAGCTGTTTTTGTTTTATGTAGGAAACATCTTTTATTTTACTAAACAAACCTCGACACCAAGTCGATGTTGTTTAGTGTGTAAATAATGTAACCATCCCAATGTATCGTTTTTGTAGCCATCTCACTCCAATGTAAGCAAGTGCTACTGAAACAAGGGCAATTACAACACTCCCTAAAATATCGATACCGTGATGCACATTTGCGAACACTCTCGCGAGACCAACGAGAATCGCAATAACCGCCAGCAGAATACCGAATGTCCTATGCTCTGTGTATACGAGCAACGCAACAGTGGCAACCAAAAGCGTATGTTCTGATGGGAATCCATTGTTCGCAACATGATCGATGAGTGGCGTTGTGTTTTCAACTACAAAAGGACGTGGGCTATCGATAAAAAGTGAGAGGAAGCGACCTGTGAAAAACGCAAGAGGGAGTGTGATAAGTGCTCTGTAGAGTAGTGTGATTCGTTGCTCTACTGTCATCAATACAAGCGCAAGCGAAGCGCCCCCAATAACAATGAGATGACCCTTAGTACCGAGGAAAATAACAATTGACTCCATGCTAGCGAAGTGAAAAAAGTCTAAGACTGTTTACAATTACCACAAGCGCCATACCAGAGTCAGCAGCAATGGCAAGCACTAAGTTAGCATTTCCAGTTACCACTAAGAATAAAAACAGCACTTTGATACCAAGGGCAAGGGCAATGTTCACCTTGATAACTCGCATAGTTCGGCGTGCCAGTCGTATTGCCTGTGGTACGGTAGATAAATTACCTGACATGAGCGCAATATCGGCTGTCTCGATTGCGACATCCGTACCACCAGCACCGATTGCAAAGCCCACATCGGCTGTAGCGAGCGACGGGGCATCGTTGATTCCGTCCCCTACCATTGCCACTGTTCCGTATTTGGCTTGGAGGGTGGCTATCTCTTTGACCTTGTCTTCGGGTGAGAGGGCAGCGTAGGTATCACTAACACCGACTAAACCACCAATATAGGCAGCACTGGCGGCATTATCGCCAGTCAGCATACTAGTTTTAACGCCAAGCTTTTCTAGTTCTGCAATCACCGATCTAGCTTCTTCTCGAACTTCGTCCGCAATAGCAATCGCTCCGATTAGTTCGGTATGAGATGCAACAAACACCACCGTCTTACCCGATGATTCGAGGTCTTTTATCTCGGCTTCGACTGCGGTACTCTCAACCCCCAATGAATCCATGAGTTTGCGATTCCCGATGGCGTGAGGTGCACTACAGATGGTACAGTCAGCACAGCCACCCTTACCAGCCATATTCTCAAAATTATCCATCGTGTGTGGTGTAATGCCTTTAGCGGTCGCGTAGTCAATAATCGACTGTGCAAGCGGGTGTGAAGAAAAATATTCAATACCAGTAGCGTCAGCGATCACCTCTGCTTCAGTATGAGAACCAAATACCAATACATCCGTCACGGTGTGACGACCATAGGTCAAGGTGCGCGTCTTATCAAAAGCAATCCCTCGAACACTCGCCAATCGTTCAAGGTATGAACCACCTTTGATGAGGATACCTGACCTCGAAGCTCCACCAATCGCCGATGCAATTGCAACTGGTGTCGAGATGACTAAGGCACATGGACAAGCAATCACCAGAAGCGTAATTGCCCGATACAACCAAACTTCAAACGGTAAGTCAAAAGCTAGTGTTGGTACCGTCGCTACTAAAAATGAAATGACGACAATGAGTGGTGTGTAGTAGCGTGCAAAGGTTTCGATAAAAGTATCTGTGTCTGCACGGGCATTTTGCGCCTTTTCAATCAGCGTAATGATACGAGAATAAAGCGAGTCACTACTCACTTTAGTCACTTGTATTTCGAGGTATCCCTGAATATTTAAGGTACCTGCAAACACTTTTGCTCCTACTTCTTTATCTACCGGGTTTGATTCGCCCGTGATAGTTGCCTCATCGAGTGATGAAGCTCCCACAACAATCGCGCCATCCAAGGGAATTTGCTCTCCGGGCTTCACCACCACAATCGTGCCTGTTGAAACGTTTTCTACCTCTACCGTCTCACCAGTCTTCAAGCGAGCGACTTTGGGTGAACGCTTCAGTAATGCCTCCACGGCTTGTCGTGAACGTTCTATCCCAAAGGTCTCGAAAAATTCAGACAAAGAAAAAAGAAATACAACTGCTGCTGCCTCGCCGTATTCACCAATATACAGTGCACCGAGCGAAGCGACGACAACAAGAAAACTAATGTTGAGGAAGCGTTTTTTTATGAGTCCATTCAGGGCACTCTTGAGCACAAACACTCCACCAACTAGGATTGAGAGGATATAGAAAAAATCATCCATCCCAGTCTTTTCGGGGGTAAATTGCCACAAAAATCCACTTACCAACAAAAGTCCTGAGGCGGGCGTACAGACACGAAGTGCTTGCGCGGTAGTGAACTGCCATTTACTTCTCGGCTTTGTATCGTCATCGTGACATTGGTCACAGTGATTTCTGTCTTCGATTTCTTCTTTATCTGATGCATTCATACTGTCTGTTTTACATACCTAGTTTTTGATTAATAATGTCTCGAGCATATTCAAAATCTGACTGCTCACTCTCTGTCACCGGATCTCCTGAACTAAATTCAACTGTCAGTGGATTGATAGGGGTACCATTCTCAAAGAGCGCATACTGCAGGTGTGCACCTGTAGAAATACCTGTCGAGCCGACATACCCGACCACTTCGCCCTGAGCGACATCTACCCCTTTCTTTACACCTGTTGCGATGCGCGAGAGGTGTGCGTACTGGGTCTTGTATGTCCCATGCTGTAGCTCAATAGTAATACCAAGGTCGCCTTTTGACCCAGCAGTAACGACCGCGCCTTTTCCTGTTGCAATGACCGGTGTACCCTCTGGCGCAGCGTAGTCGATAGCACGATGTGGCGTAACCTGCTTCGTTACCGGGTTTGTTCGCTTGTAACTGAACCCTGAGCTAATTCGACCGTAACTGAGTGGGGACTTAAGGAATTGTCGCGCTTTTGATGCGCCTGAAAAATCGTAGTAAGTATCATTGAAACGAAATGCAGAGTACGTAGTTCCGTCGTTGACGAATGATGCACCAAGAATATGTCCCGAACCCGCATCCTCACCACCACGACTTCGTTTTTCATACAGCACTACAAATGAATCTCCGTCACGTATATCAGTCACAAAATCAATATCACTTGAAAAGACATCAGCGAGCTCCATAATCACTTTATCGTCCATTCCCGCCTCTGTCCCTGAAAGAAACAATGAATCAGTAATGGTGCCTCGAGCAACCACTTCCTCCGTATCATATTCGATCGGTGTCGTCGTCGCACGATATGTGTCAACCGCTTTTTCAACTACCACCACTGTCTCACTCGAAAGTGGGTACTCCACTGCTGCAAGCGCTTCATTTACAAAGTGGAATGTCATTATTTTACCTGCCTGTATCTGTGCGAAATCGAACACACCTTTTGTAGCAGAAATGACAGCGCGTGACTCTTCCTCTTGTATTCCCTGTGCACTGAGCACAGCTACTGCAGTGTCTCCTGGTTTTATTTCGTACTCAACAATCTTTTCATCTGATGGGGTCTGCGCGATTGATTCACCCGCGCTTCCTCCGTCAAGAGCAGAGGATTCTTGGTATACAATCGGCGCTGAATTGGTAAGAGTAATAACGAATGCAAACACTGCTATGAGCAGTACACTTAGTATTACGTGGCGTTTTGAAATACTTCTCATACGATGTGAATCTAGTATGTCACGAAGTACTTAATATCTGCATTTGTTGTAAGTTCAGCGACCCACTTTTGTGCTTCTCCCTGAAACTTTTGTTGTTTCAATTGCTCAGTGATTGCTGTCCTGAGTTCTTCATCGGTCATACCGGCAGGTGCTGAACCTTTTGCACTTTCCGTTGCGGTTGCAAGCTCTTCATCGGTCACCGTTACTTTGTCCGCAAGAAGTTGCTCAAGTCCTTTCTGGGTTTTAATCTGCGTACGCAAGATTTCCATAGACATACCCTGTGCGGCGAGTGCTTCCTCGAGCGTGCCACCCTGGCTCGCAACTTGCTCTTCAAGCTTTTCGATTTCCGCATCAATGTCAGCATCAGATACGACAATAGTATTTTTCTTCAACTCTGCTTCGATAAGTCTTTCGGTAATAATAGCTTCCAATGCTTGTTTTCCACCTTGCTTCTCAAGCTCCCCAATAACCGCAAGACGACTAATGGGACTACCATTCACCGTTGCTGCGATAAAAAATCCCTTTGAGTAAAAGAGTGTTCCAAGAATAAGCGCAATCGCCACACCAAACGAAAGTGCAAGAAGATGTTTCTTTTTGAATTCAAGGCGAATTGCATTCGATTTCGGTTCGACTGATGGCTGCACTGTTGTTTCTGCTGTGTTGTGTTGTGGTTCCATAGAATTTATCTGGTTATTTATGTAATAGAGGACTCGATCTCACTCTTGCTTCATTTATTGAGGCGAGTCGCTACCGCTCTGTGTTTTAGCAATTTCCGCTTGTATCAATGCTTTGAAATCTTCGTACCCGCGTGGATTTTCAATCTTTTTACCATTGAGGTAAAAAGAAGGTGTACCCGAAAGTCCTAATTTCTGTCCTTCTTTTCGGTCTCGCTCAATGCGATCTTTTAATTCTGGTAAGGAAATGTCTCTCGTGTACTGCTCTATATCAAGTCCGATGTTCCTTGCATAATTTTCGAAGATCTTTGGATCAGGGGCTTGTTTTTCACCCCAGTCTCTCTGATTTTCGAAAAGCATGTTGTGCATTTCCCAATATTTTCCTTGTCTACCCGCAGCTTCAACTGCGAGTGCCGAGGTCATGCTGTTTTTGTGTCCGGGAAGCGGAAAATATTTATTCACAAATTTGACCTCAGACCCAAATTCTTCAGAGAGCCGTTTTACGACTGGATAGTACGCTCCGCATGCTTCACACTCAAAATCAAGATACTCAACGAGTGTAACCTGTGCCTCTTTGTTTCCCTTAGTCCAATCATCGGGCATAGGGGTAACTTTCTCACTTGCTGGGGCTGTCGGTTTGTCACCTTCGTACAGAGAAAAACCTGCGATCGCTACAATCGCAACGAGTAGCATCGCGAGTCGCTTTTTCCACTGACTCACTTTTTTCGATTGCTCAAGGGCAACCTCCTCCTGTTTCTTTTCCTGTCGTCGCAACTCCCTCCGTTCTCGTTTGGTAAGTTTCACGTTGTTGTGTCCATCTGTTTCCATGCTGTATCTATTACTACTGATAACTCCTAGTCAATAAGTTTTTCTGGTCCAATGGCACGATCATATCTTCTGCCATCAAACATAATCGTCGGGATTTTTATTGTTTGAATTTCATTTTCAACAATCTCTCGTTGACGAGCCAGGCTTGATTGCACTTCTTCGGACCCTACATCTTCATGAATCTTGAAAATATCATCTTCTGAATACCCCATGTCTGTGAGCCAGGTATGGATCGTGTCTTCGACTTCCTGTTCGGTATACATGGTGTTGAATTTTATTTGGTAATCGACATTATCACTGTCTTTCCCAAGAAAGATCCGTTCCAAAATCTGCCAATCCGCAGGTACGTTCGCCGAAGGGAGCGGATGGTGTTTGACCGCTTCAAGGTATGATGCGACGAGCAGTGAGTGAGGAAATCGATACCCATTTTCTTTCGCGGAATCTGGTATCGGATACACGATGTACGTAAGGTTGTATCTCTCAGTGAAATTAGTATCCTTGATGTTGTTAAAAAGCTTGGCACAGAATTTACAACTCGGATCTATTATTTCAAGAGCCGTAGACTTCTTTGAATCATATGAAGCGTAGTATGTGTTGGAGTCAGAGACGAATTCACTCGGATTCCATTCTTTGAATCGATTCGGAATCATGGTTATCGTTTCACCGAGCGTCGAGACTTTGTCTGTTGTCCACGCAACAATGTGACCGTTTTTGAGAGATACCCAGAACCCAGGCTTTCCGGACGTGACGCCACAGGCATCACCTGCAAGTGAGCAGGATTCGGCATTGTTTGGGTTACAAGTGTCATACACAAGAAGATTGAGACCACTATTGAGTACTACGAGAAGACTCCACACGCTTAAAATCACAAAGATTGAGGCAAAAACTCCTATCCAACGGTCAAGAAACCTAGCGAGACGAGGTCTGGTGATAATGAATTTTCCAAGCAATTTAGCTTTCGCTTCCTCCTGAAAGTTAATATCGCACGGCCTGAAGGTCATCTTTCGAAGAGTACATTTCCAAGCCTTTTTCGCCAAAGACCGGTAGCTGGCCGAGAAGATTCCAAGGACTGCGAAAATGATGAATGCTGCAATACAAAACATATTATGAATTCGCTATGAGTGTTCGTAATGTGCTCGTGAATGATTCGACCTGTTTCTGGGTATTGTTGAGACCAAGAGAAACACGAACAAGGGGCGGGTACTTTTTTAGGTTTTTGAGGTAGTAATGACAGCAGAAGTAACCACTCCGTACCATCATGTTCTGTGCAGAGAGGAAAATTGCCAGTCGGTGGGCATCAATCTTTTCGGAGTAAAAACTCACGATGGTACTCGGTGAACTATTAATGAGTGTGACGGTCGGTATGGCGGATAACTCCTCAAAGAGAAACTGTGTGAGCATTTTTTTGTGCGCGTCCTGGGTCAGATTTTCTGGTTTGTAACTTTTTATCCAGTCTAGAGCTGCCCCGAGTCCGACAATCCCCGCAAAATTTTGTAGCCCAATCTCTAAGCGACCATACAGGGTATCTGAATCAGAAATCAGTTCGTAATCTTCGGCGTCCACATCTTCCACGGTACCACCACCAATAAACCCCACGTCGAGCGAAGCGACGAGTGATTTTTTGATTACGATTACTCCGAGGCTTGGTCCATAGATTTTGTGTCCAGAAAAGAATAGCGCGTCAAAATCACTCTCACGGATACATTTTTGATTATGACCTATACCTTGTGCAGCATCGACAAGCACTATCCCGCCATTTTTGTGTGTATCAATAACGATGTCTTTCAAATTCACCAGTTCACGTCCATCAATGTTAGACATGCTATTTAGGACCACAATCCCTCCTGACAAATCTTCTTTGCTGTACACTAATGAACCATCTTCTGAACGCGATAGAACAACACGTGGAATTGCCAACCTTTTAGCTACGGTCATGGTGGGAAGAAACACCGAATTGTGTTCGATATCTGACGTTACAACTATCTTGAATTTTGGAGGCAACTGGGAAAGAATCAGATTCACGCCGTATGTAGTGTTGAGGGTGAATGCCACCGTGTACTCAGCACCAGATTTCCCCACCAAAGCTAAAACTTTTTTTCTTACCTCGTCAATTTTCTCGTCCAATCGCACACCCCAGTCATACTTAACACGACCTCCACAAGAATTGTACTCATGGAAATACTCGGTCATTGCATCGATGACCTGCTGTGGGCGTAGTGTTTGACACGCCGAATCAAGATAGATGGCTTTATCGTCTAGAAATGAGAAGTCGCGGTCTACTCCGCCTATTGAAGAATGCATACATCATTTCTTTTGTAACATCTGTGCAATTGCTTGTTCCCACGCAGGAAGCGGTTGTGCACCATTCATCGAAGCAGTCGTTCCGTCTGGTGCGATAAGGATACTCCACGGAGTACCTCTTCCACCGGTTGCGACAGCATTAGTAATTTCCTCTTGAATGTGTGCGTCATAACGACCACTCTCTATACAAGTCGCCATTTTGGCAGCATCGAGCCCAATATCAGTATAGATCTTAGGGAAGGCAGTCGTGAGATCGGTACGGTCGTTTGATGGTGTTGCTGCAAAAAACGCATCTGCAAACTTCCAAAACATGTCATTACCCCCCTGTTCAACAGCACACTCTGACGCAATGGCAACACGCATCGCGTTCTTGGGATGGAGTTGTTCAAGTGGGAAGTGTCGGTAGACCCACGCGACCTCTCCTGAATCCTCATATTTTTTCATGAGCTCATTGAGCGTATTGTGTATCTGCTTACAAAAGGGACACTCAAAATCCGAGTACTCGACAATCTTGATTGGTGCATCAGGATTACCTTTGATATGGTCTTTCGCGGTCACTGGAGCGACTGCGTCTGTTGATCCGGTATCTACTGGTGCAGATGGTTGTTGTTGTGGTTGCACCGCAACACCCTTTTGATTCGTCTGCGGTGCGTTACTGAGATATACCGCTCCTGCAATAAGTGCACCAGCAATGACCACGGAAAGCGGTATGAGATATTGATTTAGAAGTATTGGTTTTGCTGTTGTCGGTGCCTGTGCTTGTGAGTTATCATCCATGTTCTCAAATTGTGTTAGAGCATTACTAAAAATACACGCACCGAAAAAGACAGTGCGTTCTAAAAGGCGAGACTTAGAAAAGCTTGGGATTCAGTATTCCTTGTGAAAATAACTCTTGGAGATGATTTTGTATGCGGTACCTGGGGGTACCTCCTGTTATTCTTTTGAATCGATATACCGTGGGTAACAACCAAAACCGCGGAAGAAGTCTGTGTAAAGAAAAAGCGAGAGCAACAATCAGAGCTATCAATAGGATTAATCCAATTTGAGGAAGAGCGGTGAACATGTGCTGCCACGCTTCTATATGTTCAATTGGGTTCATGTTACAGACAACAGCAGTATCATCCATTAAGGGACACCCAAACATTGGCATGTTTAAATTTGTCATCCCTTGTACATGAAGGTATACAAATACGAATGATCCTAAAAGTGATAGGAGGAAAAAACCACACAAGATTCTCTGTATTGTTGCTGAGTTTGAGAACATTCGAATATTATAGCAGAAAAAATTCATCTGATAATCAGCAGTATCGAAGATTCTGAAAACAACAGAAAAACGTCCAATCAGTGGACGTTTTTCTGTTAAACTTGCCTATCCTCGCGTCAACTAACTTGTCCCTTTTGCAAAGCTTTTAATTACTTATACCACTCCGCATACCACAACTGCATTTGCTGTATCTCTTTTGACTGAGAGGCAATAATGTTCTTTGCGAGTTGTTGCATTTCAGGACGACTCGTCCCATTCTGAAGCATATTTGCCATCATGATTGCCAATTGATGGTGCGGGATCATTTGTTCAATGAAGGCTCTATCGAAGTCTGATGCATTTTCTAATGATGTCAGATCTTCCTGTCCGCCCATATGCATTCCACCATTAGACATCATGCCACCATTCATCATACCTGAACTCGCTTTTGGCACGCTGTTTCCGAACCAATCCTGATACCATCTGTTCATACTCTGAATCTCCGTAGTTTGGGCTGTGATGATTGCTGTAGCCAATGTTTTTATTTCAGGACGCCCTGCTCTCTGGAGAGCTAGATTTGCCATCGCGACAGCTCCATCGTGATGCGGAATCATTTGTTCAATGAAATGTTTGTCTATTGTACTCACGTTCGTATTGATTCTTTGTTCTGTCCCTGAATCACCTCTCCAATTCATCATGCTATATCCACCATACCGCATCATCGGTGTAAGCACTCCAACCAAAAGCATGCCAACAACGATGCCACCTATCCCGTACAGTATTTTATTGTTTGAATCGTTGTTCATAGTGTTTTGTATTATTATTTTTTTAAGTTCTATCGTTGTCTTCCTTTTTGTGATCGCCATGACAGTTCCCATGCTTTTTCATGAGTACAAAATGTAATACGACGAAAATAGAAATTGCCCCGATTACCCACCAGTTTACACCCTGCCGAGCGCCTGTCACAAGAATCAGCAGAGGTACCATACAACAGAGCATCATTAGATACATCATCCATTTCATACCCTTATCTTCATGATTGTGCATATATTTATTTATTAGTCTAATAGAGAATTTTGTACTGTAACCTAATCTACCCACCCGCTTCAAACTATGTGCTTTAGATGTAATTTTACTCTGCGATGTAGTGGAATGTATCGAGCGGGGTTTTGGTTTCAGGAAGGATTCCCGCAATGATCGCATCTCGGCCGAAGAAGTTAGGAATGATGTCGCGTACCTGCGTAAACAATTTTTCTTCCTGCATCACTTTTGCTTCCGATGAACCGACGAATACAGGAATGTATCTCTTTTCACCCCATATGACCGGTGCAAACGCTTCGGCTTTCATTACTGCTCTATACGCAGAAGGTACATTGTTAGGAGTCGTTTGGTAGAAGAATTTCAACTCATCCTCGAGTGCCTTCACTTCTACCCGAGCCACAGAACTAACATTCGTGACAGAAGCAATTACATGACTGTAATCCACAAAGGTTCCTGTTGGCTCTAAGATACCGACGATCTTCATTTCAGGTACGCCAAAGAAATTCTTAAGTGTGTCTCCGGGTTTCTCGAACAACCCCTCTTCGATCATCATTTCAGCCTCTTTTGATCCTACAATCATTTCATCCTTACCGAGAGTCGTCTTACCTTTCAGTGTAGGTAGAGCAATGCTTCCATTTGTGTTTTGTACGAAGAACTTTGGCGTACTTTCATCTGCATAGGTTACATAGAGTGGGCTCTCGAGAAGAAGTTTCTTTGCCTCCTCAGTAACTTCAGCAGATATTTCCGTTGCAGCCGCCATAACAGGATTTGGTTCCGCCATTTTTGAACTGAATTGCGCAAACTCAAAGAAGACAAATGAGAATACGAGGACCATAGCCGCTGGGGCGAGTGTGGAAATCCAATTGCGCTTACCGGGTTTAAAGAACTTGAGCGTGAGTGAATTAGAGACCACTGAGACAGAACTGAGTGCCATTGCAAGACCCGCGAGTTCTGGCTTCAATATAAGGCCAAACCCAATGAATACACGCGCAGCAATCGGGATACCGACCACATTGTAGAAGAGTGCAAAGAACATGTTCTGCTTGATCTTACGAAGCGTTTCTCGGGAAAGCTGAATTGCACTCACCACATCGTTAAGATCGTTGCGCATAATTACAATACCGCCCGTCTCCATTGCAACGTCCGTACCGCTACCCATGGCAATACCTAGCTCTGCCTGTGCAAGTGCCGGAGCATCGTTTATACCATCACCAACCATTGCAACTTTTTTACCTTGACCTTGAAGCTTCTTAACCTCATTTGCCTTATCTTCAGGCAGTACCTCGGCGAGCACATTGGTAATCCCAACTTGAGCAGCGATCGCCTGTGCGGTACGTTCATTATCGCCGGTGATCATATACACTTCGATACCCAATTTCTGGAGCTTCTCAACCGCAGCCTTTGAGGTTGGTTTTACGGTGTCAGCTACTGCCACAACTCCAAGAAGAGAACCCTGCACTCCGAGCATCATGGCGGTTTTGCCAGCACTTTCAAGTCGTTCGATTTTTTTATTTGCTCGCAGAATATCTACCAGAGCAACATCAGTCATCATCTTGCGATTTCCGAAATAGTAGGTCACTCCATCTATTTCACCCTGAACTCCATGTCCAGGAACTGCCTTGAAGTTTTTCACCTCATCAAGATCAATTCCTTCTTCCTGCGCATAGGTATAGATTGATTCGGCAAGTGGGTGCTCTGAGAGTTTTTCCAAACTAGCGGTCACCTGAAGAATGTCATCTTCATCTCTTTCTGAGAAGGTGAGAATATCAGTGACTTCTGGTTTACCCTTCGTGAGTGTTCCAGTCTTGTCGAATACTATCGTGTTGACCTTGCACGCCATTTCAAGGGGTTCTCCACCCTTTACAAGAATGCCATTTTCAGCGCCTTTCCCTGTGCCAACCATAATCGCTGTCGGTGTAGCGAGTCCAAGTGCGCACGGACACGCAATCACAATGACTGCAGTAAATGCCATAAGTGAAAACGCAAGCGTTGCCCCCAGGAAGAAGTACCACACCACAAACGTGAGGATGGCGAGTCCAATGACAATCGGAACGAACTTTGCTGATATCTTGTCGGCAAACGCTTGAATTGGTGCCTTGCTTCCTTGTGCGTCTTCAACCAATCGAATGATCTGTGCAAGTACCGTTTCAGAACCTACTCGAGTGACCTCAAACTCAAAACTACCCGTTTTATTAATCGTACCGCCCACTACTGTATCGCCAACATGTTTTTCAATCGGCAGACTTTCACCCGTAACCATGGACTCATCGACAGCAGAAGATCCTCGTACGATGACCCCGTCGACAGGAACCTTTTCACCCGGACGGACGATTACAACATCCTTATGGATCACTGCATCAATATCGATATCAAGTGTCTGACCATTACGAATCACACGAGCAGTTTTTGCTTGGAGACCCATAAGCTTCTTGATAGAGTCTGAAGTTTTCCCCTTTGTGCGTACTTCAAGCCACTTCCCGAGAATCACAAAGGTGATCAAGAACGCCGCGGTCTCAAAGTAGAGTTCTGGGATTTTTTCTCCACCAATTCCAATAGGTGAGTTGTTGTTCATCGCATACAGTATGAAGTTAATCAAACTGTAGAAGAAGGCTGTGGAAGTACCAATCGCAATGAGACTATCCATATTGAATGTCTTCATGCGAAGTGCCGACCACATCCCTTTATAAAACCCTCGTCCAACGATAAATTGCACAGGGAGCGTGAGGAGAAGTGAGATAACACCAATGTACGGTAGTATTGCTACCTTACCGGGAATCCACGAAAAGAAATCCATGAGCATGAAGTACAACATTGGTGCACTCAACACAGCGCCCCACACAAACTTGTTGAAGTACGCTTTTATTTCATGTTCACGCTTTTTTACATCATGTTCAGTATCTTTTGCGTCGACTTCTTCAGCAGTATATCCAGCCACTCCGATTGCTTTAATGAGGTCAGCCACTCTCGCTTGTGACCCATCAAACGTTATCATTGCTTTTTCTGCAGCAAAATTAACTGACGCCTGAGAAACTCCAGGAACTTTCTTAAGCGAACGTTCGATGATAGCAGCACATGAAGTGCAGTGCATACCACTAAGCGACAGATTGATCTTTTGTATTCCAGTCCCTGTGGTTTTTTTCTCTTCCGTCATGAGAGTACTTGAATTCGTCACAGTGGAGTTTTTTGAGGAAACTGATGCGTCGTGCCTATCATTCAATCGTTCAAGAGTATTAACGAACTGGACACTCCGTAGGAGTTGATCAACGTATTCTTTACTATGTTCCATCCCTTCAGGCACCTGTACCTTAGTGACTTTTGATAGATTTAACTTACCCTCAAAAGCAGGTCGTCCCGTTGTGTCTTCAGTAACGACACCCTCCGCTTCCATGCGAGTATTTGTAATTAACTGGAATGGAGCACCTGTCTTAAAGGTTACCTCATCTGGTATACGAACATCCGTAGAAGCAACAACATCCTCCTCTTCTTCTGAAACAATCTCCGCTTTGTAGCCGGCACGTTCAACAGCCTCCAGAATTTGCTGTGAGGTAGTCTCGCTTCCGTTCATTTTGACTGTTCCAACACCTTCTGTTGCAGATATCTTTACATTTTGTACCCCAGGAAGCGATTCTATTTCATCAGCAATAAGTATCTCGCACGAGACGCAGTGCATTCCCTTGATGTTCAACTGTAATATTTTTTCCATGGTAACTAGGCGGCGTAAACCTTGTATTTAGTATCTGATAATGCCTCTTGAAACTCTACCAAATTGATTTCCCGATCTGCTTCTACCTCTCCCTCTGCCTCCTGCCCGTTTTGTTTTATTTGTACATGTGTCACTCCTTGAATCTTCTTGATTTTCATTTGTGATACTTTTCCGCATGCATCACAATTGAGATTCTTCAATATGAATTTTGTAATCATAATAATATTTTTTATGCTTCTACTTTTATTAATCCTCTTGGCACACCCATTGCGCACGTAATAGGATATTCTCCTGCTCGCGTGGGAGTAAACCTTAGAGTAATCTTCTTTCCTTTCTCTAATAATTCAACTTGATCAGTCAATCCTGGTATCGTAATAGTACTCATACATCCGTATCCATCGTCTTTTGATTCAACTTCAAGATTTGTAGACTGACCAACCTTTGCAATAAAGGTACTGGGCTGAATGTCTTTCGTAGTCGTATATGTTGTCTTGAGCACATTATCGGCAGGTATTTTCGCTACTGGCTGTGCGGTGTCTACAACGCTTTGGATATTCAGACTTTCACTACCACTTCCTTGTATTACATTAAAGACTCCTCGATACATACCCATAGAACATGAGAACTGAATCTTGCCAGTCTTTGTTGGTGTAAATTCAATGATGTTCTCTCCAAGTTTCAATGATTTACGAATGTTGTATTCAGACATAACCAGACTGCTTGCACAGGAGAACCTGCTTTCAGAAGTGATGATCCAACGAACTGGCTTACCTAATTCAACCGTGAACTGAGAAGGTGTGTATCCAGCATTACCTTGAGACATGCGTACTTCCTGATACTCTGCATCTACTTTTTCACTCCCTGTAACAGTGTTTGAAGTCGGTAAAGAGATGAGTCTGCTTGCATTTGAGATGTTGAACACACCGAGGACAATGACCGCGAGTCCTGCTGTCATGAAGAATGTTCTTGCTTTTTGACCCTTGAATATTGACGAAAGACCACCCACACCAAGAAGTCCGGGTGCAGTTCCAAGGGCAAACAGTCCCATAATCAGAGCACCCTCTGTGAAGCTTCCTGTCGATATTGCGTAGAGTTGCATTGCCTGCGTAAAACCACACGGTAAGAAGAATGTGAGTGCCCCGGCAACGGTTGCATTCTTATGACTGTATTCTTTTGTTTCCTTTTTTATACCAAGCAACCTTGAGAGGGATTTTGGAAGTGACAACGTTTTATATTTGAGCGCTGGGAATATCTCTATGAGTTTAAGTCCGAGGAATATCATCACGATACCAACGAGAATTGTAATGATTCCAAGCACTGTGCCTGAGAGCTGAAATGCTGATCCAAGCAAACCAATTATTCCACCAAAAACAATGTACCCCCCAATTCTTCCTGCGTTAAAGAATAAATGTGGTCTAAACTTCTGAACAGGCGTTGCCTCGGGGTGTAGTTCTGAATGACGAGCAGAGATACCCAAAACAAGACCGCCAATAAGTGCCATACATGAAGAGAACCCTGCTACAAGTCCCACAAGGAGCGCAACCCAGACACCCCCATTTCCAGAACCGACATCGATACTGAATAATCCAAGGTTCTTTGCAATAAAGTAGAGTACGAGAAGGAACGCACCGGCTGACGCGAGACGGAAGTAATCACTTGCATCACGAGAAAACCATGGGATGTTTTCCTGAGTCCCCACCTCATATCCTGCGTTCTGAACAGCAGTGATGAGTTGCTCCTCCGTCGGAGTATTTCCTTTGTAATTAATAGTTGCACTGGCGTGCTTCAGGCTCACGAAAACTGATTGAACTCCAGGAATTTCTTTTATATTTTCTTCAACAAGGATTTCGCATGATTTGCAATGCATTCCTCGTATAGGAACAATTAATTTCGACATTATATTTTTAAGATTAGAGTATTTGTAAGAGCGAGAATACAACAAAAGCCCTCAGAGAGGACTTTTGTGCAGCACACCAAACCCCTCCCTAGAAGGGGAAATGGGTGCCGCTATACAAATGATGGACTATGTTCAAAAAGTGTAATCCAGCGTTTTAATTTATATGACGAACTCGTTCCGTATTTTCTTTTAGGAACAATTCTACTTGATGGTGACCACAACTCGTGAACTTGGAGAAGTGTGACAACAATTACGAGAGCAAGGAGTGAAAGGAAGGTCGCAAAGGAAGTGGCAACGTCAGAGAAAATTGCAGTAGAAACATTCTCATACATAGAAATATGATGCGTGACAACAGCACTATCATTCATCGGCATCGAATGATCACCCTGCATATTTGCAAGTGTAAGGCCACAAAATATAACACTGGTGAGACCAAGCAGAATAAGAGTTGCTACTAATTTCATTAATTCAATTCTATACCCCCCTAGGGTGTTGGTCAACTAATTATAGTCAGAATGAAATCGCTCTGTTAACGGTGATTTTTATTTTAAATTCCATTCTTGCGGGTGATACGATTTTTCAGAATAATACCATTCAAAATTTATACTCAACTTTTGGTATACGGGCGATTAGTTTATTCGTAATCCTAATCAAGATACACTATCTTATTGGCGAGTATTACCTTAGTCTGAAGATGTGTGAGGATGTCTCGTTTCTCCTTCAAAGTTCCATCTTTAAGCAGGAATTTAACATATGTCTTCACATCTATGTCGTTCACGGCCATATCCGACCCCTCCCCTAATAGGGATTTGTGGAACTTCTTGTACCTGACCACCTCAGCTTCAACTTTCTTTTTTATGCTTGTTTCATTTAAATCGATGTTATCAATGAGTTTCTGTAACTGCTTGATAAGATCTGTTTCGTTCATGTACCCACAAGGACAGTGTTTGTCTCTCGCTTTCGTACATCTTGAATTTGCACTCTAATTGCACAGTTCACTTCTTCATAAATATCTGTCTCGGA
>CAZNWG010000006.1:0-23291 GCA_964576905.1 uncultured Candidatus Saccharibacteria bacterium
ATTTCAAATCAAAAAAGATTTCCCTGCTCATCTTGGGTGCGACCGCACTCGTGTGCTCAAGGGCGATGTTCTTTTTTATCGATGACTCCGAAGGTCCAAATCTTCTCATCGTTACGGTACTGGCAATAATCCTCTATGTGTTATCTCTGGCAACGTACTCGTCCAATCCTCTCGCAAGAAAAGTATTTCAGTACTTCCCGCTCGTTTTGCACACGGGCCTCCCGCGACTCCTCGTGGCACTCTTCGTCCAGATACTCCTCGTCTCTTTTCTTCTCTTGTTGGACACGTTGGGGTTCTAACATCATGCAGACATTTCACTTGACTTTGCTTATGTGTGTGTATACCATATGCGTATAACCACGAAAGAGACCCTCATGTAGATACGTCTGCGTCGGGGGCTTTTTCTTTTAAACTTCTGTAGAAAACTTATGATAGAGCTCGTTGAGGAACGTCATTTCAATATTTTTATTCTTAAGTAAAATCGAGCATTTATTTTCATCTGGAGAAAGGACGCCTCTCAAAGCATTGTTATCTCGTAAAAACTCGACAAGACATCCAAAATCACCATCTCCGGTCAAAAGAAAACAAGATGTGTATGATTTTGTATAAAAATCTGAAACAGCCTTGAGTACAAGTTCTGCATCACAATTACCTTTCACTGTTCCTCCTATTGAAATAGTTTGTTTAAATACGAGTATGAATCCTGCCTCTTGGAGATGCTCATAGAATGTCGTTCTGCTCGGAACAAGCCCAATAAAGATATACACTTTCTCTGGACTGTATTTCTGGCGCAACCAATTACGAAATCTTTTATAATCAATTTTATAGCCTAATTCAGTTGCAGCACGGTATAAATTATTTCCATCAATATAAATATTTACCTTATCCACTCAAATATCGTAACATAATCCAATGTGTAATCGAATCCAAATGATGTTGCATGCGTCAATAATTTTCATGAAACGCTTCTGCATAATTACCACGGATACTCGAAATGACCTCGCCTTCATCTCCTGTGATACAATGTGCACATCATGAATAAAGTTACACATTTTGAGTTCCCGTGGGATGACAAGGAGCGGGCGAAGTTTTTTTACCAAAATGTTTTTTCGTGGAAGCCGTTCGAGTGGGAGCAGTTTGGCTACACGAGCTGGCAAACGGGAGCGGTTGACGAGAAGATGCAACCGACAGAACCCGGATTTATCAACGGTGGCTCGAGCAAGCGCGACCCCGCAATGCCCTATCCCATGTTTTACATCGACGTAGAGAGCATCGACGAAGCACTCAGCAAGATTACGGCACACGGCGGAGCAATCGTGCGGGGTAAAACTTCGCTCGGAGAAAATGGCGAGATGGGCTACTTGGCGTGGTTCAAGGACTCTGAGGGAAATATTTTGGGTCTCTCACAGCGCTCACGAAAAGTATAAATGTACTGTTTGCAGAAATTACTGAGGCAAGACCTCAGGCAGATTATTTCATTGTATAAAAAATGGCCTTCCGCACGGGGAGGCCATTATTCAAAAACATAATATCTTGTTTTTTCTGGGAGAAATCTCTTTGCCTGCTCGGCGTAAAACATATCTGCGCGAAATTTTTCACCCGCGAAGAGTTTGCCGAGCCACTCCCTATCTGACTCCAGCATGCGCTCATACGGGAGTGCATTGAGTGGATACCACACAGGGGAATGCATAAATACGGTCTCCCCTGGCTCTCCCACCCATTCGGTGATGAGATAAATATGAACCATAAAGTCCGGTTCATCTCCCGCAAAAAAACGAATTACCGCAACCTCTTCGTACTCAGTCGGAATGACACCAATTTCCTCTTTGCTTTCGCGTACGAGACACTCTTCAAGAGATTCACCATACTCTTGCTTCCCCCCGGCGCCATTCAGTGTGCCGGTTCCTATTTGTGCTTTCTTTTTCTCAGCAAGAAGAACATGTCCTTCCCGCACCATAAATCCCAATGTTGCAATTAACATAAATGTATCTCCACTAGGTTCATCTTGAATGAGCATACCTGCTCCAACATTGCTGTCAATATACTATGGCAATTCCCGAGGTCAATTCTCAAGATCGTACCTCGGGTCTCTTCAAAACTTGCTATACTCGTTTATATGAAAGCAACCTCTGCCCATGCGGTGAAACGGTTTGAGGACATTCCGAATGTCGGACCCGCGATGGCGCGGGATTTTTGCGCGCTCGGTCTGGAGAGTCCGAAGGATTTGAAAAAGTCTGACCCGCTCGTGCTATACCAAAAACTTTCCGCCATACGCGGTGTGCGACAAGACCCGTGCGTACTGGACACCTTCATGGCTGTCATCGATTTTATGAACGGCGCACCTCCCCACCCGTGGTGGCACTACACAGGAGAGCGAAAGCTCCGCTATACAAATTTGTAAAGAGCACAGTACCATGGGTTAAAACTTGTATGCACCAATCTGGGGAGTTGCCATCGTTGGACACTCTCCCCTATACTTACACCATGCGAGACGAACACTTTGAAACATGGGTGGAAAATAGCATTACCGAACTTCCCGAGTGGGTACGAGAGAAACTGGTGAACGTCGCGTTCCTCATAGAAGATGAGCCGAGTGAGGAGCTCCGCGCAGAAGAGGGGCTCCTGCCGGACGAAACACTCTTCGGGCACTACGTCGGCGTTCCGCTCGCCGACCGCGGAGACGACGCTCCCCTCTTTCCCGACACCATCACCATATTCAAAACACCCATTCTGGAAACGTACACCGACGAAGCCGACATCCGCGCGTGCATCCGGAACACTATCTGGCACGAGGTCGCGCACTATTTCGGCCACGATGAGGAATGGGTCGAGCAGGAGGAAATTCGGCGCGGGAAGACGCTGTGAGAAGGTGTCGCTTACTCGAAATCCCCCTTTCGGGAATAAGGTGCACTGTCCAGAAGTGGTACAAAGACGAACCCATTGTGTTTCTCTACTTCAATGGTTTCATCGGAGTGCTTCACGATGTTCCAAATGCCGTTTTTCACGGGGATGACCATTCTGCCTCCGACTTTGAGTTGCGATACCAAATCACCGGGGACCTCACGCGCCTCCGCCGAAACGAGTATCCTATCGTACGGCGCTCCCTCAGGAAAACCTATGGTGTCACCGGACTGGCGGATTTCCGCGTTTGAGAAGTAGAATTTGTGAAGGTTACTCTTTCCCAGAGCAACCAAATCGGGAACAATTTCGACACCCGTGACCGTGCCCTCCTCGCCGACTATTTCGGCGAGGAGGGCTGTCGTGTACGCCGATCCGGAGCCGACATCCAAAACAGTGTCCCCACGGCGAGCGTCGAGTAGCCCCAGCATGAAGAGAACAGTGAACGGCTGGGAAATGGTCTGTCCATGTCCGATGGGGAGTGGTATGTCCGCGTAGGCAAGACTCTGAAGTTCTTCCGGTACAAACAGTTTTCTATCTATCTTCGTGAAGGCGGATAGAATTCCTTCGTCCCCGAGGACACCCTTCTTCTCGAGAAGACTCGTGAGTGACTGTGCCGTTTCCATCGGGACAGTATAGAATGACGCGTTCAATTGTCTACTATGGAGTAATCCGTCTCGCGCATTTCACGACTACGAAAAAAACGCACCTCAAGGCGATGCCTTGCGGTGCGTTGATGTCGACTTTTCTGTTTCTGCTATACTGTCCCTATGCAAAAAATACGAATTTTTATCATTCATGGTGGAATGACCTTTAAAACAAAGAAGGACTATATCCACTTCCTCAAAACACGCGACATATCACTCGTGAAAAAACCAAACTGGACTGATGCATATCTCACTTCGGCGCTCGGTAAACAATTTGAAATAATTCGTCTTCGAATGCCCACTCCCGACAATGCGTACTACGATGAGTGGAAACTTCACTTTGAGCGCTACCTTCCCTTCTTTACTGACAAAGTAATTCTCATAGGAGAATCTCTCGGCGGGATTTTTCTCGCGCGGTACCTCTCAGAAAACCGACTCGCACAACGAGCCCTCGCGACATACCTCGTCTGTCCCCCTTTTGACGACTCACTCTCTGATGAAGCTTTGGTAAACGGCTTCAAGCTCAAGCCAAACCTCTCATTCCTCGAAGAAAACACAGCTCACCTCTCGCTCCTCTTCTCTCACGATGATGATATCGTTCCCGTACAGCACGCAGAAAAGTACCGTGAAAAACTTCACCGTGCGAACATCCACATATACAAAAGCAAAAACGGCCACTTCAATGTCGAAAAGTTTCCCGAGATTGTGCGCATGATACTAAAGGACACCCGACACACTCACTAACCGCATGGTACTTTTTTCTTCACTCAACCAACCTCTGTTTACTTCCATTCACAGTCTTTCGGGACAGTACGTTTTTCTGGATACGATTGGGATATTTTTTGCGAGTTACCTGCAGTACGTAATGGTGGGCGCGCTCCTCGCACTGTTTTTCTTCGCAAAAAATAAGCGTGAGTACATTGCAATGGTACTCGTTGCGATTCTTTCCGCATTCACGGCACGGTACGTTCTGAAGACAACAGTGCTCCTCTTTTATGCTGAACCACGACCGTTTGTATTTCTCGATTTCACTCCCCTCATCACGACACCGATTAACGAAAATCTACAGTCATTTCCTTCCGGACACGCGCTGTTCTTTTTTGCGCTCGCGATGGGTGTGGGTATGTTCAATAAAAGGTATGGCATCTTTTTCTTCATCGGTGCACTCCTCATGGGAGTGGGACGAGTGTACACAGGTGTCCACTGGCCACTCGATATTGTATTCGGTGCATGTATTGGCTCTGTTGTCGGATTCCTCATTTTCCACGTGTACCGTGCGTACGCGGAAGGTGTAGACGAACTGATTGCACGTTTCGTGAAATACATCCGTTGATTTCACCTATTCGCATTATTTGTTACACTTACGTGGTATGAATGGAGAAAAAATGAATGAAAGGGGTACTTCGACGGAACAGCGAGAAGCCGAGATTAATCGCATGATTCTCCAAGCACTCTCCCCCGTGTGGGCAAAGAGTGTCCAAGAGTTACTCCCCGGATATCTGCCTGATAAGGCAACGAGCGAGTATACAAAAGAGGAACTCTCTCTCTTTCGTTTCGCGTACGGGCTCCTCGGAGAGATGGTAAAAAATGGAAAAGTGGAAGTGATTTTTGAGGACACCACAACGTCTGCCGAGAAAACCGTCATGGATACCGAATCGACTGCACAAGCCAAATTTAAACTCGTGACCTCGGGTGGCAAGAAAGAAAATGACTCTCAACAATTTTTCCGTGCAGATGTGGCGTGGGAGGGCGGTGTGTCATAGAATTATATGCGTAACAAATACACACTATGATTGAATCTTTAAAACAAAGCGTCGAATCTGAGGATGATGTACTCGAGCGTGAATTGTTCCGGTATGTTTCAAAGGGAAACTACACAAGTGATGAATTGAGGCATGCGTACAACAGCGTATGTGGAGTGGAAGAAGCGCCAGAAGAAGATGAACGCACCCATGCACTCTATGAAATGATGCGCGGAATGGTTGACAAACAGTACCCACTCAATAGATTTGCCACTCTCATTGAAACAATAGAAGCACAGGAAGAGGACGTACATCAATTTGTAGATCGGGTATCCTCACTCAACATCTCCGAGAATGAAAAAAGTACACTCCGTAGTATCGCAGAGAAAGGACGCACGGGCACACTCGAATGCCACCTTGGCAGTGCGCCCATCTATCGGGTAAAAATACCGAACGAGGTTGAGAAGCAACAGCTCGTCAAAAGGTACATTCAGAGCATGAATACCGTTCTCGCGGGCATTTCAGATGAAGAATTTGCTTCAGGAAAAATCACATTTTGGTTTGAAGAAAGTTAAGTACTTCAAACCACCACCCCGTGCGACGCACAGTACGGTGTGCCACCGCTACACCTGCGTCACGAGCGCATCGATTGCTCTCACTGCACTGATGAGTCTCTCTTCAGGTGTACCTCGAACAACAATAAATTTTTTCTTTTCTTCATTGAGCCGTTCTATGAATCTCTCGTGCATCCAGTGTCTGATGTGCTCACCGTCGCGAAGGCCATCATCTTCAAACGGAATCTCATCACCGGTCACAATGTACAAATCATGTGGACGTCTTCCTGCAATGACTTCCACACGCTCTGCTCGTCTCCCCATGTAGCGTTCATGCCACACGCTCGTTGCAAATGAATCTGTGTCGCAGATGAGTAAGCCATTTGATGCTTCGGCGAGCATATCCTCAAGTTCGTTTTGGGCTTCTGCGATGTGCAAAAACTCATCGGTACGCCACTTCGTATTCGCATCTCCGTACTGCTTCCCCATTGAATACATCCTCCCATCTTCGGGAACCCACACCGTGTTGTAGTGCTTCGCAAGTGCTATCGAGAGCGTTGTCGTGCCTGTCGATTCAGCACCCAGAATAGTGACTCTCCGTGCAAAATATGCACGGACACAGGGCTCGAGAAATTGTGCATACCGCATCGGATTGCTCCGCACCATTGTTCCCGAAATCGGCACGTGCGTGCGATCTCGGTCGACAAGCACGTGTACCGTTCCCATGAAGGAAGCGTAGGGGTCACCGTACGCCTCCGAGGTAAAGACGGCATCGGGTACGTATCCCAATATATCAATAGTGAATTTAGCCCAACCTTCCGAATCATCATCGGCGAGCTTATTGTCTTCAATCACGAGAATACGGACGTCAGGATGTATCCGCTGGAGCCACTTCGCACGGAGCATACCGGGAATCGTTTCTGACTGCTTGTAGCAGAGAATCACGGTGAGTTCTTTACACTCTGCACGAGCTCGGTCAATGAGGTACTTGTGCCCTCGGTGTGGGGGATAAAATTTCCCAATAATGAGTCCTCGAGAAAACATACAGAATGTGATTACGCTACTAATTGAACGTCTCTCCTCCACTTTCGAATAGCGCAGGCTGCGTGTATGAAGAACGCTATGTAGAGCGCCATGACGGTGTACGCACCCGAGAGATAAAAGAGAATAATGGAGAGCAGATTTACGGGACCAAACCAGAGATACCAACTCTCAACATTCTTTCTTCCGAGGAGGAGTTGCGCCACCACGCTGGAAGCAACAACAGTCGCATCGAGAATCGGATACTGTGATCCGGGCACAAACGTATCGATGAGCATGTAGACGAGCACTGTACCAATGGTAATCGATGCGAGTGTAAAGAGTCGACCGCGCCCGCCGAGAAAGGTTATCGGTAGCTCGGTCTTCGCCTCACCGCCGAATGCCCAGTTCGGCCATGCCCAAAGTTGAATGATGAGAAAGTATCCCCAATTCAGCCACTGCTGTCCGGGAAGGCCAATGCTACCAAAGAAAAATCCAAACGCGAGCGCGCTCAGTATCCCCCATGGCCAGCAGAGCACATTCTGCGTACGACAGAGCCAGACAGTCACAAGCCCACTCCACGTACCAACAAACTCATACACATTGAAGGTAAAGTCGGGGAACACCGCCTTCGAGAAAAGCTCGTAAAGGACCGTGACGAGCAACATGGCAACGGTCACGTATCCGTTTTCCAGGTGGTTTGCCCTACTTCCAATAAATCGCTGTACCGCTCCATTTTTTGTATTCATGGTAGTAATGTTATGTTGGTAATATACTTAGTGTATCATATACACTATTTATATGCAAGTGGTTTGCTTCGTGCTGTTGGGAACTATGCACGACCGGTAAAAGCATCAGCCTGCGGTACACCGTGGCAAGCCAACGGGACATTGCGCGGGTAGTTGAAACACTTTGGGAGATTGTTTCAAGGGTGTTTATTCTTTTACTCACAGACACGGGCTTGGGAGTGATACATTATGCTGTCAAATTTTTGATATACTTACCCTCATGCAAGAAATACTCGATACGGATACGGAATTCTCGCTCGTGAGGCGCGCCCAGAGCTTTGTTCACGCAGGACGTGGTATATGGGTGTTCTTTAAGACGACGCCAAACGCGTGGATCCACGTGGGTATACTTTTGGGAGCGGTTGCGCTCGGTGTGTACTTTTCGATAACCGCAACTGAGTGGATATTTCTTATTTTTGCAGGTGGTTTTGTACTCGTGGCCGAAGCGTTCAATACCGCCATTGAAATTGATATCAATCTCACCTCCCCCGAGTACCATCCTTATGCCAAAGATACGAAGGATGTTTCTGCAGGTGCGGTGCTCCTCGCGTCACTCACAGCACTCATAATTGGCATGCTTATTTTTGTGCCATATTTTATTTAGATATTACCTATGCAAGAAGAATTTGAACTCACCTACCTCGCGAAGCGACTGCCCGATTCTTTTTCGACACGTGTGGCCTCGAAAGAAATCCTCGACATATACATACCTACCACTTCCCCACACGCGACGCTCCGCATCCGCAAGCGAGGTGACATATGCGAAATAACAAAAAAGACACCTGTGGCAGGTACCGATTCTTCGCACCAAAATGAGAACACTATTCCACTCACTATGGATGAATTTGATGAACTCGCGACACTCGTAGGAAAACGTGTACATAAAGTTCGGTATTACTTCACTGAGAATGATACCGCGTATGAAATTGATGTTTTTCAAGATGCGCTTCTTGGTCTTGTACTCGTCGATGTCGAATTCACCTCAAACGAAGAAAAAATGAAATTCGTGCCCCCAACGTGGGTGCTTGCCGATGTGACACAGGAAAAAATCTTTGCGGGTGGAGTACTCTGCGGAAAGTCGTACACAGACATCATCCATAGCCTCGAGCACTATGGGTATGTACCCCTCCATTTTTAGACAACCACAGTAATCGTACAGGTAACCCTATCGCCCTCAAAGATACCCGCTTCTCCGCGGATTTTTGCCTTGAGGGGGAGGAGGTAGGTGCCCGAGCGCTTGTCGGGAAAGATGGATGTGGTCCAGACCAACTTCCCTATATGCACTTCGACAGGGAGCGATCCCCAACCCTTTGCGCGTGCGCCATAGGTTTTTTTAATCTCTTCGGATTCTTTTTTGGGTACCGTGAGAAAATGCCAAGAAGCTGACTTCCCTGGATAAAGCCACACTTTCCCTGTGCATATGTAGGTGACCTTTTCTATATTCGTGTAAACAAATTCTAACTCGCGCTGGACTGACGTACTTTCTTTGCTGCAGCTGCTGCATCTGCTGCCTTCTTTGCGGCGAGCGCATCAGCGGCCGCTTGTTGGCGAGCAAGTTCTGCTTGTTTAGCTGCGAGCGCGTCAGCTGCGGCTTGCTTTGCTGCCGCATCGGCTGCGGCTTTTTGAGCTGCCGCGTATTCTGCTTGCTTTTTTGCGAGCGCAGCGGCAAACGCAGCGGTCTCCTTTTCTGAAGCTGCCGCTGCTTCCGCTTCCATGCGCGCAATGTCATCTTTCAATTTTTGTTCTGCCACTTGCTCGGCGCTCGTCTTTTCTGCTTCCTTCATACGGAGCAACTCCGCTTGCAGTTTTGCCTCCGCTTCTTGTTCTCTCTGTTGCTTCTCAAGGTTGAGACGTTCATTCTCTGCCTGTGTTGCCATCTTTTCCGCGTACGCTGAAGAACCACCGTAGAGCATAACGCCGATGAGCACGAATGTGATTGCTACATTTTT
The DNA here is from genome assembly GCA_964576905.1 of uncultured Candidatus Saccharibacteria bacterium. Lineage (GTDB taxonomy): Bacteria > Patescibacteriota > Minisyncoccia > Phycocordibacterales > UBA918 > Damh-18. The sequence continues at coordinate 9,599 of CAZNWG010000006.1, forward strand.
AATATCTTTTTGCATAGTATGTTAATCAAGTTTTTGCCACATGTGGGTGTCTCCTTTCACTACTTCACACTCGCCACATTTGAACGTATCGGGCAATGTCTCCCACTTGGTACCTGCGGGGATACCGCGCTCGGGAAAGCCGACCGCTTCATCATAAATCCACCCACACTCTAAACATACGTATTGAGACATATTTCGTTACATTATTATTGATACTCTGTAATACTACCTATGTATCATGAATATTTGATGAAGAGGAGGAGACTTATGCACAGGATACGCGCAGTTCAATGGTTGTACCTTCGCCTATCTTACTCTCCACGCGGAGCGTGCCAGAGTGTGCATCGGCTATTTCTTTGACAAGAGCGAGCCCGAGACCGGACCCCGTCGTAGACTTTTGGGTACGCGCGGTGTCCGCCTTAAAAAATCGCTCAAAGATGCGAGGTACATCCGATGGTGCAATACCGATGCCTGTATCACTGATACGGAGTGTCGCTTCACGGTGTGCTTTCAGAAGGGTGAGTCTGACGCTCCCCCCTTCTCTATTGTAGTCGACCGCGTTTTTAGCAGGTTGAGGACGAGACGCGCCATGTCATCTCGATTGCCGACCTGCGTCACGGGCGCATCCACATGGTGCGTCACCGTCACACCTTTCTGTGTCGCGTACGCGACGAGGCGCTCGCATTGTTGTACACACACCTCATCAAGTGAAAATGTCTGAGTAGCGCGCGCCACTCCGCCTGTATGACGTACGAGGAAGAGAAGATCGTTTGAGAGCGTGATGAGTCTATTGATTTCGTCCTGTGATTCGACAACAAATTGCCGGTATTCTTCCCGAGCACGATCCTTCTCGAGGAGCACCTCAGCACCCGCCTTGAGCACCGAGAGCGGTGTACGCAGTTCGTGCGCAGCATCGGCGACAAACTGTTTCTCTCGCTCGTACGCTTCCTCGAGTGGTGCGAGCGTCTTCCTCGCGAGCACGTACGAGATGATGATTGTGAAAAAGAGGAGTACGGCATCCGAGATGACGAGGATGTTATAAAGGTTTTCTGTCACCTCGTGGAGTAACGGCTCTGTGCTTACCTCGAGCATTGGTATGTACTCATCATCTTCATACTCTATCTCAATCCGGCGCTCAACTCCAAAGGAAAAGAGGTTGTACACCGCCACACTGAATACGATGAGTATACAGAATACCCCGAGCGTATAGTACGCCGTGAGACGAATGACTGCGGTTTTAAAATCAGTGGCTGTTGAGTTTGTAACCAACGCCACGAATCGTTTCAATGTAGTGTTCATGTGAATCAGTGAGTTTTTTTCTGAGCTGTCGTATGTACACGTCGGTGATGTTGCTAAATGCACTATAGGCGAAATCCCAGCAATGTTCAAGGAGCTGTTCACGGGTCACCACCGTGTCAGTGTTGCGCATGAGGTACTCGAGAATCGAGTATTCCTTTGGGGTGAGCATTACCTCCTTTCCTCTTTGGGTAATGGTGTGCTCTTTGGTGTTGAGCACCAAGTCTTGTACGGTGAGCGTATCGACAAACTGTTCCTGTGGACGGCGGAGGAGCGCCCGAGCACGCGCGAGCAACTCCTTCATCGCAAATGGTTTCACGAGGTAATCGTCCGCACCACTATCGAGCCCCTCCACCCTGTCGTCGACCTCTCCACGCGCGGTGAGCATGAGAATGGGTACCGTGAGCCCTTCTGCGCGGAGTGTACGACACACCGCCTTCCCCTCTTTCTCCGGAAGCATGACATCGAGCACGATGAGGTCGTAAACACCGGACTGTGCCATTCGCTCACCCACCGCACCATCGCCCGCGGTATCGACCGCGTAGCCGTGCTCTACAAACATCTGTTTGATGTAGGTGGCGAGTTTTTCGGTATCTTCTACAACGAGAATGCGCATATAGGATAGTATATCCTGTATTCATCGTTTCTTCATCTTGTCCCTGATACACTGTATGGACTATGCAAGAATTCACACACACAGGAAAAGCAATGGGAACCGATTTTTCAGTCTCAATTGTGTGCGAGAGTGCGGAGACCGCCCGCGCCCTCCTTGAGGGCGCGGGCGACACCATACACGCCTACGAGGAGCGCTTTTCACGTTTTCTCCCCGAGAGCGAGCTCTCTCGGCTCAATGCCTCACGCACCATGACTGTTTCTCCCGAATTTCTGGAGGTACTCCTCGAAGCACAGCGTCTCTTCACGCTCACACGCGGTGTCTTCAACCCACTCGTACAAATAGAACGTCTCGGTTACACCACCTCTTTTGATACTCTTGAAGACGCGCCAGTACCACCTGTTGCAAATGATACGTACGACATCGACTTCTCCACAACATCCATCAATCCTCTCACAGGGAGCGTTATACTGAGCGAGGGACAGAGATTGGATTTCGGGGGGTTCCTGAAGGGCTTCCTCGCAGAGAAAATAGCGCGGAGCATTATGGAATCCGAAAATGGCATTCAGGGCGTCATCGTCAACGTAGGTGGTGACATTCACACACGAGGTGTCGATGAGAACGGTGCACCATTCCTCTTCAGTATCTACAATCCGATTACCCAAAAAGATGATTTTCATATCCCCCTCAAAGACACGAGCCTCGCGACGAGTGGCACGTACAAGCGAACGTGGATGCAGAGCGGAGTACCGACGCACCACATCCTCGACATTTCTGGCACACACAACCCAGAGACGGACATCGTCTCAGCGAGTGTCATCCACGAACATGGCGGTGTAACCGAGGCGTGCGCAAAGGTGTTCCTCAGCCTTGGCCCCGAGAACGCATGCACACTTCTCGCGGGCACCACACTTCGATACATTATTATTACTAGTAACGGAACCGTACACACAGACACACTATGAAAACCTACCTCAAAACAATCAAATTTTTACAAACATTCTTTTTGGGTATTTCAATCGCGCTCATGCTCGTTTTGCCCCTCGTGCTCGCGTTTTACCCCGAGTGGCTCTCACCGCAGGCAATCCTCAATCTGTACGACGTATCGCACGTCTCCATCTTTTTTGTCATGCTCGTACGCCCGCTCGCCGATATATTACTCGGCGTGAAGTGGATTCGACCGCTCGTCATCCTCCGCAAGGGTGTTGGGGTACTCTCAGCATCGGTTGTGGTCTCTTTCATTTTTTCAAAAATTATCATGGATCCCGCTGGGTACCTCGGAGCATTCGGCACGTCCGCGTACTGGTCGCTCACCAACTATGCGCTCTTGGCCCACCTCGCCGACATCTCAGCCATCATTCTCCTCATCACCTCAAACAATCTCTCGAAGCGCGTCATGGGTGCTCTCTGGAAAAAAGTGCAAAAGCTCTCGTACGTGTTCTTTTATGCAAGTTCATTCTTTGTGTTCCTCTCATACGGTGACATCGGGCCGATTGTATCAGTGGTCATTATCACTATCGTGACCGTAGTCGCCCACCAGAAGAACAAAGCACGCGCAATTACCACACAGAACACTAACCCACAAACAGCATAACTATGAAACGAATCACCGCGCAGATAGCGCACATCAACGATCTTTCGAAGACCGCAAAGGAAATAGTGCTCACGCTCCCCGAGGACCTTGGATTCATTGCGGGGCAGTTTGTGAATGTATTCATGGATATCGACGGTACAAAGGTGCGCCGTGCGTACTCAATCTCATCATCGGACAACACCCAATCACAGATTTCACTCTCGATTCGACAAACACTGAATGGGGTGATGTCTCCCCTATTCTGGAAGAGCGACCTCACGGGTACCACACTGGAGCTCATGGGCCCGCTCGGACTCAATACCGCGGACAAAATGCAATCCGAACGTGCGTACCTCTTTGCATACGGAGTTGGCGCCGGTGTGGTGAAGTCGGTACTCGATCACGTCATTAAAAAAGGAGTAGCAGAAAAAATAGTGGTTATGACCGGAAGTCGTTCTACGGATGAAATACTCCACCGCGACTACTTTGATACTATGGCACAGGAGCACCCACACATTGAGGTTCGTCACGTCATCTCACAACCATCGGAGGATGGTTTCATGGTCGGCTACATTCAAGACCATCTCGACGGCATAGATTTCAACAATGCAGATGTGTACGCCTGCGGGCAAGGAGTTGCGTGTGATAGTCTCGTTCTGAAGATAAAGGCACAGAACCCCGAAAACTGCCATTTCTTCATTGAGGCATTCCATTAATTTAGAAATGTAACGTTTTAATGCAAAATACGCATTACAGTGTAGAGTAGCAGTACAGTATGGAACACACACCGCACGACATGCGCACACTCATTGAGAAAAGCGCGCGAGGTGACGTGGGGAGTAGCAAAGAGCTCTATGAGCAATTGGTGGATAAGGTATACGCGTTCGTTCGCGCCCGCAGTGGGAGTGACGAACACGCGACCGACATCACCCAAGACATCTTTATAGATTTCTTTACGACACTTTCTCGTTTCACCTATCGTTCAGATGCGCAATTGTATGCGTACGTGTTCGTGATTACTCGTCGCAAACTCATCAGGTACTACAAAGAGTCGACACGTCGTAATACGAAGATGCAGGAGGAGTTTAATGAGGAAACCATGTCACCGACACACAGCGGTGTTTCTCCGGAACTCACCCGCGATATCAGGCAGGCACTCGAGAGCCTCGACCACATAACGCGTGAAATTGTCATCTTGCATCACTTCAGTCGGTACACCTTTAGCGAGATTGCACTACTCGTCGGCAAGACGGAATCAGCGGTGCGTGTCCGTCACCATCGAGCACTCGCGCAGTTGGCAACACACTTAGATATGTAGGTACATTGTATGCAAAACGAAAAAGACATTATAACCGCACTCGAAGCACACACACCCCACCTCAGTCCTGAGGCACGTGCTTCTCTGTGGCAGACAATAGAACCGCACATCGCTCCTCCCCGTGCAATTTCCTCACCGTACATTTTTAACCTATTCATAACACACACAAAAACTATGACAGCACTTGTTCTCGCACTTATATTTATTATTGGGAGTGGCGGAACCGCACTCGCATCCGATGCGGCCCGCCCCGGGGATTTACTCTTTCCGCTCGAACGTGAAATAGAAAATGTACAGTTGCGCTTTGCGTCAGATGACGAGCGCGCATCTCTCCTCCAGAAACTCACTGAGGAACGCCTCGCTGAATTGCGCGAGATTGTCGATGAAGAGATTGTTGTCTCTACCGCAGGTGTTGGCGATACTTCGAGCGATGCGACTTCCGCTAGTAGCACACTCTCTATTGAAGCGGATGTATTTACCGACACCACCGTCGTGAAGATTGAACTTAACGGAACACAATTTTATTTTGAAACAGCAGGAAAAACACGTGAAGAAGTAATTACCGCCATCACTGCCCGCTTCCCCCTACTCACCATTGCCGACGTAGAGGCACGACTTAATTTTGAAGTGGAGGACCGCGCAAGTCGACCACATGACCGTGGTATCGCTTCATTCAAAGCACACGGTGAGGCGCGCGTGCAAAAAGCAATGGCAGAAATACTCACTTTCCTCGATGACACTCGGATTGATGGTGAAGAGAGCAATCGTGTACGTGAGATAGCTCGCGCAACAGTAGAAGGCACCCCAAAGGTACGTCGCGATGAAAAAGGTGTACGTATCGAAAATGAAAATGATTCATACAAAGTACGTATAGATGATAATGGTGATAGTCGTATAGAAGTACGTGGTGCAGAATCACGCATTCGCATCGAAGAAAAAAATGGTGTCGTGAGCATTGAGGAGAAGCCAGCCGTAACCCCTGAAACACCAATCTCTGAAGATCGTATTGATGATGACATACAAAAAGAAGATAGCGAGCGAGAAGTGGAAGAATATGAGGATGAAGATGAGCGAGAATATGAAGATGAAGATGACGAAGACGATGATTCACGAGAAGGTGAAAAAGAACACGAAAATGAGGATGAGGGAGAAGACGATTAGATAGACTAAAACACCCGGCGCCCAAAGGGCGCCGGGTGTTTTGTATATACCTTCTCTACCCCTTCTTGTGCTCGTAGGATGCTCTCACGAATGCGGTAAAGAGCGGGTGCGGTGAGAGTGGGCGTGCGTGGAATTCAGGGTGGAACTGTGTCCCCACGAAGAATGGATGAATGTCGGTTGGAAGTTCAGCTATTTCCATGAGTGTGCCGTCGGGGGAAGTACCTGAAAATACCAATCCTTTCCCAGTAAGTTGTTCAATATATGTGGGACTTACCTCATAGCGGTGGCGGTGACGTTCGCTAATCTCACCCGCACTGTAGGCACGCGCTGCGACTGATCCTTTCTTGAGGACTGCAGGATACTCGCCCAATCGCATTGAGCCACCCATTTCGCCACGCGCAATTTTTTCTTTTTGATCGGGCATGACATCAACGACGATATGTTTTGAGGACGGGTCTATCTCTGCGGTATGTGCGTCTCTATACCTGAGTATCGTGCGTGCAAATTCAATAACCATAAGTTGCATACCGTAGCAAATACCAAAATAGGGAATCTTTTTCTCGCGCGCGTATTTGATGACCGCAAGGAGCCCCGGTATACCTGTTGCGCCAAATCCACCGGGGACCAGTATGCCGTCAAAGTCATTCAATTTCTTTAGACCACTTGGGTTATTCTCAAAACTTGAAGCTGAGACGTAGTGTATTTCGGGTGTGAGGTGGAGTGCATACGCAGAATACTTAATTGCCTCAAGCACTGAAATGTACACGTCAGAGAGAATGAAATCACCGGAACTGAAATACTTCCCCACCACTGCTATCTTCACGACATCCTTCCCATTCTTCGAGCGCGCGACAAAATTTTTCCACGCGGTGAGATTACTCGGCTTGGTAACGGTAATTCCCAATTGCTTGCAGATGAGGAGCGAGAGGTTGTCTTTTTCAAAATTCACCGGCACATCGTACACACTCTTCACGTCAGGTGCAGAAATGACGTGCTCAACCTTCACGTTACAGAAGCGTGCAATTTTCTCTTTTCGTTTTTTATCAATTGAAACGGGTGCCCGCGCGAGGATAAAATCCGCAAACACACCCGCACTGTTCAGAATACGCGCCGCGGTCTGTGTGGGCTTCGTCTTCATCTCACCAATGCTCGAAGGTACCGGAAGGTAGCTCACCATAACAACTGCAATATCTTCTGGCATTTCCATTTTCATCATGCGCACGGCTTCGAGGAAGAGAATGTTCTGGTACTCTCCCACAGTGCCCCCAATCTCAATTGTGGTCACGTCTGCATCAGCAACCTCGGCTGCTCTCTTGATTCTCCGTATTACCTCCTCGGGTATGTGGGGGACCACCTCCACATTCTTCCCTCCGTACTCGAGGTTGCGCTCCTTTTTGATGACGTCTTGGTACACACTTCCCGTTGTCATGTAGTTGATACCGGGGATATCTTTCCCGAGGTACCGCTCGTAGTTGCCCATGTCCTGATCAGTCTCAAGTCCATTTTGCAATACAAAAACCTCACCGTGTTCGGTGGGGTTCATGGTGCCCGCATCGACATTGATGTATGGATCAATTTTAAGCGCGGTGACGGTGAGTCCGCGCGATTGAAGCAAGAGAGCGATTGAGGATGAAGCAATGCCCTTCCCCACACCACTCATGACTCCACCGACGATAAAAATGTATGAACGTTTTTTTGTCTTTGTTTTCGGATTTCGTGTAACCGCCATGATTTATACGCGTAAATATCGTGTAACCGCGAGTGTACTCGAAACGACACCGAGCAACACTCCCGAACCAACAAGCACAAAGAATAAGTACCCGAAGTTGGTCACAAAATACGTAAAGATATTGAGATTGAAGAAACTGCCCGTCACCGGTCCAAGCCAAAGTACGACCGGATACAGCACGAGAAGTGCAAGGATACCTGAAATGAAACCATAGAGAACTCCCTGAACGATGAACGGACCGCGAATAAACATGTTTGACGCGCCGACGAGGCGCATCACACCAATCTCTTCACGTGAGGTAAAGATGGCAAGGCGCACCGTATTGAATGCAATGAGGACTGATGCACAAATGAGGATAATCATGGCAATGTAACTCGAACGGTCAACGGTATTGATGATGTTCGTGAGTTTGTTAATTGCCTCCTTATTCTTATTGAAGTTGATTCGGTCGATAAGTGGCGCATCGGGAGATTCTGCCATGTGCTTTTCATCGAGGTATGCTGCAATTCCTTCGTACTGTGATGTTTCTTTTGCGCGAACAGAAAGAACCGCCCCGAGCGGGTTTTCACCGAGCTCTTCCAGTGCTTGAATGGTAATCTCTTCATTTTTGTGACGCTCGCGAAACTGTGCGAGTGCCTCATCACGCGATACGTACGTTACCTCACGAACATCAGGCAAACTCTCGAGTGACGCCTTGAGCGCGAGCACCTCCTCTTCCTCCGCAGTGGTGACCATGTACACGTTGATGTCCACCTTGCTACTTATTTGCTCAAGTGAGGTAGTGAGCAGTTCACCGATGAGCATGGTGCCTCCCACCACGATGAGTGTGACCATGATGACAAAGATGGCGGAAAATGAGACGAAGGCGTTACGCCAAAACCCAACAAATCCTGAACGAACGATGCGTTTGAAACTTGTAATCATAGATACATTAAAGCACGTACTTACCCTCCACGTCATCCCTCACTATTCGACCTTCATCCATGGTAATGACACGTCGGCCGAGCGCATCAATAACTCCCTTGTTGTGTGTGGTCATAATCACCGTCGTACCGAGATCATTGATTTTTTTCAGAATTTGCACGACTTCGTACGTTGCGATGGGGTCAAGGTTACCCGTCGGCTCATCCGCAATGATGATATCGGGTTGATTCACAATCGCGCGCGCAATTGCCACACGTTGTTTTTCACCACCCGAGAGCTCGTGGGGGAAGTTCCATACCTTGTCGCCGAGATCCACCAGCCCGAGTGCCTGGGGTACATTTTCCGCAATCTCTTCATCGGTACGCCCATTCGCCTCCATCGCAAAAGCGATGTTTTCGTACGCAGTAAGGTGCGACAGTAATTTGAAATCTTGAAAGACGGTACCTATTTTACGGCGAAACTTGGGGAGTGCCCTCGGTGAAATGGTATGAATATCGAGTGACTCAAAGAAGACCTGACCTTTTGTGGGCTTATCTTCGGCAATGAGCATTTTAAGAAGTGTTGTTTTCCCCGCACCTGAGTGACCAACGATAGATACAAATTCATTTGGAGCAACTTGGAAGGTAACGTCATGGAGTGCTACTGAGCGACCACCACTATATATCTTTGAGACATTATCAAAATAAATCATACAGTACCTAATTCTACTCTACCTCTGCCTCAGCGTCTAGAAATAACTGAATATCTCCAGCAAGTACGCGCTCTACATCGCGCACTTCTACATCGGTGCGGTGGTCTTTCACAAGCTGGTACGGGTGGAGCACGTACGAGCGTATCTGGCTCCCCCACTCGATTTTAACTGTCTTTTCGACTGAAAGTCCTTTCAATTCGCGTTTGTGTTGCTCCTCCTGAAACGCGTATACCTTACCCGCGAGGAGCGCGAGTGCTTTATCTCTGTTTTGCTGTTGACTCCGCTCCGTAGAGACATGGACAGAAATGCGCGTCGGTATGTGCGTAATGCGCACCGCGGTCTCGCGTTTGTTCACATTCTGACCACCCGCTCCACCTGATTTTGCATACGAAATTTCAAGCTCTTCCTCTTTCATATCAACCTCTTTCATATTACCAACCTGTGGCGATACCTCGACGAGCGTGAATGAGGTCTGTCGCTTCCCGTTCGCGTTGAAGGGTGACATGCGCACGAGGCGGTGCACGCCTGACTCACGGCGTAGAGTGCCGTACGCATCCTTCCCACTCACCTCAAACACGACATTTCGGTACCCATTCTGCTCATTCGTATTGGAATCGAGCACTGTGACAGCCCACCCACGCTTCTCAGCATATTTCTGATACATCTCTACGAGCATCCGCGCAAAGTCCTCAGCATCGTCACCCCCCGCACCCGCGACAATGGTGATAATCGCCGGTGCGCGGTCATACTTCCCCTTCCCCTCAGCTTCATTTTTGAGTGCCTCAAGTTCTTTAAACATCTCTTGCGCTCGTTTGGGGTCGTTCCAAAAATCCGGTCGAAGCATCGCCGACTCTATTTCCGCAATTCGTTCCTGTGGTGTCGCCATATGGGTAGAGTATAGCAAAGGAAACGCCCGTCTCCTATGGTGGGGTGACGGGGTGTTTCGTTGTCACAAACAGTGGCACTCGATAAGGGTTCCGGTGACATGGTGTCTGTATAGCAAAAAAATGCCCGTCCGTAGACGAGCATTTCTGCAGAAGCACTTCAGTTCTCTCTCACCCTGAAAAGAATGGGTGTGCGAAGACCGACAGGTACATCTTTTGGCGTTTGTTCCTTTGCCGGGATTCTTTTGACCCCATCATAATTCTCGACACTACTCGTTTCTGTTGAGATTATGTCTGGGTATGTCGCCCCGTGGTGAAGTACGTCTTGTTGGAAAACCAACGCAACGACCTGGAGAGTCCCACAAATCAGGACTGGACGCATAGCACAGAGAATCTTACTCTTCCTGAATTCTGCCGACAGCTTGTTGCCATGCTGAGCGACAAAGTAGGCCATGGTGACCGGGGTCACGAGCTGAAGATTAAGGTCAAACGCAAAATTAATGACTTCACTCATCGGCCTCTGATATGAATTTCGAACAGGGCGAAGGCCGAGGTCGTATGGAGTTAGGATGATCAGGTTTGCAGTACCCGCACGAGGGTAATCCGCGTCGACGAGAAAATATGACGCCTCAGACCACATCGGGATATTCGGACCCATCACAGGTTCACACATTACACGTTGTCTCTCGAGAAGTCTCAGCTTATGAAAATCATCCTCGAGCTCCCTGTGATCTTTCCACACCCCGAGTACAACTGGGTAAACAGTGTGATCTGCGTTACCGATTTTTATTCTTTGAAATGACATCGTGACACCCTTTCTGCGCAAAGCGCCATCAAAATTGAGAAAGATGTTCTTTTCCTCATAGAATACAGCAAGTGCCAGTAATAAAGGCACAAGCGTGTATGACTCAAAGAACGAAATACCCGTGTATAATACATAAAAATGTGAGGTTGTCAAGTATTTACTTATCCCTATTTTGTGTCGTCATATGGCTGAAGTATAACAAAGGAAATGCCCGTCTCATACTACTGAGAGACGGGCATAAAGTTACTCCTTGCCTTCATTTTCAAGGAACAACATGAACAATCTCGTGAGTGAGGGTGAAAATTTTGTGAGATACCCTACCTTCACCATATCATTCACACACGATTCCAATTCATCATTGGACCGCACTGCTTCGTCCAAAGCATCATTCAATCGAGCAAAAGCGATTTGGTACCGTTCGAGTACTTTTCGGAAATGAAGTGTACCTCGTTTTTTTTCATACAAATCGAGTAGTTGTTCACGGTATCTTTCAAAACGTTCCTCAAACATCTGTACGCGTTCCATTGCCATGCACTGTGCAACTTCTTGCTCTGCAATACGTGTGTGCAAAAGAGCAGACAATTGCGGGAGCGAGCTCAGCTCAGTCATGAGTTGTGAAAACAGATGAATGGTGCGCGTATATACCTTGTCTGCAGTGGTCCCCTCGACACCATCGGTTCCAAAGCAAGCGACACGCTCCGTTGTTGAGAGTAATCGTGAACTCAAAAGATTTGCATTGCGGATGAAAAAAGCATCAATACGGTACTGATTTTCCGCCGTGATACAGAAGTCCACACCCTCTTCAAGTTCACACACATAGCCACTCTCGATGAGAACGCACCGTATCGGTAATGGATCGCCACGGTATCCCAACGAAAGTGCCGCGTCATACACTGATCTGAAACGCACACGCTCGCTCGCTCGAGCAACATACATGAGTTCTTGAAGCAAACAAGCAATCGCTTCAGGATCCTCCACAAAAGACACTTTGTTTGAATCTTCAGAACACGGTATCTTCCTCATCACAACCTCCCTATCAAAGTACTCTCATTTGAGCATACGACAGTGTTGGTGGTGACGCAAATATCTCATTTATTCGCAACAGGAAACGACACAGTAAAATTTGGCTTTCTTTTCATTAACTCTAATTATTTGGATTTGGCGGATTTACCGCCTCCGCTATTCTTTGCGCAAGAATTTGGCTATAGCTTTTTTCCTTTCCATCAACAAGCTCATCTTTGCCAACACTTTTTTTATCAATATCTGTACCAAAAAATTGCTCTGCGACTTGCAAAGCAAGTTCGGCATCTGCTTGTGTATTACCATGCATGACAATCTGATCATTAAGATTGATGCCCTGGAAGGATAAATCTTGAAATGTCTTAAGCTGTCCTTGATAGCCAGCATCGCGCAATTTTTCCATAAAGGAAAGTATTGTTTCTTTGGAAAATAAATTGGGATCTTTTAAAGATATGTATGATTTGTATGTATCTCCCTTATCTGCACTTTCTGCATTATTGATTGCAAAATGAAGCCATGAAACAGTTTCTGCTGTTCCCGACAAGACACGAATTTCATTAGACAACCATCTCTCATTTTGCGGTTTGCTTGCCAAATTAGTCATTTCTATCGAAAATTTTTCAAAAGCTTTTTTTGTTTCTTCATTTATTTGTAGTCTCTTCTCTTTAATCATCAATAAAATTTCTTCAGGAGATGTGCCCATGCGTTGCCATGGTGCAGCCCTTAATTGACCATCATCAATGGCTAATGAGTTTTGTATTGCAAAATCGGCGTACTCTTCTCGTGAGATTGTTGATAAATCAATACCCTGCTGTTTTGCAATTTTTGCCAATTCGTAGCTGGCTTCCCAACCGCTTAATCTTTTTCTTGCTTCGATACTTAATGTAGGTAATTCTTCAGGTTTTAGGGTTCTCGTATTCTCTTCTTGAGATCCATTATTTTCAGATGGTTTTGGAATCCCCAGTTGTTGTTTCAATTCCTCCATTCTTTTTTGACGTGCTTCTTGCCATTCTGCACGTACTGCTTTCGCTGACTCTTCTGCTCGTAATACCGCTAGCACTCTCGCTTTTTTTGCTTTTTCTTCTTTTGTCTTTTCCGTATCAATATATTCCGGAATTGTCCATATAAGATCGAGAGTTTCAGAATCGAGTCCCTGATATTGTGGGGGAATTTCATCCGACCCTTGTTCCGGCTCTTCAACTTGTTCGGAAAGTCTTTTTTCAATCCCAGATTTAAATGATTCCGGCAGTCCTTGAAAAATAGAATCTTTTGATTCTCCATCGTTAATACGCTTGACGTACTCATCAATTTTTTGTTCACTCCCAGAGGAAGGTGTATTATTTTTTAATGATTCCATGAAATATGAATACTATACCATTTTCTAAGTATAGTTCTCTCGCCACAAAGTGAAATACGAAGTCTGTGTGATTAATCCAAAGAGTTTGCTCAAAAACAGCAAACAGGTGCTGTTTTTCTTTACGCCTTGGCGTCAGGTCACTAATTCGCTAACGCTCATAAGTGCCTCCTGCCCGACCTCGCGATTTTGCCTCCTCGTGGTCGGCAAAATATCGCTCCGGTTCTCAATGCTGAAAAACAGCACGCAGGTGCTGTTTTTCTTTACGCATTGGCGTCAGGTCACTAATTCGCTAACGCTCATAAGTGCCTCCTGCCCGACCTCG
>CAZNWG010000006.1:23391-29233 GCA_964576905.1 uncultured Candidatus Saccharibacteria bacterium
TCCGGTTCTCAATGCTGAAAAACAGCACGCAGGTGCTGTTTTTCTTTACGCATTGAGCCATCTCCCGGATTTGAACCGGGGACCTACGCCTTACCATGGCGTTGCTCTACCAGCTGAGCTAAGATGGCTTTATTATCTGTGCACAATTCGGTTATTGCGGACAGTGACTAGAATACCAAATTGTTCGGTTGAAAACAAACTCTATGTACATGATTGAATACATCAACATACGAGCACTTTTTTATATTCAATGAGGTCGTAACTTATGATAGACTGAATACTATGAGCAATCCAAGAAAACCAAGGAGCGCGTGCTTATCGTGCGGGAAAGAAACCGCTCGAACAGGATATAAATACTGTAGCAATACCTGTCAATTTATATACCAACATAAAAAATATATAGAGTTATGGAAGAATGGGGAAATTGTTGGCTTACAACGTTTAGGCGTCGTGTCCATACATATTAAGAGATATCTTAGAGAAAAATACGGAAATAGATGCTGTGTATGTGGGTGGTCGAAAATTAATCCAAAATCAGGTATAGTACCTCTCGTCGCAGATCATATAGATGGGAATTGGCGTAATAACGCCGAAAACAACCTACGCCTCATATGTCCAAACTGCGATTCCCTTTCGCCAACATACGCAGGTCTCAACATAGGTAACGGAAGAAAAAATCGTCCTGCAAGTAAGCGCGCAAAGGAGGGGCGAATGCTTGTTCGCAAAAAATTGCCAAGATAGCTCAGTTGGTAGAGCAGTGGTATCGTAAACCACAGGTCGCCGGTTCAAACCCGGCTCTTGGCTCCAAGATTTCAAATTCGATCCTCCGAGATGGCTCAAAGCGCAGATTGCGTGTTTCCTTTCTTGCGATACTCATTCACAAACCTGAAACCACAGGTCGCCCGGCTCTTGGCTCCACATACTATTTCTCCGACTCAAACATTTGGCGGGGTGATTTCCCACCGAGTGATTGATGTGGGAAGTAATTCCACGCATCGGTAAATGCATCCATGACTGTCTTGAAATCACGATTGCCAAAATTCAAATCAAAAAACTGCATCCATTTTCCCATGTATGCTCTATTTGCCTGCATCGGGTCACCGGATTCATTCCAGACCCACTCTTTTATTTCTTGAACGGTGACCTGCTCGGTCAGGCCGTGTTGCGTGAGTATAGTGGCGAGGTTTTGTTCGACCTCCTCAATAGTCCTCGCGACATTTGTGTATTGCATGGATATTGTGTCATTGAGTTCGTTCTGTTCCATGAACGCCTCGAGGAGTTCATCCTCATCCGCTCCATCGCGCATTGCCCGGCACACCGCGCAATCGTCGTCACCGTGCCATCTTTCTTCAATAGTGAGCGGTAGCGTTGCGAACCAATCCTCGAGTCGCTCGAACGTACTATCACCTCGCCATTCATCCCATGCAGTGACCCACGACTCATCGTACGCTTCGAGAAACTCACAGACAGCGTGTACTCCTCCAAAATCAAAAACCTCTTTCAACTTTCCCGCTAATTTTCTATCTTCGGTGTATACGAATTCTCTGATGAACTCTTTCATCCATTTTTCTTTACTCGTTCCGTGCACTTTTGGAATTTGAAAGTAGCGGGCAGTGTCCGTCGGGATGCTCTTGCCAACTTCCCCACTGACCACGTCACCGGTCTTCCCATCAAGGAAATACAGAACGTGTGTGTCTTCGTCGAGCATTCCGTCAATAATTCCATCAACATCAATCGCAATGTCGTTTGGTAAGTAATACATACCTAATTTTTTACACCTATATGTACTTTTAATCAAGCCGTTTCATTGCCGGCTTCGATGGTGATACTGAAAACTTGATTCCACTTGTTCAATTTTCGGCAAAACGTGCGCAGGCACGTTTCTTCCGCCGCGCACGAAAAAACCGGCACGAGCCGGTTTTTTCGAACTGCGCGGCGGACGAGACTTGGTCACGAATATTTTTGCAAGCAAAAATTTCTCGACCCCGCCTCACTCGCCTTACGGCATCGTTCCGGCTTTCAAGTCTCGGCGAAACGTGCGCAGGCACGTTTCTTCCGCCGCGCACGAAAAAACCGGCACGAGCCGGTTTTTTCGAACTGCGCGGCGGACGAGACTTGAACTCGCAACCTCCCGCGTGCACTGCTTCTACTATTTTCATAGTGGCGTGGACTATATCTTTGCCATGAGTCAATGACTTGTAGGCACTCCGGTATCTAGTCTCTACGGCGCCCTCATACTATGTGTTTTTGTGTATGAGGTTCCCTCGGTATTCGCATATCTCAATGAGACTTAGCCTTCACCGATATCCCGGAAAGTTTCAATCTCCCTTTCGAAGAGAAAGCTGCACGTCTACAGGCGGGTGCTCTAACCAGTTGAGCTACCACCGCAAGCGAGCAAGAACGTAAAAGTTTACTTTTATGTTTTGCGAGCGTAGCGGGGGAAAGATTTCTCTTACCACCGCAAGCGAGCAAGAACGTAAAAGTTCACTTTTATGTTTTGCGAGCGTAGCGGAGGAAAGATTTTCTTACCACCGCAAGCGAGCAAGAACGTAAAAGTTTACTTTTATGTTTTGCGAGCGTAGCGGGGGAAAAATTATTTTCCCATCGCAGTTATTGTGATTTGAACGCTTCAAATCGAAGCTTTTTTCTTTGCAGAAAAAGCTTCGATTGCCCATTATACATGATTTCAGCAAGTTTCAAAGCGTCTTTGGTACTAAACTGTAACCGTGAGAAATTCTTTGTTTTTGAGGTAAAAATTGAACCATTTTTAACACCAAGTTTTCTTATAAGAATGAGTAATCCGTTCAGAAAATTAAGGCTACCGCTTGTAAAAACCACTTGTATCACATGTGTTGGTTTATTACGCTTCTTATTGAGAAGCCCTGTCCACACATTTCCATCACCGTCGAAGTACCCTCTGATAAAATCGTTCGCAAATTGTACAGGAATTTTTGGCATCAGCATTCTGTTTGATTTACAATCTACAAAACCTAAAACAACTAAATCATCGTACATGATTTTGCTCCCAATCTGTAACCTAAACACATGTCCATTTTCTCCCTTTCGTTCAGAGAGTAGATGTGTTGATTCGAGTGAATTCTTAATATTTTGAAGTATTTCATAATCCACAGAACAAAACGATATGTAGTGAGTATTTCTCTTCGTTTTAATTATGTTTCCATCTGCAGCAAAAAATCCAAGAACATATGCCATGTCATGACTCCATGTTTTAAAAAAGTGTTGATTCACTTTTCTATATATTGGCATACCGTTATTATACCACGTGACAGTATATTGCTCTATACATTTGCCTTATGAATCTGTTGATTAAAATACTTCAACAAATTTTTCCACAAACAAAAAAATAACGACACGCGTTACTACCCAAAGAGAAGCGCTTTCATCCTGTCTTCGACAGTAGCATACACTTCGCTTGAGATTTTCTCAATAAAGACAACGTTTCGTTCACTAAAGTCCAAAGTCCGTATCTGATCCGTGAGGACCGAACCTTTAATATTATTTCCAACAAAGGGTACTTCAAAAACATAGTTTTTGTTTTTTGAAGTTATGGGGCAACATACCGCGCGACCACTGAGTTTGTTGTATCTATCGGGAGAGATGACGAGTGCAGGCCTGCGACCGCTCTGTTCATGACCCAGTGTAGGATCAAAATCAATCCAAACGATATCACCACGAGAAGGAATGTATTTCATACTCACCACTTCTCTATAACCTCTTCACCCACATCAGAGCCCCAATCCACTAAGTCATGTTGGGTCTCCCTATCAAAATTCTTAAGCAACTCACCGAGCGTCGGGTGGTTCTTTTGTACAACTTCTATAGAAATCCCTGTCCTTGTTTCTTTTACTTCGACACGACTTCCAACTTTCAATGATTTGCTCAGTGCGATACTCTTTGGCAGACGAACCCCGAGACTATTTCCCCATTTTTGAATATTTGTTTCCATGTGCAGAGTATATACTATGTATATACATTTGCAAGTTGCCTGTTCCGCTGTCCGAGGGTTTCGTTTCCAAAATATGATTTTGCTTTTTCAAATTATATATTTAAAAATCTAACGTTTTATGCTTTCACAAACGGGTTCTCCATATTGAAGGTGAGTAGTGGTGTTTCATCATTAAATACCGACTCATGAAAACCGTACTTCTCTCCATAGAGTGTTCCCACATGGCAAAAGCGAGCGTCTGCATATGAAAATCCTATATGCTCACTCACAGTTTTCACCACACCCTCACTCTCCCCTTCCACCTCCACAAACGACGGAAGAAACGGCCACTCGTCGATAGTGATAGACACGCCATCAAGCGTCCACAGTTCACGACGAGTTTCTTGGTATGCCTTTTGTGTACAACCAATCCCAGTGAGCATATCGCACGCTTCGGAAAAAGAATCCACCGTGAGGCATATCTCCTTTTGATTCTGAATAGTTCCACCATCCACCACCTTTAAGCTCATGGTGATTTTATCTCCCTCGTCGCGCACGCGAAGCCACCCACCTTGCACCTCATGGCCTTTCGGAAGGAAAAACACCGCGCGCTTCTGAAGAAACATCGGACGTACGAGTACGGCACCACTTGCAAGGAGTCGTGAACGTACATCCTCTATCTCAATGTGCGGAAATGTCGCCTCGTATTCTATGTGCATATTAATTTGTGTGCTAAGAGCAAATCAGAGTAGGATTCTTTTACGGACTTACTCATATCAAGGCTTAATGATTCAATTACACAATAATGTTCATTCTTTAAGTCTTCTTGTGCCTGATTATCAGCACACACTGTCTCAAGTTCTATGAATGTACCAAGATTCTTCACTTCGTCAAAATGAATTCTTGTATTCTTATACATAAATAGCGTACGTTTTTTATCTACGCATATTTTTGCTCCAAGTATTTTTGCACATACATATTTTGAGTATTTTACTGCTTTTTGAGGTACAGGGACGATGTAATACTTTGAATACTTACTTTGTGCAACATCTGGCCGTATATAAAAAACAAAATATGACTTATGCTGTTCTTCTCGCAATTTCAAGCGTTTCTTGCCGACGAGATAGTACGTATCGGTTTGTAATAACACCTCTCCTGAATGAGAGATTATATTTTTGATTTTTTCATAAAAATCATGAGGATTTTGAACGGAAATTTTGATTTCTAGATTAACCATATATCCTCTGATTGTACAACACCTTTCATATAGTCAAAATCGTTCGTATCGCAAACCGATCGTTCCCTCACGAACAGTCCACTGGACTGTTCTCCATCGACACAATTTTAAACCGCCCTGAGGCGGTTTTAAAATTGTGTCGATGGGTGAAAAGCGAATACATGGAGCTTTGCAAGACCTTGAGCAGTTTCTGTGAAAGGTGTACAGCATCTGTAAGATGGGAACGAACCTTACAGGTTCTGTACAGGTTGTCGCTCTTTTTGGCAAAAGAGCTGGCAACCTCATCGTTCCCTCACGAACAGTCCACTGGACTGTTCTCCATCGACGCAATTTAAAAACCGCCAGAAGGCGGTTTTTAAAATTGTGTCGATGGGAGGGAACGATCCTCCGACCTTAGCTTTATGAGTGCTACGCTCTAACCAACTGAGCTACATCGACATAATGTAGAGTGCACAGAGAATACCATCTCTTCCCTCTTCCTTCAACCTACATTCGACCAATTGCTGTGAGAATTTTTTCTGCTTTTGTAATATCCTCTGGATAGCCAATTGGAATCCAGAGAGTCTGTTTCAGTATGTGTACTGGATGTGTCTGTGCAAACTCCGTGAGCATATCGGTCACGTACAGCTCCCCACTTGCAGATACCGGCACGGTGTACT
>CAZNWG010000007.1:0-1253 GCA_964576905.1 uncultured Candidatus Saccharibacteria bacterium
GTGAACCCTTTTCTGAGGTATTTTCCTGATTTTGATTCGTAGACAACAATCATTTTCTTTGTTTTTGGGTCTTCACCGAGCTCCTTTATTATTTTTTCACCCGCCCGCCCCTTCTTTGGTTCTTTGAATATCTCGAGTGCTCGTTCGAAACTGATGGTGTAGGGAGTGTCAGATCCCTTGAGTGAACGAAAGTCACGCACATGGCCAATGTACGGTCCAAAGCGCCCCGTATTTGCAATAATTGGTTCGCCGGTATCTGGATGTATGCCGAGTGTGCGGGGAAGGATGAGGTAGTGGAGTGCATCTGCAATAGTTATCTCAGAGAGTTCTTTGCCTTTTGGTACGCTCGCACGTTTTGGGTTTGGCTGTTTCTTCCCCTTTATCTTTTCAGGATTTTTCCCCACTTGGACGTAGGGGCCGAAGCGCCCATTGAGAAGATAAATTTCTTCATTTGTTTCAGGGTCAATACCCAGTGGTTCATCATTTTTGATAAGTGAACCATCAAGCATACGCGCACCGGCACAGTCAGGGAATGTTGCACAGGAGAGGAATTTCCCCCCTCGGCCAAGCTTGATGACCATATCCTTTCCACAGACCGGGCAGGGGAATTCTTTTGGTCCTGCACCGAGGTTGGTAATTTTAGGAATGGATTCCTTACCCTCGACTGCCTTTTTGAATGGACCGTAAAAGGCTTTGAGCATTTTTGTGTAGGTAAGCTTACCATTTGCAATTTCGTCGAGCTCATCTTCCATTTCACTTGTGAAGTCATCACCGATGTATGTTGCAAAATGTTCTTCGAGGAATGAAGCGACAAGATCGCCGGTGTCGGTTGGTACAAGCGTTTTTCCGATTTTTTCTACGTATCCGCGATCGACGATTGTCTTCATGATAGAGGCGTACGTCGAAGGACGACCGATGCCACGTTTTTCAAGTTCTTTGATGAGGCCAGCTTCGGTATAGCGGTTTGGTGGTTGTGTTTCTTTGCCTTCAACGGCAAGTTCGGTGAGTGTGAGTGTATTACCTATTTCGAGTGCGGGGACCTCGACATCTTCGCCACGTGCGCGTGTATCTACGCGGAGCCACCCATCAAACATGACCCGTGAGCCATTTGTGACAAAGTCAGGAATGGGCTCTTTCGCACCCGTTACATTTGCGATGATTTTGGTTCGCATGATGCGCGCATCGCTCATTTGTGAAGAGACTGCACGTTCCCAAATGAGCGCATACAGTTTCTTTTGGTCATCAGTAGTACC
>CAZNWG010000007.1:1353-12614 GCA_964576905.1 uncultured Candidatus Saccharibacteria bacterium
AAGTACGCTTCGGGTATAAAGGCGCGTATTTCACGCTCACGCTCCATGAGAATACGTACCGCTGGCGATTGCACACGTCCCGCAGCGAGGCCATAACGTACCTTACTCCATATAAGTTGTGTGAGCGTGTACCCAAACAATCGGTCAAGGACACGTCGTGCCTCCTGAGCTTCTTTGAGATCATTATCAATGTCACGGGGGTGCAAAATTGCTTCCTGTATCGCTGGTTCAGTAATTTCGTGGAAGACAACTCGCTTGAGATGTGGATTGACATCTTTGATGAGCTCTGCGACATGCCACGCAATCGCTTCACCCTCGCGGTCGGGGTCAGTTGCAAGGAAAATAACATCAGCTTTTGAAGCCTCTCTGCGAAGTTCAGAAATAACCTTTTCCTTGCCTGGGGAAATGATGTAGTGCGGGACAAAACCATTTTCAATATCAATGGCGCCTTTTTCTGATTTTGGGAGGTCACGCACATGGCCAACAGACGCGCGTACGGTATACCCAGCGCCCAAGTATTTTTCAATAGTCTTTGCTTTTGCAGGTGACTCAACGATAACAAGTGTCGTACTCATGACATCAATAGATACTAGGGAAATGATTTTGTGTCAAATAGTAACTCAAAAAAAATACTAGATTATTTTAGAAAATACTCCATTCTGCTCGCGTATGTAGCCCGCGAGTTCCATACGCATGAGGAGCATGAGGGTAGCCTCCGGGGGATAGGGGAGGGAGCGAATGATGGTGTCATTGTCCTTTGGTTCGGCGAGGAGTGCGAGGACGGTTGTCTCTTCCTCGGTGAGCGAATTCAGTACTTGGGAAAATGTTTGAGTTTCAGTTTCAATACCGAGCGCGGTAAGAATGTCTTCTGGAGTGGTGACTGGTGTTGCACCGAGTTTGAGAAACTGATGGACACCAAAGCTGTTTGCTGAAAAGATATTTCCGGGTACTGCGAGGAGTTCTCGGTTGTAGTCTGCGGTGAGACGAGCGGTGATGAGTGTCCCTGATTTTTCTCCCGCTTCGATGAGCAACACTGCATGTGAGAGCCCTACCATGATGCGGTTGCGCTGTGGGAAGGACCATGGGGTCGCATTAAATGTGGGTTCGAATTCGCTCAAAAGTCCACCGCCACTCTCGAGAATCTCATGCGCGAGACCTCGATTGGTGCGTGGGTACAAAACCGTGTCGTCGATTCCGGAGCCGGGCACGGCGAGTGTGTAGAGATGATTGTGAAGGGCGGTTTTGTGCGCGAGCGCATCAATGCCGAGTGCGAGCCCGGAGATGATTGCGATGGGGTACCCGCGCAGGCCCCCGATGAGGTACTCCACCACCTGTTTGCCATAGTTGGTGTAATCGCGTGAGCCGACCACGGCGAGACACTTCGTACCGGAGGGCGGTATTTTCCCCCGCACCCACACCTCGAGGGGCGCATCGGGAATCTCCGCGAGCGCGGGAAAGGTCTTTTGCACAGACTCTTTGTAGAGCGGGAAATCCATAATATTTCAGCATATCATAGAGCATAATTCAAAACCCTCAATCCCTTCGCCAAAACCATTCCTAAAACATAGGGCTACCCTATGAGAACACATGTATTTGAAGTCGTCTAGCATGTTTTTAAAATTTATCCTAAAACATAGGGCTACCCTATGAGAACACATGTATTTGAAGTCGTCTAGCATGTTTTTAAAATTTTGCTACTGGATTCGTTACTGATGATTACAATTATTGAGTGAAATTGGAAATCGATACAAAAAACTTTACGAATTGTTTTGAGTAATTTGGAAAAGGTGCGTATAATGTGAATCTAGTTTCAATACCATGTTAGATATTAAATTCATTCGAGAAAATCTCGAGCTTGTCAAATTGGGAGCGCAGAAGAAGCAGATGAAGGTCGACCTCGATGCGCTCATTGCGCTCGATGATACGCGCAGGGCACTCCTCGCCTCTGTAGAGGAGAAAAAAGCGAAGCAGAACACTGTTTCTCGTGAAGTGGCGACTACTCAGGAAACGGAAATACGAAACGTGCAGATTGCCGAAATGAAAATTTTGAAGGAAGAGATACAGAAGGAGGAAGAAAAACTCCGAGAGGTCATTGTGAAGTGGCAAGAGCTTATGCTCCAAGTGCCCAATATTCCCGACATGTCGGTCCCCGATGGAAAGGATGACTCAGATAATCTTGAAGTGAAGACGTGGGGCGAAAAAACCAAGTTTCCGTTTACACCAAAGAGCCATGTCGACATCATGACTGCACTCGGCATCGTCGATTTTGAACGGGGCACAAAGGTGCACGGCTTCCGCGGGTACTACCTCCAGAGAGGCGGTGCACGCCTCTCGTGGGCGATTTGGAATTACGCGCAGGACTTTTTCTTGAAGCGGGGATTCGACCCGCTCATTGTGCCCGCAATTGTCCGTAAGAGTAACCTCTACGGGACGGGGCACCTTCCCAATGATGCTGAGGATGTGTACAAGACACAAGATGAGGATTACCTCATTGGGACCGCTGAAGTGTCGACCATGGGCTACTACGCAGATGATGTACTCGAGAGGAGTCAACTTCCGATTATGTGGCTTTCGTTCTCACCCTGTTTTCGCCGTGAAGCGGGCAGTCATGGAAAAGATACCAAAGGGCTCATTCGGGTGCATGAATTTTTTAAACTTGAGCAGGTCATTCTCTGTGAGGCGAGTCACACTGAGTCGGTGAAGTGGCATGAGTGGCTCAATCAAAACACTGAAGAATTTATTGAATCGCTCGGAATCCCATACCATACGGTATTAAATTGTGGCGGAGATCTCGGTCAGGGACAGGTGAAGAAATACGACATCGAGCTCTGGGTCCCCGGTGAGGAGAAGTACCGCGAGATTAGCTCTGCTTCATACTTCCATGACTTTCAAGCGCGCCGTTTCAACATTCGCTACCGTGATGAAGAGGGAAAGATGCGCTACGTGCACTCGCTCAACTGTACGGCGATACCGAGCCCGCGCATTCTCGTCTCTCTCATAGAAAATTTCCAACGGGAGGATGGTACCGTTACAATACCACCAGTACTTGTTCCGTATTTTGGTGCTGATGTACTACAATAGGGTCTGTGGCACTTCACACACCAACACAAAATCGTATTCGAAAAAAACGCACAGAGAAGCATCCTTTTGTGTGGCAAATAGCCAAAGGTGTTTTGCGGTTGTTCATTATAGTATTTTTTCTTGCACTGACATGGTATATAACTCGTTTACCATTTTTTACAATATCCGAGGTCATTGTTGAAGGTGGGGAGACAATCCCTCATGACGAGGTACGCGCAAAAGTCCTTCAAGAACTCCAAGGAGCATACATACTCCTTATTCCAAAACAGTTTTCCTATCTGTATCCAAAAGAGCGGATTGAAGAGGTACTCCGGAGTAATGAACGCATGTATGATATTGTGGTTGCTCGTTCCGCACGTACAAAGATTCAAATTAACTTTAAAGAGTATGTGCCACATGCACTCTGGTGCGCGTATGAACGTCCCGATATCCCGTGTTATTTTATAACTGAAAAGGGATATGCATTTGCCGAGGCACCGACTCTCTCTGGAGGAGCATTTGTTCGACACCAGCAAGAAGGCCTTACCGAGATTACGCGCGGTAGTGCATTTACAGAAGAAGCGCTCCATTCGCTCGATGCGTTTATTATGCGCATTATGCAAGAACATGCACTGCGGATTTCCTCGGTGGTACATCGCCAGAACGGTGATCTCGAACTCCTCATAAATGGTGGTGGCATGATACTTGTTTCAGGAAAGAAAGATTTTTCAGAAGCATTTGACAACCTCACGGCCGTGCTCTCTTCTGAAGAGTTTAAGCACATAGAGCCAGGTAATTTTAAATATATTGATATACGTTTCGATCACAAAGTTTTTGTGAATGAGACACTCACAGAAACAGGAAGTACTACCGCAACAAGCTCAGGAACACTTCCCGAATAGGGAAATCGTGGTATAACTCTCTCAATGTCTTTTTGGCACAATCTTCCAAAACCAATCCTTGCGCTCGCACCGATGGCAAATGTCACCGATCCGGCTTTTCGCCGTATAATTGCTGAAGAGTCACGACATGTGCGTAAAGACGGCACCGTAGGAGGTCCTGATGTGTTCTGGACTGAATTCGTTTCTGCCGATGGTCTTATGCGAGCGTCTCAGGAAGGCAAGGAGAAACTCATGAAGGATCTCATATATAGTGAGGAAGAGCGACCAATTGTTGCACAGCTTTTTTCGTCGCACCCAGAGTATATGGAAAAAGCGGTACAGCTTTGCGTTACGCTCGGTTTTGATGGCATTGATATCAACATGGGTTGCCCCGACAGAACTATTGAAAAACAAGGATGTGGTTCGGCAATGATAAAAAACCCTGAGTTGGCGCGAGAGATACTCCGCACTGCCACACGTGCAAGTGGGGGATTACCTATCTCTGTGAAAACACGCATTGGCTATAACAAAAATGAAATTGAAACATGGCTCCCTGCACTTTTAGCAGAAAGACCTGCTGTCATCACCGTACACGCACGGACACGCAAGGAACTGTCAAAAGTTCCTGCACGATGGGAACATGTAGCGCATGCAGTACGTATTCGCGATGAACTGCAGAAGGGTATTCAAGAGCATGAGCGGACACTCATCCTTGGGAACGGTGATGTCGTATCACTTCAAGATGCGTACACAAAAGTAGCAGAAACGGGTGCTGATGGGGTGATGTTTGGACGTGCGATATTTGGAAATCCGTGGTTTTTCCACCCAGAGAAGAACGTCACTACAATTCCTATTGAAGAGAAACTTCGCGTACTCCTCCGCCACACACGCCTCTACGAGTTGCTTTTGCCACACAAGAGCTTCGCATACATGAAAAAGCACTACAAGGCATACGTACACGAATTTGATGGTGCAAAGGAATTACGTGCCCAGCTCATGGATACAAATACTGCCGAGGAGATGGAAACGGTTGTAAACACATTCTGTGCACAGCGCAATCATACCCCCCACGCATCTGCTACAATGGGAGTATGAGCGAGGTTGTACACGCAGATATCTTCTTTTTTATAACGGGTATTGCCGTCATTGTTATTTCGGCAATTCTTGTTGTTGTGCTTTTCCATACCATTAAGGTATTAAAGGGCATACGACGTATTACCGACCGCATTGAAGCGGAAACAGAGGCAATAGCAGATGATATTCAAAATGTGCGCACATTTATCGCTCATATAGGAGTACTTCCACAACTTATCGCTTCCCTGATGGGGCGAAAAGAAAGTACAAAGACTCGTACGCAGAGTGGACACAAGACACGGCGCACGGGCGAGTTATCAATAAAAGATCAAGCATAATATGGCACAAAAGAAAACAAAGGAAGAGATGAGTACCGCAGAAAAGGTTGGTATTGGATTCGGTGTCACCGCAGCAGCAGTCACCGCAGCAGGTGCATATTTTTTGTACGGAAGTAAGAAAGCGGCACAGAACCGAAAGAAAGTGAAAGGGTGGGTTCTCAAAGCAAAGGGCGAGGTACTCGAAGCACTTGAAAAGGCAGAAGCAATCACCGAGGCTGAGTACAAGGAACTTGTTGCAAACGCAAGCAAAGCATATGGAACAGTAAAAAATGCTACTTCAGGTGAAGTGAAAGATTTTCAAAAAGAGATGCAGGAGCACTGGAACACGCTTTCCAAAAGCAATGCATTAAAGAAAATTACTGCACCAAAAGCAGTCGTTGCAAAAAAGGCACCTGCAAAGAAAGTTGTGACGAAGAAGGTCGCTCCTGTAGTAGCGAAAAAAGTAGCACCAAAGAAGAAATAGTCCGTCATACATGAGTGCATCTACCGCGGGCCTTCGGCCCGCGGTATGCTATATAGGTATGTTTCTTTCGAATGTATTTTTCAAACGACTGCTCGTATACGGTACACTCGCGTCTTTTTTGGGAGCTGTTTTGATTGCGTTTGTTGTGTACGTTATACCGAAAAAGGACGTGCCGAAATCTAAAACAGCAACTGAGGCGATAGTTTTGTCGCAACCACTTACTGCACACGCGTGGGCACTCTTTGATACGACGACCGGAGAAGTTATAGGAGGTGAACAGGTGGATACCGCACTTCCTATTGCTTCTATCACCAAGCTCTTTACTGCATTCGTGGTCATGCATAGCCCACGCAAGGATGAAGCATTTTCAATCCGTGAAAGTGATGTGGATACCAATGGTCGTGCGGGGAAGCTCAGTGCAGGAGAAATAGTGACACCGTATACACTCCTGTTTCCACTCCTCATTGAGTCATCAAACGATGCAGGGGTAGCAATTGCTCGTTACCTCGATCGTGAGTATGTGCAAAGTGTTAACAACCTAGTAACGGAAGAAGGTCTGACTGCGACACATATTGTGGACCCGTCAGGGTTGAGTGCGGATAATGTATCCACTCCACGTGAACTTGCACGATTTTTTGTGACACTCAAACACACATATCCACACACTATCGATATTACCCGTCTCCGTATGTATATAGGGACACACTCTGGCTATGTAAACAACAATCCTGCATCGGCACTCTCTTCATTCCGTGGCGGGAAACATGGTTATACTGATGAAGCGGGGAGAACCTTTATAGGTACTTTTGAATTACACGAGGGTAAAGAAATCGGTATTGTGCTTCTCGGAAGCTCTGATCTTTTGCATGATATTGCGATACTTGAAAAACAGGGAGAGGTTTTCTAGAGCATGTTCAAAAATCTCTCATACTGCGTTGCCCTGCACTCGAAAACGCTCATCGTATATTGAATACGCCTCGCATTTTCTCGCTTGTGCGCCTTGTCTGAAAGGTTTTTGACCACGCTCTGAGTTGGTCGTACAGGTTTTACATACGCTCTCGGGCACGCTCTGAGTTGAGAAGACAGGGTTTCAGACATACTCGAAAGCTTCTGCTATAATGGCGTGATGACAGACATATCACTCGCGCTCTACCGCAAATATCGTCCGAGCACTTTTGAGGAGGTGCGCAATCAAGAGCACATTATTTCAGTGCTCAAGGGGGCAGTTACAAAAAAAATGATACCCCACGCACTCTTGTTTGTGGGTTCACGCGGGACAGGGAAAACCACGGTCGCTCGTATTTTTGCGAGGGAGATTGGCGCTCATGATGTCGATATTTATGAAATTGATGCCGCATCAAATCGAGGTATTGATGACATTCGTGCACTTCGCGATGCGGTGCATACCATGCCGTTTGAATCACCGTATAAAGTGTACATTATTGATGAGGTGCACATGCTTACCAAGGAAGCGTTCAATGCACTTCTCAAAACACTTGAAGAACCACCCGCACACGTCATCTTCATCCTCGCGACGACGGAACGTGACAAACTGCTCGATACCATTACTTCACGATGCCAAGTGTTTGAATTTCGTGCTCCATCGCGAGATGAGCTCCGCGACACCGTCATGGCAATAGCACAGCAAGAACACTTTACGCTCGATGCGAGTTCCGCAGACGTGATTGCACTCTCTGCAGATGGGTCATATCGTGATGCACTCGGTATTACGCAAAAGGTAATGATGGCGTCTGGTGACACTGCACTCACTCCTGATGAAGTAGCGACTATTGTAGGTGCGCCAAAAGCCGTGCTTATTGCATCTGTGTTTGAGTCATTTGTGGAAAAAGATGCACAGAAGGGGCTTGAAGCATTGAGACAGGCAGCCACATCGGGTGTCGATATGAAGTTTTTCATGCGCCTTTTGCTTGAACGTGTTCGTACTACTGTACTGCTTCGCTATACTCCCGATGCATCTTCACAATTGCTCATACAGTATGGCGATGCAGAGAGAACACAGCTCACCCGCGCAGCAAAGGAAGCGACAGCCACGGTGAACTCACACCTTATCCTTCGACTCATTACCGCATCTGAATTTATTGGGAAGAGTGCGATCACCGTCTTGCCACTCGAGCTTGCACTCATAGAACACTGTCAGAGTTAGTATGCACATATATTTCGTTCGACACGGTGAAACGTTACTGAATAGGGCACATGTGCACCAATCACCCACGACACTCCTCTCTGAGAAAGGAAAGGAGCAGGCACGGGAAGTCGGCGAGATGCTCCGCGAGATGAACCCCGATCATCTCATCACGAGTGAATATGTCCGTGCCAAAGAAACAGCAACAATTATCGGTGAATGTGTTGGACTCACACCGATAATCCATGAGGATTTTTATGAAATAATCCGTCCCTCATCGCTTCATGGAAAGTCACATTTCCATCCGAAATCTATTCTGTATGCATTTCTTACTATATGGAAATATAAAGAGAGTGAGTGGCACTTTGAGGATGCCGAAAATGTAACTGAAATGAGAGCACGTGCACAACGTGCGCTACAATACCTCGAGTCATGTGTGGGGAAACAGCAGTCGATTGTCGTGGTTTCTCATACAATATTTATTCATGGTATGGTATCGTACATGTGCAAAAAGCATATATGGGGTATTCTCGAACTTCTCCTTACCGCTCTTCACGTGAAGCAGATGAAAAATACGGGCATTATTCACGTTGAATATACCGGTGCAGTTATGCCGTACACCTGTGCATGGAGAACGGTGGAGGGGGTATAATGTGAAACATACGAACATGGGTACAAAAAACACTCAGGCAGGAATGAGAACTAAAATACCGAAATGGGTATCAACAACACTTGTCCTCACAGGTGTGATTGTCGGAGTACTTATTATAAGTGCGTCTTTTTTTGTACGTGAGGCGAACGATATCATTGTTTCTTATGCAGACCCCGCTTCTACTGGTGATTCTGAAGATACCTCCTTGCCAGAAATAATACCTTTCCCCGTAAGTGTGAATCCCGAAAAGAAGGAGATTGCGGAAGATCCAGCACTTGAGGAATTTGTGGTGACGACAATACCCAAGACCGATGGAGTTCTCAGTGTCCACTCGTCTTGGTTTTCAAAGGTTCTCGGTAAACTTGCCCTCATGGGATGGTATCAAAATCTTGCATCGCTCTCGACGCGCGTTCTCGTCATCGAGCCGGGAGAGCGAAAGGAGCAAATCGTCGAACACTTTGCAAAAATTCTAAAATGGTCGAGTACAGATCGTGATACTTTTCTCTCAACACTCCAAAAAACGTCTCCCGTCATTGAAGAAGGCAAGATGTTCCCCGGAGCGTACAACGTCGAGGTCGGTGCGTCTCCCGAACACGTCGCAGAGCTCGTCGCAGAACGTTTCGATTCAGAGGTGCTCAGTCGCTACACGCCAGAAATCGAACTGGTTGTTCCGCTCAGAGATACGCTCATCGTGGCGTCTCTCCTCGAGCGGGAAGCGAGAGACTTTGACGACATGCGCCACATATCCGGTGTCATCTGGAACCGTCTCTTTGCGGACATGAGGCTCCAAATAGATGCAACGCTCCAATACGCAAAGGGGAGTAAATCGAATCAGCCGTGGTGGCCGAGAGTGCTCCCCGCAGATAAGTACCTCGCATCTGCGTACAACACCTACAAAAATGAAGGACTTCCTCCAGCACCGATAGCAAACCCATCTCTTGAGGCAATTATCGGTGCACTCAATCCGGTTGAAACCGATTGCATGTTTTACTTTCATGATAAAAAGGGCGGTTTTCACTGTACTAAAACATACGAGGAACACGTCAAACTCTTGAAGCAGTATTACGGCCGTGGCAAATAGGTATGTTTGCTCAACTTGAATTACAGCTTCTTGCGTTCTCGCATACACTTCCACTTGAGTGGTTTGTTTTCGTGGCATCCATCGTTGAGGAAATTGTCGCGCCGATTCCTTCACCAACCGTCATGGTTCTCGCGGGAACCATAGCGACCGTACAGGGGTATCCACTCCTCGGTCTCGTCGCTCTCGCCTGTATCGGTGCAGTGGGGAAGACCATTGGTGCGCTCGTTGTGTACTTTGTGGCGCGTTTTGGAGAAGGTGTCGTGGTGAATCGTTTCGGAAAGTATTTTGGTGTGAGTGAGCATGATGTTGAGAGGCTCCGCGTACGCGTTGGCACGGGCGCGCGTGGTGTCTTTGTACTCACACTTCTCCGCGCCCTCCCGATTATGCCGAGTGTTATTGTGTCGGTGGGTGCTGGTGTTCTCGGCGTGCCAGTATGGATGGTGTGCGTTTCTGCATTCATAGGTACTATTGTCCGTGACGGGGTGTATCTCTATGCAGGGTATGTGGGTACACATGCACTCACAAATTTTGTTGCTGGTTCTGTACGCATAGAATCGCTCATCGAGTATGCAATTGTTTCGTTTTTGTTGTGTGGAGCAGGTTATCTTATCTACCGCAGACATGTTAATAGAAAGACCCATTGAAAAAATGGGTAAGGTATACTATTCATACATGGGAATACCATTTCTGTTAGTCGGATTTATTTTTTGGTACTACTCGCGCGCAATACTCGACTTGATAGCCGTGTGGTTTAATTTTATGTGGTTTATCACCAATTTCTTTTCAATTCCGCTCCTCATTGGTACGCTCTTTTCCCCATGGAAACGAATGACCGATGATGAGAAGCCCAAAAGCGTTGAAGCATTTATGGAAGCATTTGTCATGAATGTGACATCGCGTATCTTCGGTGCCTGCATTCGTATAGTGATTGTTGCAGTAGGGCTCATTGCGCTTGTCATTGGAGTTCTCATTCTCGGTGCACTGCTCGCTGTATGGTTCTTTTTGCCGTTTATACTCATTTTTGGCATTGTATACGGTGTAACGCTTCTCGTACCATGAAAACAGTCTCAGCAGAAATTCGTGCATACACACCGGCTCTCGCTTTTGATGCGATACTCCCCCGAAAGCAACGTACTTTTTTAATGCGTATTCTTTCGATTATTTTGTTTATACTCGTTGGAATACTCTGTTTCTATGTAATCAAAGACACTATCAGTGTGGGTGCACTCGCGTATACAAGTATCTTGGGGGATGCACATGCACTTACAGGAGCGTTCTGCATCATTGCAGGCATTTATGGGGTACTCGTTCTCCTTACGCTATACTACAACACATTTTATTTTCGCGGTTTGAGTACCGTATATGGAGAAGATTTGGCCGAAGGCGAAGGAGTCACCCATGAGTTTGCACTCGTGTGTGGGACGAATGAGGATGATTTGACTTACGCATTCCTCACCTCATCGTACGGTACTGAAATCATGATTCGCTCGGGTGTCCCTCATGGTGATGTTGAAACATTCTTGCAGGGTACGCGACCTCGTATTGGGACAAGTGCACTCACGTTGACTC